>JBPCRP010000059.1:0-61943 GCA_050996715.1 Propionibacteriaceae bacterium
CACTTTCGCCGCTGGTTTCTCGAGCACGGCTACGACGTCGTCGAAGCGCCTCATCGTTTCAGTGGCCGGGGCGCCGCGCTGGCGTTCGGTGCACGACTCTTCGCCGGCTCGGGCTGGCGGACCGACGTGGCGATGCACCAGGTCATCGTCGATACCTTGGGCTACGACGTCGTGTCCGTTCAGACCATCAGCGACCGGTGGTACGACATCGACCTCGCCATCGCGGTCCTCACGCCCGAGACGGTCGCCTGGTGCCCAGAGGCGTTCGACGAGCGCAGCCGCCGAACCATTCGCGACCTGTCCGGCGTGGAGTTGATTGAAGTTGGGATCGAGGAGGCTGAGCGGTTCGCGCTCAATCTTGTCTCGGACACGGTGACGGTCACCCTGACCACGGGTGCGCCCCAGTTCGCTCAGACCCTCCGCGACCGGGGCTACCGGGTGATCGAGCTGGCCACCGACGAACTGAAGAAGGGGGGCGGGGGCATCCGGTGCACAGCCCTGGCGCTGGACACCTGACGTCCGTTGGTCCCCTGGACATGAGCCCGCCGCCGCAGCAAGCCCGTCGCACCGCACTCGGCACGGGGATGCAGGTCCCCGGCCCGGCAGTGGAGCCGGCGTCGGGTGGGTGCACGGTGCACTTGGCTCAGCTCAGGCACCTTCAGGACCGACACCTTGCCCTCCTGGATCCAAGTGAACTCGAACGTCGGTCGCAGCTCAAAGTCGAGGATGACCGGGCCCGGTTCAGCCTGGGCGCGGTGCTGCTGCGGGTCGCAGCGGCTCGTGCGTTTGGCGGCGAGGCGTCGGAGGTGGCCGTCGACCGGACGTGCAGTCGATGTGGTCGACAACACGGTCGACCCCGGCTGCCAGGGTCCAGCGTGCACGCCTCCGTCTCGCACTCGGGTGACCTCGTCGTCGTGGCCACGAGTGCCGACGGCCCGGTCGGAGTGGACGTCGAGTTAATCGGGGATCCTCCCTCCCCAGGACTGCAGTCGGCGGTCTGCACGCCGGTCGAGCAGATGTACGTGCAGACACCCCGTGACTTCTTTACCTACTGGGTACGGAAGGAGGCGATCCTGAAGGCGACCGGAGAGGGTTTGCACGGGGACATGACCGACGTGCGGGTGGCGCCGCCAGCTGAGCCGCCGTCTCTGCTTTCCGTCGCCGGCGGTTGGACGCCACCGTGTTCGATGTCGGCCATCACCGTCGACGGGTACGCGGGTGCGGTCGCGGTACTGACGCCGCGCCGCGTCACGTTTAGTTTCGTCGACGCGAGCGCCCCGCGGCACGGCGGCTAGAGACCGGTCGGATCAGCCGTGGGGGCCACCGTGGCGCCGCTCACAGGCTCGCCTGGGCCTGCCCACAGCCTCGGCGGGTATTTTTGCGGATATGTCGCGCCGAACCAGTCGCTGGACATGGTCGGCGCTGGCGCTGATCCTGGCCGCGTCCGCCTGCACCGCACCCCGGACACCGGTGCCGCCGTCGCCGAGCCCTTCTGCTGTGGCGCCGACTACGAGCGCTTCACCGACTGCAGCGGCTTCCAGTCCGACGAGGACTCCCGACAGCCAAACCGCCAGTTCGGTGGGAAGCGTTGGATACGGCGATCCGGAATATCCCCGGAGCGGCAACGGGGGTTACGACGTGGAGTCCTACGCTCTTGACCTCGCCTACGATCCGGCCAGCAACCATCTCCGGTCTACTGCTCACCTGAAGGCCACAATCACGTCGTCGGTGGGGCTCCGTCGCTTCAACCTCGACCTGCAGCCAACCATGACCGTGTCGGCCGTCACGATCAACGGCGCGGCAGCGAAGTTCTCCCGAGACGGAGCCGAACTCGTCGTCACGCCGGCCACCACCCTGAAACCGAGCTCTGCTCTGGTGGTCGACGTTCGTTACAGCGGCTCACCTGGCGTCGCCCATGGGCGCAACGGAACCACCGACGGCGGCTGGTATCGGACAGAGTCGGGCGGCGCGATTGTGGTGGGCGAGCCGATCAGCGCCTCTGCCTGGTACCCGGTGAACGAACACCCCGGCGACACGGCCACCTTCGCCGTCACGGCGACCGTGCCCAAGGGTTGGCAAGTCATCTCCAACGGTCTTCCGACCACCAGCGCCTTACCTGACCCCGGTCCAGGCAGCGCCGTGTTCGGGTGGCAACTGAACGAGCCTGTTGCCAGTTATCTCACCACGATCTACATCGACAAGTTCACGACGGTCCATGGAAATCTCTCGGACGGGACACCGATCGTGTCAGCCATCGGGCCCGACGTAAAAGGTGCGCGCAAGCTCGTGGAGCAAACCCCCACCATCATCGACACGCTGTCGGGCTTTTTCGGGCCCTATCCGTTCAGTTCGGCCGGTGGCATCTTCCCCGGGGACCTGCAGGACCAGATCGAGCTGGAAACTGCCACTCGTCCGGTCTACAGCGGCGCTAAGCAGCGGAGTACCGACATCGTCGCCCACGAGTTGGCCCACCAGTGGTTCGGGGATTCGGTCACCCTCAGCCTCTGGTCCGATATCTGCATCAACGAGTGCTTCGCTTCCTACGCCGTGTGGCTCTGGAACGAGACGTCCGACGGAACAGACCTCGACTCCCGCTGGCGACACCAGATGCGCCGCGCCGTGCACGATCCCGACTTCTGGAAATCTCCGCTCGTCGGGATGCCAGCCGCCGAGCAATTCACCTCCGTCTACGACCGTGGACCGCTGGCACTGCACGCGCTGCGCAACGAGATGGGCGCTGACCGGTTCTTTGCTCTGCTCAAGCAGTGGCCGACGATCTACGCCGGACAACATGCCACCTTCACGGACTTCGAGGAGTTGGCGTCCACCGTCGCTGGCCGCGACCTCGGGCTATTCATCGACGCCTGGTTCGTCGCTAGGACGGTGCCGCCAGAAGACGTGCGTTACCCAGGAGATCTGGGTCGATGATCGGGTCCCGCTGTCGAGAGCAGAACACCCGGGCCTGCTCGATCGCTTGGCGCGGTCGCGGGTCGGCGGGCCGGATCGATTCGACGTGGCCGAGGACGTGTCTGTCCTATCCGTTGCGCTCGGCGGTACTGCGACCAGGCTGCAACGTGGTCGATCCCTCCCGCAGTCAGAAGGGATCGACCACTTACACGGCTCAGGCGCGGGTCAGGGCGAGGTTCACGCGTTGGCCGGCCCCGACCGCGACCGTGGTGGCGTCGGCCGGAACGGTCTCCACCACGTCGAGGGACGTCGCCAGCGTCTCGGCGGTGATCAAGCCGGCGTGGGTGTGCAGCGCAGCACGCACGTTCACGTCCCCAGACAACCGCAGGGCGATCCGATCACCCACCTCCAGACCGGCATCTCGCCGTCCCTGTTGCACGGCACGGACGACGTCGCGGGCCAGCCCTTCCGCCGCGAGTTCTGGCGTCACCTCGGTGTCCATGATCACGAACCCGCCACCCGGCAGCACCGCCACGGCCCGATGATCATCGGGGTCGCCGTCGGCCACCACCGTGGACAACGCGTACTCCCCTTCCTGCAAAGCGATCCCGGCCGCCACGACCGAACCATCGGGACTCAGGGACCAGTCGCCGGACTTGCTGGCCCTGATCACCGGCTGCACGTCGCGCCCCAACCGCGGGCCGGCCACCCGGGCCAGGACGGTCAGCGTCTGGGTGACCGCCAGTCCGTCGGCACCGGCGCTCTCGACGTCGGTGAGGGCCACCTCGCGCACGTTCAGCTCGTCGGCCACCAGACCCGTGAACGAGGCAAGCTCGCCCGCGTCGGCCGCGACCACGGTCAACCGCGACAGCGGCAGGCGGACGCGCAGGCCCTCGGCCTTGCGCAGCGCCGAGCCGGCCGAGCAGACCTCGCGCACCCGGTCCATGGCGGCGACCAGGACGTCGTCACGCGACCGGGCCAGTAGGTCGCCGTCCGGCCAGTCGGTCAGGTGCACCGACCGCCCGCCGGTCAGCCCGCGCCAGATCTCCTCCGCGGTCAGCGGCAGCAGCGGTGCGAGGGTTCGCGCGGCCGTCTCCAGCACCGTGTACAGCGTGTCGAAAGCAGCCAGTGAGGCCCCGGATTCCCCGTCCCAGAAGCGATCCCGGGACCGACGGATGTACCAGTTGCTCAACACGTCCAGAAACGCCCGGGTCGCGTCGCACGCCGCCGCGATGTTCAGCGCCTCCAGCGCACCACCCACCGTGGTCACGAACTGGGACAGCTTGGCCACGATGTAGCGGTCGAGCACGTCGGTCGGCGCGCTGCTGGTCGTGGCGTCGTACCCCGCGCCGTTGCGGGCAGCGTTCGCGTACAGGCTGAAGAAGTAGTACGCGTTCCACAGCGGGATCTGCACCTGGCGCACGCCGTCGCGGATCCCCTGCTCGGTGACGATCAGCTCCCCGCCCCGTAGCACCGGGCTCGACATCAGGAACCACCTCATCGCGTCGGCGCCGTCGCGATCGAAGACCTCGTAGACGTCGGGATAGTTGCGCAGCGACTTGCTCATCTTGCGTCCGTCACTACCCAGCACCGTGCCGTGGCTGATGCAGCTGCGGAACGCGGGCCGGTCGAACAGCGCCGTGGCCAAGACGTGCATGGTGTAGAACCAGCCACGGGTCTGCGGCATGTACTCCACGATGAAGTCGCCCGGGTAGTGGTGTTCGAACCAGTCGGCGTTCTCCACCGGGTAGTGCACCTGGGCGTAGGGCATCGACCCGGAGTCGAACCACACGTCGAGCACGTCGGTGATCCGTCGCATGGTCGATCGGCCGGTCGGGTCGTCGGGGTTGGGCCGGGTGAGCTCGTCGATGTACGGCCGGTGCAGATCCGGTGCTGCTACGCCGCCGTGGCCGTCGTCTCGTCGCGCGAGCTCCCCGAAATCGGCTTCCAGGTCGGCGATGGAGCCGTAAGCGTCGATCCGAGGGTAGGTCGGGTCGTCGGACTTCCAGATCGGGATCGGCGTGCCCCAGTAGCGATTCCGGCTGATCGACCAGTCGCGGGCGTTCGCGAGCCAGGTGCCGAACTGCCCGTCCTTGACGTGGTCGGGCACCCAGGTGATCTGCTGGTTGAGCTCGACCATCCGGTCCCGGAACTTGGTCACCTCCACGAACCAGCTCGAGACCCCCTTGTAGATCAGGGGCTGGTGACAGCGCCAGCAGTGCGGGTAGGAGTGGGCGTAGGACTCCTTCCGCAGCAGCACGGTGCCCGACGTGACCGAACCCGCAGCCTCCCCCCGGGTCGCCTGCACCAGGTCATCGACGATTTGTGCGTTGGCGTCGAAGACGAGCATCCCGGCGTACTCCAGGACCGGGGCGGTGAAGCGTCCGTCGGGACCCACCGGCATCACGGCCTCGATGCCGTTGGCGTCGGTGACCTCCTTGTCGTCCTCGCCGAAGGCGCCGGCGGTGTGCACCAGACCGGTGCCGTCCTCGGTGGTGACGAAGTCAGCGGGCACGATGGTGAAGGCGTTCTCGTGCCCGAGGTAGTAGCCGAACGGTGGCGTGTAGGACCGGCCCACCAGCTCGGCGCCGGTCAGTCGTTCGACGAGATGGTCCTCGTAGCTGGCTTCGGGATCCCCGAACAGCTCCCGGGCGTACGACGCCGCCCGAGCCTCGGCCAGCAGGTAGCGCTCCGACGTCCCGGTCGCCGACGACTCCACCACCACGTAGTCGATGTCGGGACGCACCACGATCGCCAGGTTGCTGGGCAGGGTCCAGGGGGTGGTGGTCCAGACCAGGGCGAGCTCGCCGGTCTCCAGCCGCAGTCCCACCGTGACGGCGGGGTCGTTACGCACCCGGTAGACGTCCTCGTCCATCCGCAGCTCGTGGTTGGACAGTGGGGTCTCGTCGTTCCAGCAGTAGGGCAGCACCCGCCACCCCTCGTAGACCAGACCCTTGTCGTAGAGGGTCTTGAAGGCCCACAGCACCGACTCCATGTAACCGGGCTCGAGGGTCTTGTAGTCGTGCTCGAAGTCGACCCAGCGTGCCTGCCGGGTGACGTAGGTCTGCCACTCGTCGGTGTAGCGCAGCACCGAGGCCCGACAGGCCGCGTTGAACTTCTCGACGCCCAGGGTCTCGATGTCGTCCTTGGTCTTCAGCCCGAGCTGACGCATCGCCTCGAGCTCGGCCGGCAGGCCGTGGGTGTCCCAGCCGAAGCGGCGCTCCACGTGGCGTCCGCGCATGGTCTGGAAGCGCGGCACGATGTCCTTGACGTAACCGGTGAGCAGGTGCCCGTAGTGGGGCAGGCCGTTGGCGAACGGCGGGCCGTCGTAGAAGACGAACTCGTTGACTCCGTTCTCCCCCGCCGGGTTCGCGGCCACCGACCCCTGGAAGGTCTCGTCGGCCTTCCAGAAGGCGAGAACCCGGTTCTCGATCTCGGGGAAGTTCGGGCTGCTCGATACGCGTGGGGCACCGCTGGTCTCCCCGGTGCTCTGCTTCGGGTACGTCATCTCGGGTACGTCATCTCGGATCTCGCCTCACTCGTCGGTCGATCTGGACGAGGACGATGTCTCCACCGCGGTACCACCCCGCTTGCCGGCACCCGCTCCGAGGAACACGCACCGACCGCTCGTGACGGCTGTCACGGGCCTACCCGTCCGGGTCTAGTGAGCCCGCTGCGCCGAGATGATCAGCACGGGCCGTTCTTCCGGAGGCTCACCGGTGATGGCCGGATCGACGCCTGTGTGGCCAACTGTACCGCCGTCCCCGACCCTTTCCGCCGCCATTGTGCGCACAGTGACCCCGTGGACCGGGCCAGGAGGGGTCATCGTGCGCACAATGGAAGGGTCAGCCGGAGGGGACGAGCTCGAGGCGGTCCACCGTGGTGGCGTCGACCCGAGCCCGGGAGCTGACCATGGGGAGCAGCTGGTTCTGCGTCCAGAGCGGCAACTGGTCGGCGTAGTGGTCGTGGAACGCGTGACCGGAGTTGCCGCTCTGGTTGATCCAGCGGGAGTCGTCGAGGTTCGACAGGTCCACCCGCATCCGCATCGCCGGCCCGTTGACCACCCGGTAGCCGCCGTCGGGGACGAACGCCATCGCGTCGACGACCGCAGGCCCGCCGGCGACCCCGTCGTCGCCCCGGTTGAACAGCCGCTCGATCAGGGCAACCCCGCTCATGCCCAGGGTCTGGTTCTGCAGAGTGACGCGGTGAATGCGGTCCCAGCGCCAGGTGGCGGTGTCGCGCGACATCAGCGAGGTCGCCTCGCGGCGGGCGTCACCCATCGCCGCGGCCAGGATGTCGTCGCGCGTCTCGACCTGCGGGGTGTTGACGTCGTCCCACCACGGGTTGGTCGGCTCGGTCAGCAGGTCGGCGACGACGGCGTAGTAGCGGTCGACGTCGGTCGGCCAGAACGCCTGCGGCAGCTGGTCACGGAAGGTCCGCTTGAGGATGTCGTAGAACACGATGTGGAAGTACGCCGCCGCCGCGGAGTCGGCGTCGGCCCGGTAGTCCCAGCCGACCAGGGTCTGCTGGCCCTCGGCGACCCAGGGGTCACTGAGCTTAACCCGGAGCAGCCGGGGCACGATAGCCCCGGCGGCCCCGATGGTCGTGTCGGCGAACAGCTGGTCGGCGTCGCTGAGCGAGATCTTCCCGGTCCCGCTGATCAGGTCGTTAAGCCGGTCGCTCCGCCAGCCGTAGGACTGCCCGTTGGTCAGCAACCGCGGGTACTGCGGTCCGACGACCGTCTGGTTGGCGGCGACGAGGTAACCCGGCGCCGGGTTGTACGCGTACGGCAGCTCGGCGAACGGCACGTAGCCCTGCCAGTCGTAGCTGGTGTCCCACCCGGGTCGCGGCAGCCGTCCGTCGCCCTTGCTCCGGACCGGGATCGCCCCGGGTAGCTGGTAGCCGATGTTGCCCGCGGTGTCGGCATACATCAGGTTCTGGGCCGGGGACAGCAAGGACCGGGCTGCGGCTCGGAACGCGGGGAAGTCGGTGGCCGCATTCAGCGCGAAGAGCGCGTCCATGGTGGGGGTGGGGGTGAGGGCTGTCCACCGCAGCGCTACGCCGTACCCGATCTCGCCCGTTCCCGGGGGGGCGGCCGGGCCGCCGCCGGTGAGCTCGGCGGACTGCCGCAGCTGCGCGTCCACGTCGGAGAGCAACGGCCCGTGCCGGCTGCTTCGGACTCGGATCGTCTGTGGCGCGTCCTCCCCCGCGATCGTGATCTTCTCCTCCCGGACGGTCAGTGGCTGCCACCGGTCGCCGACCCGGACCTCGTCGCCGCGCAGTTGCTCGACGAAGGTGTCCTGCGTGTCGACGTTGGGGGTGGTGAAGCCCCAGGCGATATCGCCGTTGTGCCCGATGATCACCCCGGGTAGGCCCGAGAAGGAGAAGCCGGTGACGTCGAATGAGCACCGCGGCCCGACCGTGCGGCAGTGCAGACCGACCTGTTCGAAGATCGACGGGATCGACACGGCCAGATGTGGGTCATTGCCCAGGATCGGCTTGCCGGTGGTGGTCCGGGCGCCGGAGATCGCCCACGAGTTCGAGCCGACCTCCGCACCGATCCGGTGGTCACCCAGAGCCGCGGCGACCGCGGTCTCCGCCTGGCCGGCGGCCAGCAGGGCCGGCTCGGCCGCCGCGAGCACCCCACCGAACCCGCGGGGCACCACCCCGTTGGAGGCCCGCCGCGCGCTGGGCTGGAAACGGCCGTCGACCACCGACCCCTGACCGACGATGGGCGGGCTGTTCTGGTCGTAGTCCGGAAACAGGTCGGCGGCCCGGTCGGCACCCAGCTGAACGGTGGCGACAGCCCGCTCGGTCTCGTTGCCGGAGTTGCCGTCGAGGTCCCAGGCCATGGCCTTGAGCCACGCGAGCGAGTCGACCGCGCTCCAGGCCTCGGGGGTGTAGTTCGGCCCGGTCAGGTTGAGCACGGCGTACTCGAGCGAGAGCTGGGCGGCCGAGCGGCTGCTGAGGTAGGCGTTGACCCCGGCGGCGTACGCGTCCAGGTAGCGCCGGGTGCTGGCGGCGAGCAGCGGCAGCTCGGCCTCGGCCACCCGCCGCCAGCCCATCGTCCGGATGTAGGCGTCGGTGTCGACCTGCGACTTCCCGAACAGCTCCGACAACCGGCCGGCCGTGATGTGGCGTCGGACGTCCATCTCGAAGAACCGGTCCTGAGCGTGCACGTACCCCTGCGCAGCGAACAGGTCCTCGGCGTTGTCGGCGTAGATCTGCGGCACGCCGTACGCGTCGCGCAGGACCTCGACCCGACCGGAGAGGGCGGGCAGGGTCACCGTGCCCCGCACGGTGGGAAAGGACTCCCGGGTGGTGCCGACCGCGAGGCTGCCCAGGCCGCCGATCGCCAGCACCACCGCGATCACGACGAAGGTCGTCAAACGATGGCGGCGGCGCACCTGGCCCACTCTAGAGCGTCGGACCGGGGCACCCCGCTTAGCAGTCGTTATGCTTGAGTGCTAAGTGTTCGTCACCACGTTGTCTGTCGAGAGAGCCCGATGCCCACCTACCAGTACCGCTGCACGGCGTGCAGCCGCGACCTCGAGGTCGTGCAGAAGTTCAGCGACCCCACGCTCACGGTCTGTCCGACGTGCCAGGGTGCGCTGCGTAAGGTCTTCAACGCCGTCGGCGTCGTGTTCAAGGGCTCGGGCTTCTACCGCACCGACAGCCGCACCGCTCCCGATGCGGCTGGGGCGTCCACGAGCGACAAGGGTGGGGAGAAGAAGGAAACGGGTGAGAAGAAGTCCGAGCCGAAGGCCGACTCTGCCGGCTCGGGCAAGGACCCCAAGGGCGGCTCGAACGGGTCCGGCGGCGGGACCGCCGGCCCGGCCAATGGATCGGGCAACGGGTCAGGCAACGGATCGTCCAACAGATCGGGCAACGGGTCAGGCAACGGGTCAGGCAACGGATCGTCCAGCAGATCGGGCGACGGATCGTCCAGCGGATCGGGCAACGGATCAGGCAACGGATCGGGCCACGGTTCGACCCGGGGTTCGTCCACAGGGGCCAGCAGCTCGTCGAAGTGACCTGTGGACAAGCCCCGCAGGTGAGGGCCCAGCGCCGAAGGTAGGGGCATGGGTACCGCCCCGCTGCATCAGCGCCTCGTCCGCGTGCTCTCTTGGCACCGCCGCAAGCTCGCCGCCGGTCTGGCGGCGATCGCCGTCGTGGCCGGCATCAACGCCGCTGCTCCCCCGGATCCACCCACGGTCGCCGTCCTGGTGACGGCCCGCGCCGTACCGGCCGGCCGGATCCTGGCCGCCGACGACCTCAGCACGGTCCGGTGGCCGCGGGGCCAGTTGCCCGACGGCGCCGTCTCCGACCCGGCTCAGGTGCTCGGCCGACCCGCCGTGGCGGCCGTGCCCCGCGGTCAAACGGTGACGGACCTGACCACGCTGAGCCTCCGTCAGGCCGGCCCGGGACGATCAATCGTTGCGTTGCGGTTGGCCGACCCTGACCTCGCGGTCCTACTCCGACCCGGTGACGTGGTCGACGTGGTCGCTGCCGACGACCAGAGCGGGACCGCCGCGGTGATCGCCCGCCGGGTCCGGGTGGTCACGACCCCCAGTTCGCCGGCCGAGCCCGGTCTCCTGGGTACCGGCGGCGGCTCCGGGCCGGGTGGCGTCCTGTGCCTGATCGAGGTCGACCAGGGCGTGACCGCCACCCTGGCCGGGGCCGCCGTCCGACGACAGCTGAGCGTGGTCTGGGCGCGCTGATGTTGCTTCGCCCCCACCCGCACCGCTACCTTCGTCTCCGCCTGGGCGGGCTCGAGGGGGAGTTGGTCAGGTCCATCCACCTGATCCACCTCTGGGAGAGACCATGAATGGCTTCAAGGAATTCCTGCTGCGCGGCAACCTGGTCGAGCTCGCCGTCGCCTTCATCATGGGCGGCGTGTTCGCTGCCGTGGTGGGCAGCTTCACGCAGATGTTCATGGACGTGCTCGGCAAGATCGGCAGCGTCGACACCTTTAGTTCCTTCCAACCCGCCGGCATCCAGGTCGGAGCGTTCATCACCGCCCTGATCACCTTCTTGATCACCGGGTTCGTCGTCTACTTCTTCGTGGTGACGCCCTACAACAAGGCCTCGTCGCTGCGGAAGAACGACGAGCCCGCGGCGGCCGCCTCGACCGAGGACCTGTTGGCCGACATCCGCGATCTGCTCCAGGCGCAGGCCCAGGGGACCAACCGCCCCGACACCTCCGGCGGCGGCACCACCCAGGTCTGACCCGGCACCCGGCCGGCACGTCAGGACCCGTGGTGCGGCGGGACGTCGCGGAGCAGCCGGCGCTCGTCCGCGTCCGGGGCGCCGCCGCGGAGCACCCGACCCGACCGTTCTGCCTCCGCGTGGCCGACCACCCGGGCGGCCGCGCTCAGCAGCGCTGACCACTGGGCGGGCCCGAGGTCCTCGGGTCGGTCCACCGGCCGAGGCCACCGTCCCTGCGTACGGCGGCACCGCGCCGCGAGCTCGGCCAGTCGCTCCGCCCCACCGAGGGCTTGCACCACCGGTCCGAGAGAGGGCGGTCCGTCGACCCCGGACACGTCGGCACCGTCGGCCCCCAACGCGTACGCGAGGGTCTGCGACCACGTGGACCGTTCCATCGTTCCTCCTCGCGGCGTGCGACCCGGACACCCGTGCGGCCCGGTGATGTCGGGCACATCCGCACCAGCCCCGGAACAAACCTACCTAGTTGAAGCTTCAATCAACCATGACCCTCGACGTCCAGACCCCCGACCTCGCCACGTACGACGCGGAGCTCGACAGCCACCTGGCCCTGGCTGCTGACGCCCAGCAGCTGCTGTTCAGCGGTGCCGCCACCGCCAACGCGTTCGCGCCCGAGCCAGTCAGCGACGCACAGATGCAGGCGATCCACGACCTCGTGAAGTGGGCGCCCACCGCGATGAACGTGCAGCCGCTGCGGATCGTGCTGGTCCGCTCCGCGGACGCTCGCCGCCGTCTCGTCCCGCTGATGGCCGAAGGTAACCGACCCAAGACAGCCGCTGCGCCCCTGGTCGCGATCCTCGCCGCCGACACCGACTTCCACGAGGAAATGGACCGGACCTTCCCGCACGCCCCAGCAGCGCGCGAGATGTTCGCGGGCAACGCCGCAGCCCGGGAGTCGACCGCCGCGCTGAACGCTCACCTGCAGGCGGCGTACTTCCTGCTCGGGGTCCGCGCCGCCGGTCTGGCCGCCGGCCCGATGGGTGGCTTCGACGCCGACGCCGTCAGCCGGGAGTTCTTCCCCGGCGGAGTGCACCGCGCCTTCCTGGTGGTCAACCTCGGCCACCCCACCGACGAGTCCTACCGCCCGCGCCTCCCCCGGCTCGACTATGCCGAGGTCGTCACGACGGTCTGATCCTCAACCCCGCGGGGGTCCCAGGGTGGTGCCGCTGCGCACCACCTGCGGCGTGCCCTCGTCGGTCAGTGCGGCGTCGCCGGTGACCACCACGCCCGGTTCGAAGGTCCAGTCACCCTGCACCCTCAGCCCGGTGGCGTCCTTCAGCGACGGCGCCCCGTCGGGGAAGCGGTCCTCGAAACCGCCGATCGTCTTGTAGTACCGGGAGTCCAGCTCGACCAGCGGGGCGTCGTCGACGATCTTGGCGACGCTGCCGTCGGTCCCGATCTCGTAGACGTCGGAGCGCAGCAGCAGCAGGTCGTTGGTGGTCTTGACCGGCAGGAAGCGGTCCCGACCGACGCCGATCGCGGTGGCGCCCTCGAACACCTCGACCGCGGCGCCCATGGCGGACTCGATCTGGACCACCTCCGGGGAGGACGCGTCGGAGGGGTCGACGTTCTTCTCGTTCTTGATCAACGGCAGGCCGAGGACCGAGTTCCGCTCCCGCAGAGTCCGCGCCAGCACCTCGAGGTCGAACCACAGGTTGTTGGTGTGGAAGAAGGGGTGGCGGTGCTCGTCGGTGAAGAAGTGCATCTCGTCCGGCGCCGTCTGGGCGGTGTCCCGCAGGATCAGCTGGTGGTCGCTTCTGCGGACGGCGAGGTGGCCGCCCTTGCGGTCGGCCGCGGTCCGGCGGCAGATCTCGGCGGCGTACGGCGCCCCGCTGCCCGCGAACCAGCCTGCGATCTGCGCGTTCGGCGCGGCACCGAGGTTGTCGGAGTTGGACACCGAGGCGTACCGGTAGCCGGCGGCGAGCAGCCGCTCCAGCACCCCGGAGGCCGACAGCGCCGTGTAGAGGTCGCCGTGCCCGGGCGGGCACCACTCCATGGTCGGGTCGGCCGGCCACTCCACCGGGGTGAGGTCGGCGACCCTCAGCTTGGGCTCCATGTTCTGCACGAACTCCAGGCCGAGGCCGTCGACCTCGAGGTCGTCGTACCGCGCCAGCGCGGCCTGGGTGTCTGCCGAGGTACGGAAGCTGTTCATGAACAGCAGCGGCAGCTTGACGCCGTGAACCTGCCGGGCGCTCTGCACCTGGGCGACGATCAGGTCGAGGAAGGTCGAGCCGTCGGCCACCGGGAGCAGCGACTTGGCCTTCTCCATCCCCATCGAGGTGCCCAGGCCGCCGTTGAGCTTGATGATCACCGTCTGAGCGAAGGCGGCCTGCGCGTCGGCGTCGCTGATCGTGACGTCGGACAACAGATCAGGATGCTCCAACGGCTCGATGGAGTCTTCGGGGATGAGGCCGGTAGCACCCTCCTCGAGTGCTCGGTAGTAGTGGCTGAAGACCTCGATCGCCTCCGCCGCCACCCCGGCTGCCGTCATCTTCTCCCTCGCTGCTGTCAGTCCGTCGTCGCTCATGGGCCCGATGGTATTGATCCAGCGCCCCCTGCGGCCACCGGGCGGGCCGACGTGGACGGCGGCCCGACCGCGTCGTCGGCCTATTTCTTGGCCGGCAGCGCCTTCATGAACGCGAGCGTGGCGGCGATGATCTGGCCCTGCGCCGTGGCGCGGCTGACTCCCGGCGTGCCGTCACCGGGCTGGGCGCCGTAGTCGGCGAAGAAGGCGTGCACCCCGCCCGGCACCACGACGTAGGTGGTGTCGTCGGGCAGGTCGGACTTGGCCGCCTCGATATCGGTCGGGGTCGCCAGCGCATCGTTGCTGCCCGAGACCGAGAGCACCTTGATGCCCGGCCGACGAACCGTACCGATCGGGTAGGACGCGTAGAGCACGAGCCCGCGGACCTGGGTGTGGTCCGCGGCGTACCCCGAGATCGTCGCGCCGCCCAGCGAGTGACCCCCGACCGCCCAGGTGGTGATCGCGGGGTGGCTCGCGATCGGGTCGGCGGGCTGGCCCGGGTGGGTGATCGAGAGCCCGAGCGGCTCCTTGAGCACGCAGACCAAGATCCCCTGCTCGGCCAGCGGGCGCAGGACCGGGGCGTACGCCCGCGCGTCGACCCGCGCCCCCGGGGCGAAGACCAGGGCTGTCGTGGCCGGTATCACCTCGGCGTTCTTGTCGCGGCGAGCCGGCTGCAGCTCGTACCAGGTGAGGCGGTCCACGACGTGGACGGTGTCGGAGCTGCGCATCGCCACCAGCGCCTCGGGACTGGCGGCGAACGGCGCCGCGTAGATCAGCGAACCGGCCAGCAGGGCGCAGACCAGCAGCAGTGGGACGGCGGCGATGACCCGCCCCCGGGCCCGGAACCGCAGCTGCCGGTCACTGAGGTGATCGATCCGATCGTCGCCGCGGACCATCGTGACCAGGGTCGGCAGCGACCACGCGACGGCAACCAAGCCGGCCACCAGGCACACCAGCACCAGGACGAGGGTGAGTGGGTGCCCGTCGAGCAGCACCACCCGACGGGTCCAGGCGAGCCAGCCCACGACACCGAGCATCACCAGCCCGAGCAGCAGCCACAGCAACGCCAGGACGGTACGGCTGCGACGACCCGGCCTACGGTCCGTCGCTGCCTCGGCGTCGGGCGGCGTCACTCCTTGGGCAGGGTGATGTTGATCATCCACGGGATGCCGAAGCGATCAGTGCAGGCGCCGTACTCGTCGCCCCACATCATCTTCTCCAGCGGGGTGGACACGTCGGCACCCTGGATCAGCTTCTCCCAATAGCCGTGCAGCTGGTCGACGTCGTCGCCGTTGAGGCAGACCGTGAGCGTGGAGCCCCCGGTGTGCGGCATGCTCTCGGGTACGTCGGACCCCATCAGCACGAACCCGGCCGAGGTCTCGAGTTGGCCGTGCATGATCTGGTCGGCCGCCACGTCGGGCATGCCGAACTCACCGAACGTCGACATCACGAGCTCACCGCCGAACACGTCGCGGTAGAACTCCAGCGCCTCACGGGCGGTGGAACGAAAACTCAGGTAGGGAGTGGCAAGAGAGGCCATGACGGCACCATACTCAGCGCAGGAGGGTCGTGGGTCGTTTGCCTCAGCTCAACCTGATCAGAGGGTGAGCTCGTAGCCGATCCGGTGGTCTGGGGCGTCGACGACCTGAAGGCCGGCCTCGGTCAGCACGTGCTGGGAGTCGGTGTCGTCGAGCGCCGCGGTCGCCACCACCTTGATGACGTTGGCTGAGCGCGCGAGCTCGAGCATCTCGAGCACGCCCTCGATCGCGTAGCCGTCCGGGGCCGGGTGCAGCCGGTAGCTCAGCTCGACGGCTTCCGGCGCCCCCACGGGAGAGATCATGAACCAGCCGACGAAGATGCCCGTCTCGCGGACCCGCGCGGTCCAGCAACCGAGATAGTCCGGCCGTCTGTTGTAGGCCATCAGCCGCGGCATTTCCTGCGACAGCACCTGCGCGGGCCCCATCGGACGCCCGTCCCCCAGGTGCCTGGTCACGTCGGTGTTGGCGTAGAGGGCGATGATGTGGTCGACATCGGGCCAGTCGGTACGACGCATGATGAGCCGTTCGGTACCCGGCATGGTGGCGATCATCGGGGCCACTGACCGACGGGATGGTTACTCAACGGGGCACTCTTTCCTGCTCGACACTGCCTTGCGGCCTCGATGCAAGCAAAAGGCCAAAGGTCGCACCTCTGACGGTCGCCCACACGGCATTTCGGTGGCAATCCTACCTGTCGACCCGGCAACCGAGCCAACGGCGTCACTTCAGTGCCCTAGCGCCACAGCACTCTCAGCCACGAGCACTCTTACCTGAGCCCGGGCCGACGTCGACGTGCACGGCGGGTTCAGGTGCCGCGACAGCGCACCTGTGGTCCCCTTTAACGCGGCCCTGCAGCGCCACCTGCGCACTGGGCGGCTGCGCCCCCAGCAGGATTCGAACCTGCGACACAGGCTTTAGGAAAGCCTTGCTCTATCCCCTGAGCTATGGGGGCCCGGAGGAACGAGCACCGAGTATGCCGCACTCCCGGGAACCGGCGGCCCTCATGGCGTAGTCCGGTCGCCGACCCACAACGACACAGATCTCACGCCCGTCGCGGTCAGGGCTGTGCTCCTGGCGGCGCCGGAAGTCCTACTGCGTCTTGAGCTCGTCGACCTGCTTGTGCACGTCGGCCATGTCGAGACCCTTGACCGCGTCCACGACCTCCTTGAGGGCCGGGCCCGGCAGCGCGCCGGCCTGGTTGAAGACCAGCACACCCTCCCGGAAGGCCATCAGGGTCGGGATGCCCTCGATGCCGAGCTGACCGGCGAGTTGCTGGTTGGCGTCGGTGTCGAGCTTGGCGAAGGTGATGTCACCGTTCTCCTCGGAGGACTTCTCGTAGATGGGCCCGAAGCGCTTGCACGGTCCGCACCACTCGGCCCAGAAGTCCACCAGCACGATGTCGTTGTCGCTGATGGTCTGCTCGAAGGTGTCGGCGGAGATGTTGATCGTTGCCATGTTGGTCCCAACAGCCCTGACCGGACCGGTATTCCGCCCTCGGGGCGTGCCGGCCCGCGCTATTTGATGGCGACGAGGCGGCGCATCGGGATCGCGATGTCCACCGGCCCCCGCTTCGCCACCCGGTCCTCGAGCAGCTCGATCCCCGCCTCGACCCGCGACCACCGGGTGGTCGGCAGGTAGAGGGCGGAGAGGACGAGCTTGGCGTCCTCGCGGTCGGCCACGGTGAAGTGGTAGCGCTGCCGGCCGTCCTCGACCTTGGAGAGCCCGTGCAGCCGCAGCGTCTTGGCGAAGCCGGTGAGCTCGATCCGACCCGGGAACTGGGGCTTGGTGTGCAGCCGACCGGTGATCCGGCTCAGCACCCGCAGGTCACGCGGACCCAGCGGACGGACCGCCGGGGCGATTGCGGCGAGGACACCCCCGGGACGCAGCACCCGGGCCACCTCAGCCATCACCTGCGTCAGGGGGGTCACCACCACCAGGCCCATCGACGAGGTGACCGCGTCGACCGACCCGTCGGCGAACGGGAGCTGGAGCGCGTCGGCTTGAACCCAGGGTCCGGGACCACGGTCGGCCGCCAGAGCGAGCTCCGACGCGGCGAGGTCGACGCCGACGACCATCCGACCGGGGCGAGCGAGCTCTCGCGACATCGGGCCGGAGCCACACGCCAGGTCGACCACGGTGCTCGCGTTGACCGACACGGCCCGGGCGAGCCAGCGATAGGGCGAGTGGTCCCCCGACATCGCCCGGGAGAGCACCGCCTCGGCCACCCCGGCGCGGTCCCGATGGAACTCCGCGACGTAGCGGCGCCAGTCGATCCGCTCCTCACCGGACGACGAGGCATCGTCGGACTGCCGGGCCATCGGGATCAGACCCTGCGGACGAAGAGGTGGGTCGCGGCCTCGCGATCGATCTCGCAGCCGGGCGACCCGTCGGCGCTGAGCCGGACCCCGAGACCGCCGGACTCCGCCGAGACCTTGCTGCCCGGCCGGACACCCGCCAGACGCAGGGTGGTCATCACCCCGACGTCCTTCTGGATCTCTTCGCTCATCCGCTGCACCTCGACGCTCAGCACGACCTCGCCCGCCGAGCTCAGGGCGAGGTCGAGAGACTCGTTGCCCTCGCGGAAGACGTCGGGGACGGTGGTCACACCCAACTCGGCCATCCCGGGGATCGGGTTACCGTAAGGGGACTCGGTCGGGGCCTTGAGCAGCTCGACCAGCCGCTGCTCGACGTGCTCGGAGATGACGTGCTCCCAGCGACAGGCCTCTTCGTGAACGAGCTCCCACTCGAGCCCGATGACGTCGATCAGCAGCCGCTCTGCGAGCCGGTGCTTACGCATCACCCGGGTCGCCCGGGTCCGACCCTCATCGGTCAGCTCGAGGTGCCGATCGCCTTGCACGTGGACCAGGCCGTCTCGCTCCATCCGGGCGACCGTCTGCGACACGGTGGGCCCGCTCTGGTGGAGGCGCTCGGCGATCCGGGCCCGGAGGGGGACGATGCCCTCTTCCTCCAGCTCGTAAATCGTCCGGAGATACATCTCCGTGGTGTCGATCAGGTCACTCACCCTGGTCATCCTCCCTGGCGCCGCTGACAGTGCCCTGTACGTCTGATCCCGCCACGAGCCGTCGGGCGGTGTCCAGGCTGAGTGCAAGATTAGAACATGTCCAACTTAGGGGGTCCGACCACGCGCACCACCGTCTGGTGGGTGCGGCGAGACTTCCGGCTGCACGACAACCCGGCGTTGCGGGCGGCGATCGACGCCGGGGACACGGTCCTGCCGCTCGTCGTGCTCGATCCCGCGCTGCTCGCCACGGCCGGTCCGGTGCGCACGGAGTGGCTGCACGCCTCGATCGCCGCGCTCGACGCCGACCTCCGTGCGGCCGGTGGCCCCGGGCTCAGCGTGCGCCGCGGTACGCCGGCGCAGCTCGTCGCGCAGACCGCGGCCGACGTCGGAGCGGCCAGCGTGCACATCAGCGCCGACTTCGGTCCCTACGGCCGACGACGCGACCAGCGGGTGAGCCGAGCCTGCGCCGACCGCGACGTCGAGCTGGTCGCCACGGGCTCGCCCTATGCGATCGCGCCCGGCACGCTCACGAACGGCTCGGGGACGGCGTACAAGGTCTTCACGCCGTTCCACCGGGTGTGGCAGAGCCACGGCGTCCATGACCCGGCACCGGCCGTGCGTGCCGCCGCGGTCGACTGGCTCGAGGCCCCGCAGCGACTGAACCTGAGCCACGAGCTGGGCGCGCGTGGTCGGGAGCTGGCCGCAGAGGCCGGGGAGACGGCCGCGCTGAGACACTGGCACCGCTACCTGACCGACGACGAGGCCGGGGCCGACGACTACGCCCGCCACCACGACATCCCGGGGGTCGACGGCACCTCACGACTCTCGATCGCGTTGCGCTGGGGACAGATCCACCCGCGGACGGTGCTGCGCGACCTGGCCGGCCGCAGCACGGCGGGTGCCGCCGCGCTCGCCCGGCAGATCGCCTGGCGCGACTTCTTCGCCGACGCCCTGTTTCAGCAGCCTTCGGCGGTCCGGGACCCGATCCGGCCGGAGTTCGCGAGGATGCCCGCGGAGGACCCGGCGACGTCACCCGACGCCGAACGGGGGCTGCGGGCGTGGCAGCAGGGCCGCACCGGGTTCCCGATGGTCGACGCCGGGATGCGGCAGCTGCTGGCCGAGGGCTGGATGCACAACCGGGTTCGGATGCTGGTGGCGTCGTTCCTGGTCAAAGACCTGCACCTGGGCTGGTGGCACGGTGCGGACTGGTTCATGGCGCGCCTGCGCGACGGTGACATCGCCCAGAACCAACTCAACTGGCAGTGGGTCGCCGGCTGCGGGCTCGACGCCGCGCCGTACTTCCGGATCTTCAACCCGGTCAGCCAGGGTGAGAAGTTCGACGCCGACGGTGCGTACGTCCGTCGCTGGGTGCCCGAGCTGGCCGACGTGGACGCGACGTTCGTCCAGACCCCGTGGGACGACCCACTCGGACTGCCGACGGGCTACCCGGCGCGGATCGTGGACCACGCCGCCGAGCGCAAGGAGGCGCTGGACCGCTACGCGATCGTGAAAGGACGGTGATGCGCTGACCCTCTGATGACGAGATGCGGACGACCCTCGATCGTGACGAGGCTGTGCTGTCGGTCGCCGAGGCGCTGGCGTGTGACCCGGGAGTATCGATCCGCCGGCGGCCTCCCGGCGGGTGACGGACCTCCATCGACACGTCGTGGCCAGCCGGTGGGTGAGGGCCCGTCCCACCGGACAGGACGCGGCGGGACGGGCCAGCTCAGGCTTCAGCGCTCACCTCGGCGCCCGGATCAGCGGGGGGCCGACTGGTCCGGGAACGGCCGGGGTGCCGTGAGGGAGACCTGGACCCGGAGACTCCCTCGGTGTGTCGTCTGGGGAAGGAGCGCGGTGGGGGCCAGGTGATACCGCTGCCGAGCGTGCCGGAGTTGGATTCAGCGGCAGGTCTCAGGGGCTGAGCACCTCCAGCAGGCGGGCGACCTCGACGGTGACGGCGTCTCGGGCCGGACCGAGGTAGCGCCGGCTGTCGACCAGGTCCGGGTCGGCCGCGAGCAGCTCGCGCACCCGGCCGGTGAACACGACGTTGAGGTGGGTGGCGATGTTGATCTTGGTCATCCCGGCCGAGACGGCCCGGCTGAGCTCGACGTCGGCCAGACCCGAGGATCCGTGCAGCACCAGGGGGACCACCACGGCGTCGTCGAGCTCGCTGATCAGGGCGAGGTCGAGCCGGGCGGTGCGCCTGGTCATCGCGTGCGAGGTGCCGACGGCCACGGCCAGCGCGTCGATCCCCGTCGCGTCCACGAAGGCGACCGCCTCCCTGGGGTCGGTCCGGGTACCGGGGGCGTGCGCGCCGTCCTTGCCCCCCACCTCGCCGAGCTCACCCTCGACGCCGACCCCGGCCTCGTGGCAGACACGGACGACCTCCGCGGTGGTGGCGACGTTCTCGGCCCAGGGCAGGGTCGACCCGTCGTACATCACCGAGGTGAACCCGAGTTCGACCGCTTCGTGCACCAGGGCCACGTCGGTCGCGTGGTCCAGGTGGACGACCACGGGTACGGCCGCGGCGTCGGCCACCGCCAACGTGGCCAGCCCGATCGGGCGCAGGGCGCGGTGGTAGCGGACCGCGTTCTGGGAGACCTGGAGCACGATCGCCCGATCGGCCTGCTCGGCCCCGGCGACCAGCGCCTCGGCGTGCTCGAGGCTGAACACGTTGAAGGCGCCGACCCCGCGGCGAGCCGACGCCGCCGGGTGCAGCACATCGGTGAGTCCGGCCAGTGTCATGGGTCCTCCGCGTCGGGGTGGTGCTCGCTCATGATCAGCCGCTGCTCGAACAGCCGGTGGTCACCGGGACGCTGATGTCCGGCGCGCCACGCTACCCGTTCGCCGGCCCGGCGACGGTGCGTCCGACCACAGCGTCCCAACCGACCAGGCCCGCCCCGACCAGACCGGCGCGAGAACCGAGCGTCGCGGCGGCGATCACCGGTCGGCGCTGGAACGTGAGTCGGTCGGTGAGCCCGCGCTGGAGCCCGGGGACCAGCAGATCGGTCGCACCCGAGAGGCCACCACCGAGGATCACCACCTCGGGCCCGAGCAGGCTGATGCAGTGGACCAGGGCCTCCACCAGCGCCTGCACCACGAGATCGAAGGATCGGGCGGCGTCCGGGTCGCCCGCGCGCGCCAGCTCGGCGATCTCGGCGGCGGTGCGAACCGGGGGGTCGGGCACGAGCCGGGCGTAGGTCCGGGCCAGGCCGGCGGCCGAGGCGACCGTCTCGAGGCAGCCGCGCTGCCCGCAGGGGCAGGGGATGGCGCCGGCTGCTGGGACGACGACGTGGCCGAGCTCACCGGCGTACCCGTCGGCGTCGAGCAACCGCCCGTCGGTGACGATGGCTCCGGCGATCCCGGTCCCCAGCGCGACGAAGAGGCAGTTGCCGACGTCGGCGTAGGCCCCCAGCCGCCACTCGGCGGAGCCGGCGGAGCGCACGTCGTGGGCGACCGCGCCCGGGAGCCCCAGGCTCGCGGTCAGCCGGTCCCGCAGCGGCAGGTCGTACCAGCCGAGGTTCACCGCGGCCCGCACCACGCCGGCCTCGGCGTCGATGGTGCCAGGCGCCACCACCCCGAAACCCTGGACCTGGCGCTCAGCTCGGAACCCGCCGATCAGCGACAGCAACCAGTCGACGGTTCCCTCGGCGCCGCCGGTGCGGTCGGTCGGGACGACCTGCTCGTCGTGGACGGACCCGTCCGCGGCGACCAGGGCCATCTTGGTGAGGGTGCCGCCGAGGTCCACGGCCACCACCAGACCGGCGTCTGCGGTCATCCCCCACCCTCGTCTCGCGCCCCTCGATCGTCAAGAAGTCTCAGCGCGCGCATTTATCGTGGCCAAACGAGCAGAAATGAACATAGCATCGACGCACCTGAGCAGAAGGTGGTGGTCGGATGACGCGCGCGGAGCGGTTGACCGGCCTGCTGGAACGTCTGGTCCTGATCGGGCACCTCGACGTCGAGGGATCCGCCGCTCACTTCGCCGTCTCCCCCGCCACCATCCGGCGCGACCTCGACCACCTGGCCGACCAGCAGCTGCTGTCGCGCACCCACGGCGGCGCCGTCCCGAACACCACGAGCTACGACCTGCCGCTGCGTTACAAGTCCAGCACCCGCAGCGCAGCCAAGACGCGGATCGCCCGCGACGCGGTGGCCATGCTCTGGCCCGGGGCGACCGTCGCACTGAACGGTGGCACGACCACGGTGGAGGTGGCCCGGGCCATCCCGGCCGAGGAGCGCCTGCACCACGGCGTCACCGTCGTCACCAACGCGCTCAACATCGCTACCGAGCTCACGGTGCGTCCGTTCATCAAGATCGTGGTGTGCGGCGGCGTCGCGCGGCCGCAGAGCTACGAGCTGGTCGGGGCGCTGGCCCGCGACACCCTCTCCCAGCTCACGCCCGACATCTGCTTCCTCGGGGCCGCCGGTCTCGACCTGGACGCCGGGGTGACGACACATGACCAGGACGAGGCCGCCATCAACCGGATGATGGTCACCCAGAGCAAGCGAACGGTGGTGGTCGTGGACTCCTCGAAGCTCGGCACCGTCGGCTTCTGCCGGATCTGCCACGTGAGCGAGGTCGACACCGTGCTGACCGACACCGACGCCGATCCTCCGCTGGTCGAGCAACTCCGCGCCACCGGGGTCGAGGTCCAGCTCGCGTGAAACCGGGGCCAAAAGTCGTTGACCTGGCCGTCCGCCCGACCTACGCTCGCCGTACACGGAAAGGAGGTGGTCCGATCAATGAATGACTTTCGGACAAGTGAGGTGACGGCAGCCTAGCCGCCAGCCCGGATCGACTGGTTGTCCTCGTGATCCACGCGGCGGCCGGCTAATCCACAGCCAACACCCGAACCCGCGAGTGCCGGAGTTGTCCATCCGGCCGGCGACCGACGATCCACCAGGAACCTCGGCACCGAACAGCTCGCGGGTTTGTCCTTCTCCGGCCCTCACGTCGGGCTCAGTGCGTCCGGTTCGCGGTCGTCACCAGGCCATCGTGGTCGGAGCGGTCCACCGGGACGATTTCGGTCCGAGGGTCCTCCAGGCCCGCACCGCCGTACGTCTGCTGCTTGCCCGGGTTCTGGTCCGCGGCGCTGTCAGCGCTCACCCAGTCGCCCGCCGGCGCGCAGGTCGTCGTCCGATTCAGGTCACCGGAGGCGATGGTGGTGCGCTGCGTGGAGAGTCCCGCGACCACCGCCGCGAACTCGGCGCACTGGGCTTCCTGGGTGGCCACGGTGGCGTCCCCGTCGAGCACCAGGTGTGCTCCGCACACAGTGACGTCGGCGTCGGTCGTGACGCAGACGTAGCGTCGCTGCTCGGCTCCCTGTTGTGCGGTGAAGGGTCGGTCGACGACGGCGACCGGGGCACTCCGAGTGAGGACGGCGTCGCCGTAGTTCCCGCGACCCCGGGGGTCCAGGCAGGCCAGCGGCTGCCCGGAGCGAAGCACCGTGGCGAAGGTGACGAACAGCCCGGTCCGCCGGGCGATCGTCTCGGCGTCGCCCGAGCACGCCTCCACCAACACCGCCGAGTTGGACCTGGCGTCGGTGATCACGCCGACGGCGTCGTCGACCACGGCGGGGTACCGGGTCCGCGGGTAGCAGCCGGCCCGGCCGGACAGGCAGAGGTTGAGCTGGACGTGGGTGTAGCGGCCGGACCGCCACGGCTCGGTCGAGGACCCGGTGCGCTGGGTCGCGAGGACCGCGCCCGCCCCGACCAGCACCAGGACGATCGCGAGGATCACCAACCGACGGACCCGCATCGCGGCCAGCGTAGGAGCGTGGTGTCAAACGGTGGCCGTTGCCGCGCAGGAGGTCGGCACTCGACACCGTGCTCCTCGGTGGGGGTGGCCTACTGTGACCGCCATGTCCCGACCACGGCGCAGCACCGTGCGCGACGGGGAGGGTCGGTGACCCCGACCGACCGGGTGGTGTCGGTCCCGCGGGAACGGCTCGGTCGCTGGCTTGACGGCTTCGCGGGGCGACACGGTGCACCCGTCGTGTCCGGGGATGCGGCGGCGGTGGTGCTGGACTGCCCCGACGGGGCCCGGGCTGCGGTTGCCGTACCCTTTCCGCCGCTGCCGGGTCCGGCGGATCTGACCGGACTACTTGCTCACGTCACCCGCGACCGCCGGGTCGGGATCCTGCTGGTCCGCAAGGGTGGCTCGGCGGTCGGGGTGGCCGAGGGCGTCCGTCTGATCCGTTCGAAGATCGGCTCCGGCTACGTGCAGGGCACGACCAAGGCCGGTGGCTGGTCGCAGCAGCGGTACGCCCGGCGCCGCGACAACCAGGCCGCGAAGCTCTACGCCGGGGCGGCGGAGGTGGCGGTCACGCTGCTGCTGATCGAGCCGCTGGAGGCCGTGGTCACCGGAGGGGACAAGCCGGCCGTCGCGGCGGTCCTGGCCGACCCTCGGCTGGCGCGTCTCGTCCCGCTCGTCGTCCCCCGGACGTACCCCGTGGCCGATCCGCGACTCCGGGTGCTGCAGGCCTTTCCCGCGACGTACCTTGCGGTCTCGATCACCCTGAACGCGCTGGCCTGAGGGTCTCGGTTTCCCACGCATACGTGGGAAACGGTTACTATCCGGGGCAAATTTGCCGTGAAAAGTAGGGGTTCCCCACGTATACGTGGGAAACCGAACCGGGCTCAGGTAGACAGGGGTCGGTCGTCGAGCTCAGGGCGCGAGGCGGTCCAGGCGCCAACCTGACGACGTCCGGCGGTAACGCAATCGGTCGTGCAGTCGGCTCGACTGCCCCTGCCAGAACTCGACCAGGTCGGCGGTCACCCGGTAGCCACCCCAGTGCGGCGGGCAGGGCACGTCGCCCGAGAAGCGGGCCGCCGCCGTCGCGTACGACTGGTGCAGGGCCTCCCGGGTCACCACCGTCGACTGGGCCGAGGCCCAGGCACCGAGCTGCGAACCACGAGGACGGGTGGCGAAGTAGGCCTCGCTCTCGGCCCGCGACACCCGCACTGCCCGACCCTCGACCCGGACCTGCTTCTGCAGCGGGTACCAGCCGAAGTGCAGCGCGATCGCTGCGTTGCCGGCGAGCTCGGCGCCCTTGCGGGAGTCGTAATTGGAGAAGAACACGAACCCGGCGGGATCGGCCTCCTTGAGCAGCACCGTTCGCGAGCTGGGCCGACCACCCGACACCGTCGAGATGACCATCGCCGTCGGCTCGGGCAGCACGCCGCGCTCCTTGGCGGCGAAGGCGTCGGCGAGCCAGGCGTCGAACAGCGGGTACGGCTCGGCCGGGGCCACGGCCTCGTGCAGCTCCGGCCCGGAATAGTCCACCCGTTCGGCTCCCAGGTCGGGATGCTCACTCATGAGGTCACTCTCTCACCGTCTCTCCACCCGACGGCTTCGCGGGCGCGAGCCCGCCCGCGTGGAACAATCGCCGCCGTGCCCGACCTGAGGATCCCCACCGACCTGCTGCCCGTCGACGGGCGGTTCGGGTCGGGACCGTCGAAGATCCGGGCCGACACGCTCGCGGTGCTGACGGGCTCGGGTGCCGCGGTGATGGGGACCTCGCACCGGCAGGCGCCGGTCAAGGATCTCGTCGGTCGGGTGCGCGCCGGGCTCCGTGAGCTGTTCGTGGCCCCGGAGGGTTATGAGCTGGCGCTGGGTAACGGGGGATCCACCCTGTTCTGGGACGTCGCGGTCTGCTCGCTGATCGAGCGCCGGAGCGCGCACGCCACGTTCGGTGAGTTCTCAGCGAAGTTCGCCGCCGCCGTCACCGCCGCCCCGCACCTGGACACTCCGGTGGTCACCGCGGTCGAGGCGGGCACGGTCGTGCTGCCGGTGGCCGTGCCGGGCGTCGACGCGTACGCCTGGGCCCACAACGAGACCTCCACCGGAGCGATCGCCACCGTCGGTCGGATCCCCGCCGCGGACCCGGACGCCCTCGTCCTGATCGACGGCACCTCGGCTGCGGGCGGCACCCACGTCGATCTGGCCGCCACCGACGCCTACTACTTCGCCCCGCAGAAGAGCCTCGGTTCCGACGGCGGCCTGTGGTTTGCTTTCCTTTCCCCAGCCGCGATCGAGCGCGCCGCCCGGATCGCCGGCACCGACCGGTGGATCCCCGAGTCGCTGAGCCTGGCCACCGCACTGGACAATTCGACCAGGGACCAGACGCTCAACACCCCGGCCATCGCCACCTTGCTGATGCTCGACGAGCAGCTGCACTGGCTCAACGGGCAGGGCGGTCTCGACTTCGCGGCGGCGCGCACGGCCGAGTCGGCGAGGATCCTCTACACCTGGGCCGACGCTCACGTGTTGGCGACCCCGTTCGTGTCCGACCCCGCGAACCGCTCCCCCGTGGTCGGCACGATCGACTTCGACCCGCGGGTCGACGCGTCGGCGTTGGCCGCCGCCCTCCGCGCCAACGGCGTGGTAGACACCGAGCCGTACCGCAAGCTCGGCCGCAACCAGCTCCGGGTGGGGATGTTCCCCAACGTCGACCCCGCCGACGTCGCTCAGCTCACCCGCTGCGTCGACTGGGTGCTGGCACGGCTGGTCGACTGACCTGCCGGCGCGGTCCGATCGTCGTCACCCCGACCGACCGCACCCCGACCGACCGCACCCCGACGCCGGTTCGATCCGTCGGGACCCACCACTGAGCGTGGACACCCCCCCGCACGCCATCGAACCTGGTTTCGGGAGGGTCCCTAGCGACGACTCCGCGCGAGACCGACGACCACGCCCGCCACCACGGCGACCAGCGCCGCCAGCCCGACCGCCCCCCGGGTGCCGTCCGGCAGGTTGGTGTCGGCGGTGGGGCCGGAGTCGTCCTCGGTGGTCGGGTCGGTCGCCGCGGGGCCGGACGCCGACGCGGTGGCGGCCGGGGGCGTCGCCCCGGCGCTCGGTACGGCCCGGAGCGCGTCGGGGACCGGGACCGCATAGACCGTGGAGCTTCGCCCCTCGCTGCCCAGCAGCAGCCCCGTGCCCGCGAGGTCGACCGCCATGGACTCGCCCTGCGGCTGCACCGGTGCGGGCGATCGTGCGACCACCTCGTAGGAGGTCGGGTCGAGGATCTCCACCGACACGTAGGTGCGCAGCGCGATCCTCCCGTCGGGCAAGAACACCCCGTCGGTCACGTAGGCGGGCGCGTCACCGACCTTCACCAACGTGTTCATGCGCTCCCGTGACGGATTGGACGGCGCCGCGTAGATGCCGCCGGTGGCGTCTTTGGTGACGAGATAAAGCCGTCCGGCGGGGTTCACCAGCAGTGCCTCGGCGTCGTGGGCACCGTCGGGGTAGGCGAAGTCCAGGGCCCGGTAGGTGGCCGTCCCGTTGCCCGGCGTGAGGTTGTCGAAGGAGTAGACCGAGACGCTGCTGCGGGTTGCGCCGTTGTCCCCGATGTCGGCGACGTAGAGCCGGCGGCCGGCCATCGCGAGCGCCTCGACGTCGACCACATCCGCGCGGAAGTTCGCCGTTCCGAGGGTCTTGCCGGTGCCGTCCACCGCGAACACCCGCCCCTCGGCACCGGAGTCGTTGACGGTCCAGTAGGCCTGCAGCGTCGTGTCGCGGGTCAGGCCGGACGACTGCGAGATCCGAGGGTCCTTGATGGTGAACGCCACGGTGTCGGCTGCACGGGCCACCTGCGGGGCCAGCATCAACCCTACGGCTGCCGCGCCCGCCACGGTCGCGCGTCGCCACCCTCTGAGGACCACCAGCGGAGCGTATAAGTCCGATCCGTGGCGCGCACCACGCAGCGCCGCAGCCGGTCGCGTAATCGTCGTCAGCGATTCACCCTGGCCGGGTCGCGTCCGGCTTCGCACCCGCCGAGCCACCGACGTACGCCGCGAGGTGCTGCCCAGTCAGGGTGGTCCGGTCGGCGACGAGGTCGGATGGGGTGCCTTCGAAGACGATCCGGCCACCGTCATGGCCGGCGCCGGGGCCGAGGTCGATGATCCAGTCCGCGTGGGCCATCACCGCCTGGTGGTGCTCGATGACGATCACCGACTTACCGGACTCGACGATCCGGTCAAGCAGACCCAGCAGCTGCTCGACGTCGGCGAGGTGCAGGCCGGTGGTCGGTTCGTCCAGGACGTAGACGCCGCCCGCCTCGCCCAGGTGCGTGGCCAGCTTGAGCCGCTGCCGTTCGCCACCGGACAGCGTCGTGAGCGGCTGGCCGAGGCTGAGGTAGCCGAGTCCGACGTCGGCCAGGTGGGTCGCGATCTTGTGCGCTGCCGGGGTCTTCGCGTCGCCGGCTCCGAAGAACTCTTCCGCCTGGCTGACCGAAAGGGCGAGCACCTCACTGATGTCGAGGCCGCCGAAGGTGTAGTCGAGCACCTCGGCCAGGAACCGTTTGCCCTCGCACACCTCGCACACGGTGGCGACACCAGCCATCATCGCCAGATCGGTGTAGATGACCCCGGCGCCGTTGCAGTTGGGACAGGCCCCCTCGGAGTTGGCGCTGAACAGCGCCGGCTTCACGCCGTTCGCCTTCGCGAACGCCTTGCGGATCGGGTCGAGCAGCCCGGTGTAGGTCGCCGGGTTGCTACGCCGTGAGCCCTTGATCCCGGCCTGGTCGATCGACACCACCCCGTCTCGACCCGAGACCGAGCCGCCGATCAGCGAGCTCTTGCCGGAGCCGGCCACGCCGGTGATCACCACCAGCACACCGAGCGGGATGTCGACGTCGACGCCGCGCAGGTTGTGCCGCTCGGCGCCGCGCACCTCGAAATGGCCCGACGGCGTCCGCACCGACGGCTTAAGGGCGGCGCGGTCGTCCAGATGCCGACCGGTGAGGGTGTCGCTGGCCCGGAGCCCGGCAAGGGTGCCCTCGAACACGACCTCACCCCCGGCGCGGCCGGCCCCGGGTCCGAGGTCGACGACGTGCTCGGCGATCGCGATCGCCTCCGGCTTGTGCTCCACCACCAGCACGGTGTTGCCCTTGTCGCGCAGCTGCAGCAGTAGGTCGTTCATCCGCTGGATGTCGTGCGGGTGCAGCCCGATCGTCGGCTCGTCGAAGACGTAGGTCACGTCGGTGAGCGACGACCCGAGATGACGGATCATCTTGACCCGCTGCGCTTCACCGCCCGAGAGCGTGCCCGCGGGCCGGTCGAGGCTGAGGTAGCCGAGTCCGATCTCCACGAACGAGTCCAGGACGTGCTGCAGCTTGGCCAGCAACGGTGCCACCGACGGCTCGGAGAGCCCCCGGACCCACATCGCGAGGTCGCTGATCTGCATCGCGCACGCGTCGGCGATGTTGGTCCCGCCGATCTTCGAGGAGCGGGCCTGCGTACTCAGCCGGGTGCCGTCGCACTCGGGGCAGACGGTGAAGGTGACCGCTCGTTCCACGAAGGCGCGGATGTGCGGTTGCATGGACTCGACGTCTTTGGACAGCATCGACTTCTGGATCTGGGGGATCAACCCCAGGTAGGTCAGGTTGATGCCGTCGATCTTGACCTTGGTCGGCTCCTTATGGAGCAGGTCGACGAGCTCCTTCTTGGTGAAGTTCTTGATCGGCTTGTCCGGGTCGAAGAAGCCGCAACCCCGGTAGATGCGGCCGTGCCAGCCGTCCATGCTGTAGCCGGGGACGGTCACCGCGCCCTCGTTGAGCGACCTGGTCGGGTCGTACAGCGCCGTCAGGTCCATGTCGTTGACCGACCCGCGGCCCTCACAGCGTGGGCACATGCCGCCGAGGATGTGGAACTCGCGCCGCTCCTTGACGGTGCGGCCGGACCGCTCCAGGCTCACCGCGCCCGCCCCGCTGATCGAGGCCACGTTGAAGGAGAACGCCTGGGGCGAGCCGATGTGAGGCTGGCCGAGCCGGCTGAAGACGATCCGCAGCATCGCGTTGGCGTCGGTGGCCGTGCCGACCGTCGAACGGGGATCGGCACCCATCCGCTGCTGGTCGACGATGATTGCGGTCGTCAGCCCGTCGAGCACGTCGACCTCGGGTCGAGCGAGGGTGGGCATGAAACCCTGCAGGAAGGCGCTGTAGGTCTCGTTGATCATCCGCTGCGACTCGGCGGCGATCGTGCCGAACACCAGCGAGCTCTTGCCGGAGCCGGAGACGCCGGTGAACACCGTCAGCCGGCGCTTCGGGATCTCGACGCTCACGTCCTTGAGGTTGTTCACCCGCGCACCCTGGACGCGGATCAGGTCGTGGCGGTCGGCGCGGTGAGCGTCAGCCGTGGACCGCGGAGACGGTGCCGGATCGGACGTGGTGGCCTTGCTCATCGGGTCTCCCTCCGTGGCGCGAAGCCACCCCCGGCTCGGTCGGCGCGGCTGGCTCGATCTAAGCAGTTCCTGCCGCCCACGGTGATGTCTCGGGGTCAGAGGTGCTGGAGAATGGCGACCACGATCACGATCAGCACCAAGACCACCAGGGCGCCCGAGACGATGACGCGACGCGACCGTGGGTTCACCCAATGAGCCTAGGCGTACACCGGCGCTCGGTTACGGTGTGAGCTGTGGGGAACCTCCGGTTGTACGCGATCGCGATCGCGGAGCTGCGTGGTGTGTTCGGGTCCCGCCCCGAGGACGTCGCCCGCTACCGCGAGCAGGCGCACGCGTTACTGGCCCCGCCCGTCACCGCGGCGAGCCGCCCTCGCCGGTTCGGGCCGATCTTTCGCCGTACACCGGCCGCCCCTGTCCGCAGCCCGACCGACCCGGTGCCGGCCGACCTCGACGTGCTGCTGGCCGGCGGGTACGTCGCCCCCGAGCGGACCGGTGCCACCTGGCGGCTGCTGGAGACCCTCGTCGCGGCCAACTCCTGGGGCTGCACCCAGACCCAGTTCGCCCCCGCGGCCCTGGACGACCTCGACTTCGCACTGACCAGCGCCGGCGTCTCGTCCACCTTCGGGCTGCGTCACCTGCTCAACTCCGCCACCGAGGTGAACCTGCTGCCCGTCCACGGACTCACCGTGGGCTGGCGTCCCCACCACGTGGCGGTGTCGATGGCCGCGACCTACCGGACCGCGATGGGTGAGCTGAAGACCGACGACCAGCGGGAGCACGTCGCCGCCCTGGTGGGCTGGCTCGACGGCTTCGTGCACTGGGGTGGCGTCGCCCAGCAGCTCGGCCGTCAGGCGCCGGATCTGGTCGGCTTCTGGGTCGACTGACTCGCGAAAGTGGTCACCAACGCCGCGCGACACGCCGACGAGCCCGTTGTTCGTGACCACTTTCCGCGAAGAAAGTGCGCGGTGTTGGTGACCACTTTCGCTAGGACGGGACGATCACCAGCACGAGATCGCCGCCCTCGACCTGCTGGATCGAGCCCAGGGCGAGCCGCTCGACCACACCGGCGACCGGGGCGGTGATGGCCGCCTCCATCTTCATCGCCTCGATGGTGGCCACGGTCTGACCGGCCTCGACGGTGTCACCCTCGCTGGCCGAGACGCTGACCACGCCCGCGAACGGGGCGGCAACGTGACCCGGCGTGGTCGGATCGGCCCGCTCGGCCGCTTTGACGTTGACGGTGACGTTCTTGTCCCGCACCCGCACCGGGCGGAGCTGCCCGTTGATCAGGCACATCACCGTCCGCATGCCGCGCTCGTCGACCTCGCCGATCGCCTCGAGGCCCAGGATCAGGCTCACGCCCTTGCCCAGCGGGACGACGTGCTCCTCGCCCTGGCGCAAGCCGTAGAGGTAGTCCAGGGTGTCCATCCGACCGACCTCGCCGTAGGTCGTCCGGGCGGCCAGGAAGTCTTTGGTGGGCCCGGGGAACAGCAGCCGGTTGAGTGCGAGCTGGCGGGTCCGACCGGGCTCCTGCAGCGCCTTCTCGTCCTCGGGGTCGAGCGTGCCCTCGCGGACCGGCACCTTGCGCCCCTTGAGCGCCTTGGTCCGGAACGGCTCCGGCCACCCCCCGGCAGGCTCCCCCAGCTCACCGGAGAGGAAGCCGATCACCGAGTCGGGGACGTCGTAGTTCTGCGGGTTCGCCTCGAAGTCGGCGGGATCGGCCCCCACCGCCACCAGGTGGAGCGCGAGGTCGCCGACCACCTTGGAGCTCGGCGTCACCTTGGTCGGTCGGCCGACGATCTTGTCGGCGGCGGTGTACATCGCCTCGATCTGCTCGAACTTCTCGCCGAGCCCGAGCGCGATCGCCTGCTGCCGAAGGTTGGACAGCTGACCGCCGGGGATTTCGTGGTCGTAGACCCGACCGGTCGGGCTGGGCAACCCCGACTCGAAAGGCTGGTAGACCTTGCGGACCGCCTCCCAGTAGGGCTCCAGATCCATCACCGCCCGCAGGTCGAGGTTGGTGGCTCGCTCGGTGTGCTCCAGGGCCGCCACCAGGGCCGACGCCGGAGGCTGCGACGTGGTGGCCGACATCGGCGCGCTGGCCACGTCGACCGCGTCCACCCCGGAGTCGATGGCCGCGATCAGGGTCGCCAGCTGTCCACCCGCGGTGTCGTGGGTGTGCAGATGCACCGGCAGCTCGAAGCGCTCCCGCAGCGCGCTGACCAGCTTCTTGGCGGCCGGCGGTCGCAGCAGCCCGGCCATGTCCTTGATCGCGATGATGTGCGCACCCGCGTCGACGATCTTCTCGGCCAGCCGCAGGTAGTAGTCGAGGGTGTAGATCTTCTCGCCCGGGTCGGAGAGGTCGCTGGTGTAGCAGAGCGCCACCTCGGCCACCGTCGTCCCGGTCTCGAGCACCGCCTCGATCGCAGGTCGCATCTGCTCGACGTCATTGAGCGCGTCGAAGATGCGGAAGATGTCGATGCCCACCTCGGCCGCCTCGTGCACGAAGGCGTTGGTGACCGCGGTGGGGTACGGCGTGTAGCCAACGGTGTTGCGTCCGCGCAGCAGCATCTGCAGGGCTAGTCCCGGCATGTTGTAGCGCAGCGACGCGAGCCGCTCCCACGGGTCCTCGTTGAGGAAGCGCAGGGCGACGTCGTAGGTCGCCCCGCCCCAGCACTCCACGCTCAGCAGCTCGGGGGTCATCCGACCGACGTACGGACTGATCCGAATCAGGTCCTTGGTCCGGACCCGGGTCGCGAGCAGCGACTGGTGCGCGTCGCGGAAGGTGGTGTCGGTGACCTCGACCGCGGTCCGGGCCCGGAGGTCGGCCGCGAACCCCGCCGGTCCCAGCTCGAGCAGCCGCTGCCGTGAGCCGTGCGGCGAGCGCCGGCTCAGGTCGATACCCGGGGGGCGCTTCTCCTTGGGGTCGAGCAGCGTCGGCGCCTCACCGTTGGGCTTGTTGACCGTGACGTCGGCGAGCCAGTTCAACAGCTTGGAACCGCGGTCGGCCGAGACCCGTGCCGACAGCAGCTGCGGCCGTTCCTCGATGAACGCCGTCGAGAGGTCGCCGGCGATGAAGTCGGGGTCGTCCAGCACCGACTGCAGGAACGGGATGTTGGTGGCGACGCCCCGGATCCGGAACTCCGCCAGCGCGCGCCGGGACCGGGCCACGGCCAGCTCGTAGCTCCGCCCCCGGCAGGTGAGCTTGACCAGCATCGAGTCGAAGTGGGCGCTGATCTCCACCTCGGTGTCGGCGGTGCCGCCGTCGAGCCGGACTCCCGCACCACCCGCGGTGCGGTAGGCGGTGATGGTGCCGGTGTCAGGTCGGAAACCGTTGGCGGGGTCTTCGGTGGTGATCCGGCACTGCAGGGCGGCGCCGTTGATCCGGACGACTTCTTGGCTCAACCCGAGGTCGGCCAGGGTCTCGCCGCTCGCGATCCGCATCTGGGACTGCACCAAATCGACGTCGGTGATCTCCTCGGTAATGGTGTGTTCGACCTGGATGCGGGGGTTCATCTCGATGAAGACGTGCTCGCCGGCCCGCTCGCCCGCGGTCTCCACGAGGAACTCCACGGTGCCCGCGCAGGAGTAGTCGATCGACTTCGCGAACCTCACCGCGTCGGCGCACAGGGCTGCCCGCAGCTCGTCGGAGATGTGTGGGGCCGGGGCGATCTCGATCACCTTCTGGTGCCGACGCTGGATCGAGCAGTCGCGCTCGAACAGGTGCATCACGTTGCCTTGACCGTCGGCGAGGATCTGCACCTCGATGTGGCGGGGTCGCACGACCGCCTGCTCGATGAAGGAGGTCGGGTCACCGAAGGCACCCTCGGCCTCACGCATGGCGGCCGAGGTCAGCTCACGCAACTGGGTCGGATCGTCGACCCGACGCATGCCACGGCCGCCACCCCCGGCCACCGCCTTGACGAAGACCGGGAAGCCGATCTCCTCGGCGCCCGCGACGAGTTCGTCGAGGTCGGCCGAGGGCGCGGTGGACTTGAGCGTGGGGATACCCGCGGCCTTGGCGGCGTGCAGGGCGCGGACCTTGTTGCCGGCGAGCTCGAGCACCTCGGCGGGCGGTCCGATGAAGGTGATGCCCGCCTGCTGGCAGGCCCGCGCGAGCTCGGGGTTCTCGCTCAGGAAGCCGTAGCCCGGATAGACCGCATCGGCGCCACACTCGCGCGCCGCGCGGACGATCTCCGCGACGTCGAGGTAGGCCCGGACCGGGTGGCCCTTCTCCCCGATGACGTAGGACTCGTCGGCTTTGATGCGGTGGACCGCGTTGCGGTCCTCGTAGGGGAACACCGCAACCGTCCCGGCCCCCAGCTCGTACGCGGCTCGAAACGCGCGGACGGCGATCTCTCCGCGGTTGGCCACCAACACCTTGGCGAACATGGGCCCGAGGTTATCGGGGGCGTGCCAACGACGCCGTACGCGTCTCACTCGGCCCGCCCGGCGGACGCCTGCCCACCAGCGACGTCAGCTCAGCTCAGGCGTGCTGATCGTGAACCGCAGGGTCACCTGTCCGGTGCTGCTCTGCTCCTGGGGCACGACCTCGAAGGCCGGCTCGGCACCCTGACCCGCCAGACCGAAGGACATCGCCCGCATCGCCCCCGGGAAACCGCCTCGGTCCTGCAGATCCGAGACCTCGAGCAGACCGGTGACCGAGGCACCGAAGGCCGACGCGTAGTCCTCGGCGCGGCGGCGGCCGTCCTCGATCGCCGCCCGGCGCGCCTGGGCGTGCACGGGGTTGTCGTGGCGCAGCGACCAGCTCGGGCCGCCCAGCTCGGCGTGGGGCACCGCCAGCAGCGCAGGCAGCACCGTGCCGAGAGCCTCCAGGTCCGAGATCACCACGGTGGAGCTGATGCTGCCCTGGTAGCCGGTGACGGTCGGGCGTCCGTGGCCCGCGAACACGGGCGACACGTGGATCCCGGTGGTGGCGCTGGACTCGACCGCCGCGGACAGCTCCGCCAGCACGTCCTGCACCTGCTGAGAGGCGCCCGCAAGCTCGCGTCGGACCTGGTCGGCCGCCTTGGCCTGGCTGTGCACGGTCAGCCACACGGTGGCCACGTCAGGTGGGCAACGCAGCTCGGCCTGGCCGCGCACGGTGACGACGGGCGTGGGGGTGTCCATGGCCCGGGACCCTACCGAGACGCGGCGTGCGGGCACCAGCGGCCGCACGGCCCGCGACATGAGGCGCAGCCAGCTGATCGGTGGGCTGCTGACCCAAAAGGACGACTCGTCGTCCTGGCGGGCGCCCCACCCCGCTCACGCGGGACTGACACTCACCCACGAGTCGTCCTTTCGGGTCACTCACGCCCCCGCGGGCAGCTGTCGGAGCCCGACCACGTTGCCGGCGACGTCGGTGAGCGTGGCGACGAGCAGGCCGCCCCCGACGTCGTGCGGCTGGTGCTGCGTCGTGGCGCCAGCGGCGGTCAGCTCGGCACTCGTGGCCGCGATGTCGTCGACGTCCCAGTAGCCGATCGGGCCGGAGCCGACCTGTCCGCGCGGATCAAGCCCGATCTCGACGTCACCGGCCCGAAAGCCGACGTAGTAGGGCTCGTTGACGTACGGCTCCGTGCCGGTCAGCGCAGTGAACAACGCGGTCGCAGCGGGCAGATCGGTGGCGGGGTAGACGATGGTGCTGAGCGAGCGGGGCATGAGTCCTCCAGGATGGGTCACATCGACGACCGGTTGGTCGTCATTCTCCTCGACGGGCCCGACGAGGAGGATGTGACCGATGAGCGAGAACGAGCTGGCCGAACGCTTCGACGCGACCCGTGGACGGCTGCACGCGGTGGCCACCCGGATGCTCGGGTCGGGCGCCGAGGCCGACGACGCGGTGCAGGAGGCGTGGCTTCGGCTCTCCCGCAGCCGCGCCGACGACGGCCGGAGCGAGATCGGGAACCTCGACGGCTGGCTGACCACCGTGGTGGCCCGGATCTGCCTGGACGCGCTGCGCCGGCGGCGGACGCGGCGTGAGACGCCGATCGAGCACGTACCCGAGACACCGTCGATCGAGCCGGGTCCCGACGAACAGGTCATCCAGGCCGACGCGATCGGGGCTGCCCTCGTCGTGGTCCTCGACACGCTGGCCCCCGCCGAGCGGACAGCCTTCGTCCTGCACGACCTCTTCGGGGTGCCCTTCGAGGAGATCGCGCCCGTGGTGGGTCGATCCGTGCCCGCGACCCGACAACTTGCCAGCCGGGCCCGTCGCCGGGTCCGGGGAGGGCCGGCGACGGCGGACCCGGATCGCGAGCGGCAGCGGCGCGTGGTGAGCGCGTTCATGGCGGCCTCCCGGGGTGGTGACTTCGCCGGGTTGCTCGCGGTGCTCGACCCCGACGCGGTCGTGCGGGCGGACGCGGTGGCGGCGGGCATGGGGGCGGAGCCGGAGATCGCCGGCGCCACCGAGGTGGCCCGGGCCTACACCGGCCGGGCCCAGGCCCTCCGGCTGGCCCTGCTGGACGACCTCCCTGGTGGGGTGTGGATGGTCGGACCGGACGTGAAGGTGGCGTTCTGCTTCACCACCGTCAAGGAACGGATCACCCGGGTCGAGCTGGTGGCGGACCCGGATGTCCTCGCCGCGCTGGAGGTCGAGCTGCTCTGAGGGTGCTCGACCCGCCCCGCGCAGCCGATCAGCGGCGCTGCAGCTCCAGGTGGGGGTGCGGGCGGCGGACCGGTGTCAGGTGCAGGTCGAGCTTGTTCGCCAGCAGGATCGCCACCGTCAGCGCACCCAGGGCCGTCAGCGCCCCGCCACCGATCAGGGTCCAGCGGGCGCCGAAGGTCTGACCGACCCAGCCGAGGATCGGGGCGCCGATCGGGGTGCCGCCCATCAGCAGGGTCGCGTACAGCGCCATCACCCGCCCCCGGAGCTGCGGGTCGACACCCATCTGGATGCAGGCGTTCGAGGCCGTCATGGTGAGCAGGGCGGCGAGGCCGAGCAGCGGCAGGACCGCAGCGTAGGTGCCGTAGGTCGGCATCAGGCCGGCCACGATCTCGATCAGCCCGAAGGCCACGGCCATGGTGACGATGAACCGGGCTCGCGGGGCGTGCCGCCGGCGGGCCGCGAGCAGCGCCCCCCCGAGCGACCCGACGGCCATGAACGTGCCCAGGATCCCGTAGTCCGCCGCTCCGCGGTGGAACTGTTGCTGGGCCATCAGGGCTGAGGTCATCTGGAAGTTCATCCCGAACGTACCGACGAAGAACACCACCCCCAGCACGAGCAGGATGTCGGGACGGCTGCGGACGTAGGCGATGCCCGCGCGGATCTGGCGCTTCGCCGGCGCCGTGCGCTCGGTCAGGTGCAGCTGTCGGCCGTCGATGATCACCAACGCGGCCAGGAAGGCGAGGTAGGTGACGGCGTTGGACAAGATCGCCCAGCCGGAGCCGAACGTGGCGATCACCAGGCCGGCTACCGCCGGGCCGACGATGCGGGCCCCGTGAAAGGTGGCGGAGTTGAGGCCGATGGCGTTGGCGATCCGGTCTCGTCCGACCACCTCGGAGACGAAGCTCTGCCGGGCCGGCACATCGAAGGCGCTACCGAGACCGAACGCGAACGCGAGCACGTAGACGTGGCCCGTGACCGCCACGCCGGTGATCGCCAGGATGCCCAGGGCCGCGGCACACAGGGCCATCCAGCTCTGGGTGATCTTCAGCACGAGCCGCTTGTCGAAGCGGTCGGCGATCACGCCACCGTAGGCGCTGAACAAGAGGGTGGGCACGAACTGCAGCGCCGTGGTGATGCCGACCGCGAGCCCGGAACCGCCGCTGAGCTCGAGCACCAACCAGTCCTGCGCGACCCGCTGCATCCAGGTGCCGACGTTGGAGACCGCCGAGCCGCCCAGGTAGATCCGGTAGTTCCGCACCGAGAGGGCCGCGAACATGCTCCCCCGCTGGGCTACTCCGAGATCGGGCCGTGGGGTGGCGTCGTCGATCGGGGCCTGATCGGTCAGCCCCGGGTCGAGAGGGTTGGGTGCAGGGGGCTCGCGCAGCAGGGGGGTACGGGTCACGCGTGATTCACCTTCTCCAGGATGCGGACTGCCTGCCGAAGCACCTCACGCTCCGCCGGTTCGAGCTCGGCGAGCCGGACCGCGAGCCAGGAGTCACGACGGCGACGGTTGCTGAGCACGACCTCACGGCCGGCGGTGGTGATGGTCACCAGGCACTGGCGACGGTCGTGCGGGTCGGATGCGCGTACGGCGTACCCCTGTCGTTCGAGGTCGTTGACGATGCGGGTCATCGAGGGCGGGCGGACCTTCTCCTGGCGGGCGAGCTCGCCCATCCGGAGCGGGCCGTGGTTGAGCAGAGTGCTCATGGCCGATAGCTGGTTGGATTCCAGCTCCAGCGAGTCGTCGCGCATCTGCCGGAGGCGACGCGCCAGCCGCATCACGGTCGGTCGCAGCGCCCCAGCCAGTCCGGCCGTGGTTCGCAGCTCGGGGGTCGTCGTGCTCACTTTAGCAAGGCTAACCTTTAGCAAGGTTAAATTCAACGGCTAAGCATCGTCAGCCAGCGCGAATGGTGCTCGACCGAGTGATTCCTCCCGACGTCGGGAGGAATCGCTCGGCGGAGGCGAGCGGGATCGGCGATCAGTAGGGACCCGGTCGGGCGAACCCGTCGCACGTAGGCTGAGGACGTGGTGGAGGAGCAGCAGCAACCGGGTACGGCGGAGCGGCGGCCGCCGAAAACCCCCACCGCGGCAGGTCCCCGACCGGAGCCGCTCCGGGCCCTGGACGTCGACGGCATCGGGGTGATCCTCGTCGGCACCGTGATCTTCACGATCCTGGCGCTGGCGACGCTGGTCGACCAGAAGCGGCTGCTGGCCGAGGGACACGGCTGGTGGATCGGGGTGAGCGTCGTCGGGGTGGGGTTAGGTCTGCTGGCCCTGGCCTACGCAGTCCGGCGGCGCCGTCACCGGTACGGGGTCACACCCGCCGAGACCCCACCCCGCTGATCGGACCCGCTGACGCTGCGCGACCGGGAGCGGCCGCCATCGTCTCGACGCAGCACCGGCGCGGATCAACAGATCGGGATCCGTGGCCGTCAGGTGTCGTCGTCCAGACCCGTGATGACCTTCTCGAGCAGGGCCACGAGCTCGCCGAGCTGCTGAGACGTGAGGGCGGCCATCACGTCGGACTCGACCAGGTTGGACTCCCGGATCGCGTCGGCGTACAGCTGCCAGCCCTCGTCGGAGAGCCGGACGTGAACCCGGGTGCGGTTGTCGGGGTCCACGTCACGACGGACGAATCCCCGCTCCACCAGCCGATCCAGCCGGTGGGTCATCGACGACGGCGCCACGTCGGTCGCGGCGGCCAGCTGACTCGGGGTCAACGGGTCGCTGTCCTGGGCCCGGGCGAGTTCGCTGAGCACGGCCCACTCCCCCACCCCGACGTTGATGTCGGCGAGCTGGCGGTCGTACCACTGGTTGAGCAGCCGCGAGAGCCGGTGCACCGCAGTCACCGCCCGCTGGACGTCCTCGTCGCCCCCGGCCGCGACGTAGGCCGCCACCTGGGCGCGGTACTCGGCGGTCTCGCTGCGTCGCCGTCGGGCCATACCGCCATCCTCTCCCATCGGCGAGCGACCCGGCGTCCAGGATCGGGACTGCTACCGAGCGCCCCGAAGCGGGCGAGGTCGGCCGGCGGGCCTCAGTCGAACAGCGACGTCGGGGCGTCCCAGTCGATCGTGTCCCAGATCGGGGCAGCCGGCTCGGGTGCCCGCTCCTCGGCGGTCACGTCGGAATGGCCCCCACAGCCGTGGTCGAGGGTGACCACGGTGCCGTCGGACGGTGAGAACGCGTTGGCGCAGACCCCGGTGAGCAGGCCCAGGCTGCCCTGGAGCCGGACGAAGTAGCCGCAGCTCACGCAATGGCCGGGCGCCTGCTTGGTCATCTGGTTGTCGGGGCCACCGGGGGTCTCGCTCCAGCGCTGGATGGCCTCGTCACGACCTTCGCGGCTCAGCACCCGCTCGCGGCCCAGACCGAGCTCGGTGGCCACGGCCCGCTCCAGGCCGGCCTCGGCCGGATCCTGGTCGGCGGCGTGCTCGCCCCCGGTGTAGCCCGGTTCCAGCCGCGGGTCGTTGTCGGGGGTCGGCATCAGCAGACCTGGAGCGACGTCGCCGGGCTCGATCCGCTCGGCCCACGGGATCCAGGTCTCGGCGACCAGGGCCCCGTCGCCGGGGAGCAGCACGACCTCATCGACCGTGGCGACCTTGGCCCGCGAGGCCCGGGTCAGCGTGACCGACCAGCGCCACCCCAGGTAACCGGGATGCGGACAGGCGAAGAAGTGGGTGACCAGCCGCTCGCCGTCGGCCTGCAGGCCGAGATGCTCACCGACCCCGAAGACGTCGGCGCTCTGCTCGGCCGCCTCGCGCGCCAGGTCGATCGCGTCGGCGCAGATGGCATCGGGCTTGGACGTACGGCGAGTGGTCGTGGGCACGATCGCCATCCTCCCACGGGCCGCGACGGATCACCCGGTCGTGGCGGAGCGGATCGGTCGTCAATGGCGCCGGGTCGGACTCAGCCCTGGCGGGCGTCGAGCTCGAAGACGGTCCACGACAGCGGGGGCAGGGTGGCCTCGAGCCGGCCGGAGTCCACGACGTGGTCGCCGAAGGCCACCGGGTGGACGGCGCCGTGGTCGGCCCCGTTGGTGGTGAAGCGGTGCTGGCCCTCCCCCGCGTGCAGCGTGGTGCTACCCAGCACCCGGGTCGTGCCGAGGCCACGGAGGTCCACCTCGAGGGTCGCTTGCTCGTCCAGGCTGCGGTTGGCCACGAACAGCGCTGCCCGGCCGTGCTCGGCGTCGTAGGTGGCGGTCGCGTCGACCACGGGGACGTCGGTGTAGGTCGGAGAGTCGAAGAGATCGCCGGCGGCGACCACCTGGACGATCTGACCCACGGCGAGTCGGCGCATCTGCTCGAACGGGTAGGCGATGGTCTGCTTCCAGGCATCCCCCCGCTCGTCGGAGCGGAGCAGCCCGATCACGTTGACCAGTTGCGCCTGGCAGGCCACGGTCACCCGGTCGCCGTGCCGCAGCAGAGAGTTGAGGAAGGTGCCGACGACCACGGCGTCGGTGACGTTGTAGTCGTCCTCGATCAGGGCCGGCTGGGGCGTCCAGACCTTGGTGCTCGGCTGCGGTCCTTCGCCATCGAACTGGTGGATGTACCAGACGTTCCACTCGTCGAAGGAGAGGTTGATCCGCTTCGTGTGCCGACCACGGGCCCGGACGGCGTCGGCGGTGGAGATCACGTCGTCGATGAAGTGGTCCATGTTGACCGCCGAGGCGAGGAAGGTGAGCGGGTCGTCGTCCTTCTCCTCGTAGTAGGCGTGCAGCGAGATGTAGTCGACGGTGTCGTAGGTCATCTCCAGCACGGTCGACTCCCACGCGCCAAACGTCGGCATCGCCGAGTTGGAGGAGCCACAGGCGACGAGCTCGATGTCGGAGTCGATCAGCCGCATCGCCTTGCCGGTCTCGGTGGCCAGCCGACCGTACTCGGCGGCAGTTTTGTGCCCCACCTGCCACGGGCCGTCCATCTCGTTGCCCAGGCACCACAGCTTGTAGCCGAACGGATCCCTGGCCCCGTTCGCGACCCGACGGTCCGACCAGTAGGTGCCGCCGGGGTGGTTGGTGTATTCGAGCAGATCGCAGGCCTCCTGCAGTCCGCGGGTGCCCAGGTTGACCGCCATCATCACCTCGGTGTCGACCTTCTTCGCCCAGTCGTCGAATTCGTGCAGACCGAACTGGTTGGTCTCGATCGAGTGCCAGGCCAGGTCGAGGCGGGTGGGCCGCTCGGCCTTGGGACCGACGCCGTCCTCCCAGCGGTAGTTCGAGACGAAGTTGCCACCCGGGTAGCGGACGACGGTGGGACCGATCTCGCGGGTCAATGCGATGACGTCGCCGCGCAGACCCGTCTCGTCGGCGGTCGGGTGGCCCGGCTCGTAGATTCCGGTGTAGACGCACCGGCCCATGTGCTCCACGAAGGAGCCGAACAGCCGGCGAGGGACGGGCGCGAGGATGAACGCGCTGTCCAGGACAAGTCGAGCGGTGGGCACGAGGGCGCTTCCTCACGTTGGGCGTTGACACGGCAGGGACGTTGACCTCGGCTCGGATCTAAGACAACGCCGGCCGAACGTCATCACTACGTCCGACCTCGAAGTTACATCGTTGTACTCGCGACCCGCAAGCGATTATGGGTCTGCTTTCCCCGGAAAACTGTCACTGTCCAGGGCAAATCTGCCCCGGGCAGTGCGGGTTTCCCACGGATACGTGGGAAACCGACGGCGGGCAACGCGCCCTAGAGCTCCAACTCGTCGGCGACGGCGCGCAGGACGATGGCGACCTTCTCGGCCGCCTTGGGGTCGGGGTGGCGACCACGGCGGTACCCGTTGCCGATGCCGTCGAGCATCTTGATCAGGTCCTCGACGATGATGCCCATCTGCTCGGGCTTCTTGCGGGTCGCCTTGGACAGCGACGGGGGCGCCTCGAGCAGCCGAACCGAGAGCGCCTGCTCCCCCTTGCGGCCCTCGACCACCCCGAACTCGACCTTTTGACCGGCCCTCAGCTCGGTGGTGCCGGCCGGCAGCGCGCCGGAACGGACGTAGACGTCGCCGCCCTCGTCCTTGGTCAGGAACCCGAAGCCCTTGTCGGCGTCGTAGAACCGCACTTTGCCAACCGGCACAACAACCTCACTCAGCTCGTTGCCCCGATCCTGGGGGCGCGTACAGCGTAGTCATAGAACTGGTCCTCCCCAACTGCGTAGTGCCGACGGGCCGCCGGGGCGATCAGGGGCGCAGCGGAGCGAGCGGCAGGTTGAGGATCGCCTTGCTCAGCGCCTCGACCGGCTCCCGGGCCGAGCGCGGGTTCGCCACCAGCGCCATCTCCACGTCGGGCAGCGGCGGCAGCTCAAGCCGATCGGAGAGGTTGCGCAGGTCGGGGGGCACCCGGCTGCGAGCGAGCACACAGATCCCGATCCCGGCCCGCGTGGCGGCCAGCACAGCGTTGATCTCGCGGGTGTTGCAGGTGATCCGCCAGGTGCGGCCACCCCCCTCCAGCGACTGGATCGCGGCTGAGCGGCTCAGGCTCGGCGAGTGGTAGGTGATCAGCGGTACCGGGCTGGCCGGGTCGATCCTGGTGCTCTCCAGCCCGACCCACACCAGCCGGTCGCGGCGCACCAGGCGGCCCTGGTCGGAGTCGGCCTCCTGGTTGATGAAGACCAGGTCCAAGCGGTTGGCCAGCAGCCGCCGATGCAGCACCCCGCTCTGGGTGACGGTGAGCTCGAGGTTGATCCGGGGGTAGAGCTGACGGAAGTCGCGCAGGATGCTGGGCAGCTCGGAGAGGGCCAGCTCGTCGGCGGCCCCGAACCGCAGCCGGCCGCTCATGGCCGAGCCCCGGAAGTAGGAGACCGCCTCGTCGTTGGCGGCCAGGATCGTCCGCGCGAAGCCCGCCATCGCCTCACCGTTGTCGCTGAGAGCGACCGATCTGGTGTCTCGGGAGAGGAGTTGTCGCCCGGCCGCCTCCTCCAGCCGGCGAATGTGCTGGCTGACCGTCGGTTGGCTCACCCCGAGCTGGGCGGCGGCGCGGGTGAAGCTCAACCCCTCGGCCACGGTGAGGAAGGTCCGCAGCAGCACGGGGTCGAAGCTGGTCTCGGCGCCCACGGATCTGCCCTTTCGCGTGATTTATTGCGATTGGCAATAGGACATATAGACATCATATGTTCAACGAATAGTGGTGTCCACCTTAGGGTTGGACCAGTCCGACCAGCCTTCGACCCTGAAACGGGTGTCTTCCCATGACCACGGCCTCCGCCGAGCGGTCCTTGTCCGTCCCTGGCCCTTCGCCCACCCGGCCCTCGCGGTGGCCGCGCTCCTTCGCCGCCCTCGAGGTCGGCAATTATCGGCTCTACCTCAGTGCCCAGATGGTCGCCACCACCGGTCTGTGGATGCAGCGCATCGCCCAGGACTGGTTGATCCTGGAGCTGACCGGCAGCGTCGCGGCGGTCGGTATCGCCGTCGCCCTGCAGTTCGCCCCGGTGCTGATCTTCGGGCTCTTCGGCGGTGTGATCGCCGACCGCTTCCCCAAGCGGCGGATCCTGATGGTTACCCAGACCACGGCGGCCCTGCTCGCAGTGTCGCTGGGCACCCTGACCCTCTCGGGCCACGTGGCGGCCTGGCACGTCTATCTGATCGCTTGCCTGCTCGGTTTCGTCACCGTGGTGGACAACCCGACCCGTCAGGTCTTCGTCTCCGAGCTGGTCGGTCCAACACACATCCGTAACGCGGTCAGCCTGAATTCCTCAGTCTTCCAGTTCGGCGCCCTGCTCGGCCCAGCGCTCTCGGGCCTGCTCATCCACGCGGTCGGTGAGGGCTGGTCGTTCTTGATCAACGCCGCCGCCTGCTCGCTGGTGGTCATCATGCTCGCCGTACTGCGTTCACCCCAGGTCGTTCGCGAGCCGGGATCCGGGGCCAACGGCCAGCTCCGCCAGGGCCTGCGCTACATCGCGCGCACCTCCGAGGTCGGCTGGACCATCGCACTGGTGGGCGGCCTCGGCCTGTTCGGTCTGAACATGCCGGTGATCCTCGCCGCCTTCGCCGACCAGGAGTTCCGCACCGGGGTCAGCGGCTACTCGATCTTCAACTCTCTCAGTGCGGTGGGGGCGCTCACCGGGGCGCTGATCTCGGCCCGGCGTCGGGAGAAGCTCCGGCTGCGGGTGCTGGTGACCTGTTTGGCCACGCTGTCGGTCGTGGTCATGGTGGCCTCCCTGACCCCGTACATCTGGCTGTTCGGGGCCTTGCTCGTCGGGGTCGGGCTGACCACGCTGCTCTTCCTCACCGGGGCGAACTCGCTGGTCCAGATGACCACGACGCCGGCCCTGCGTGGGCGGGTGATGGGCGTCTACATCCTCGTGCTGCTGGGTGGTCAGGCGCTGGGCGGCCCGACGGTCGGCTACCTCATCGACCACTTCGGCGTACGTCCCTCGATGTTTTTGTGCGGGGGCATGCTCGCCCTGGTCGCGTTGGTCGCGAGTCTCGGGATAGCCAAGCAGTCACACCTTTCGCTGAGCCTCGACCTGCACCCTCGCGAGGGCAGGGCGCCGGTCCAGATCGTGTCGCACTGAATCACCGCCCGACCGCCCGTCAGTGACGGCTCCGAGGGACCGAAGGCCGTCGGCGGTGGACCAGGCCCAGGACCGCGGCCCAGATCGCGACCAGCAGCCAGCCGGTCCAACCCAGGAGATTCGTGGTCACGTTGTCCACCCTGGTGCCGGGGCGATCAACACCGGCGGGAACCGCGCCCAGGAGTTGATCGAGCCGTGGGCCAACGCGCTCACACCGGAGGCAGCGCCCGGCCCCCGGCCAGGTCCCGTAGCGTCTGCGCGTAGCCCGAGAGGACGAGGTCCACGGTGACCAGCCCCCGCCCGCTTAGCCAGAGCGGGAGACAAACCAGCCAGGCCCCGACGTAGGCGACGACGACGAAGATCACTACCCGGTGCCGGACGCGCGCGGCGGACTCGACCCGCTTCGTACGGTCTGCGCCGACGGCGGCCCCCTCCGGTCGACCCATCACCTCATCATGGCCTGATCGGCCGGCCGGACCACACGTTCGGTGGCGGCCGCGCGCGCCGTCCGGGCCGCTCGGAGCACGCCGGGTCCCGACCGCGGCGCCACTAGACTCAGCAGTATGGCGACCTGGGAGGACGGGCCGGAGTACGCGCCCCTGGAGCGCCCGGCCGCGTTCAGCGAACCCCCCGGCGCACGGTTGGAGGACGCGGTGGCCGTCCCCGACCCGTCGGCCGACGCCCCCGTCCAACAGCCCCGCTTCGACGCACCGAGCACCCCCGTCGCCCCCCTGGCCCGGCTGGTCCCGGCCGAGACCGGCATCCCGCGCGACCCCCACCAGCCCTTCGACGTGGTGTCGGCCACCCTGATCCCGAATCCGGCCGGACCGTTCGGGAGCTCGCCGGTGCACGCCGCGACCGGGGCCTGGGGCGCCGCGCACTGGACCCCCCCGAGCCAGGCCGGTGGCCAGACGCCCGGACCCTGGGGTCCCCCGGTCGGGACGCCGTGGCCCGCCCCGACCACACCCTTCCCGGTCAGCGGGCCCGGCCCGCAACCCGTGGGGACCGGCGGCTTTCCCGCCCCAGGAAGCCCGCAGTGGTTCGGTCCCGGACCGGCCGTCCCCTCCCCGCCGCCGCCCGTGGTCGACGCCGGGGCGATCGTGACGGCCATGACGCCCGGGGTGCTGATCACCCTCGCCGTCGGTCTCGTCTACTGGCTCGCCCCCTTCACCTTGTGCATCGCGTTCTTCCTCACCGCCCGGATACAGGTCGCCAAGGTCGCCGTACAACGGGCGTTTCTGGGTGCGTTGGGCGTGCTCGTCGTGGCAGCGGCCGTCGGCGCCCTGACCAACCTGGGCACCTTCGGGGACTGGTGGTCGGTGGTGGCGCGCTGGGCACTGTTCCTCTCGGTGGTGATGCTCGTGGTCGTGCCCCTGCTCGTCCGCCGCGAGTTGATGGCACGCGACGACCGGCACCAGCGATGGCCCTGACCGCCGACGCACCGGCCCGGACCTCGACTGATGCCCTCTGGGCGCGCCCGCGGGCCGCCCTCGTCCGGTTGCTGCAGCTGCGTCCCGACCTGCGCTACCCGCTCCCGACGGGCCTGTCCGATCTTGCCGCCCGCGCGACCACCTCCACCTCCGTTGTCCGCGCCGTCGACGCCCTGACCAGTTGGCAGCGGCTGGTCTGCGAGGGCCTCGCCGCCGCGCCCGACCCGGTCACCGTCGAAGACCTCGCCACCCTGCTCGATCGACCGCTGCCCGCCGTCACCACGGCGGTGGCTGCGCTCGACGAGCGAGCGCTGTGTTGGGGCGGCCAGCAGATCCACCTCGTCCGGGCGGTGCGGGACGCCTACGGCCCCTACCCAGGCGGCCTGGCCCCGCCCTCGACGGCGCCGCTGTCTCCCGAGGCGATCGACGACGCGCTCGCCGCGTCGGGGGACGAGGCCCGAGCCGTGCTCGACCGGCTCGTCTGGGGGCCGCCCACCGGGGCCGTCCGCAACGCCGACCGGGTCGTGACCAGCGAGCGGGCCACCTCGCCGGTCGACCGGCTGCTGGCCCACCGCCTGCTCCGTCCCCTGGACACCGACACCGTCGTCCTCCCCCGTGAGGTCGCGCTTCGGTTGCGCGAACCTCGAGGGTTGTCGCGGGAGTCGGTGACCTGGGAGCCACCACCGCTCGAGGGCAGGCACCGGGATCCGCGCCTGATCACCCGGGCCGGGGCGGGTGCCGCGTTCGCTCTGCTGCACGACGCGGACCTCGTCGTCGCGACGCTGGAATCCACCCCCCACCGACTTCTCCGCGCCGGCGGCGTCTCGACCCGAGACGTGGCGGCCCTGGGTCGCACGCTCGACCAGGACCCGCCGTACGCGGCCTTCCTGCTCGAGCTGCTCGCCGCCGGTGGTCTGATCGGCCCCGGGAGCCGGGGCACCCTGCTGCCCACCGGGGGCTACGACCGGTGGAGCTCTCACCCCGCCGTCGAACGCTGGCGGGCCCTGCTGGCGGCCTGGATCGGCACCGACCGCTGGCCGGCACTGTCGGCCGAGTCGGGCGGGCACCCCCTGGCTCCGGAGTCGGCCGTGGCCCGGGCGGCCGAGACGCGTCGGCTCGTGCTCACCGAGGCGTTCTCCGTCCCGGCCGGAACGATGCTCTCGCTCGCCGAGCTGACCGACCGGGTCCGGTGGTGTCGACCGTCGCTGGACCGCAGCGGCCTGCTGCTGGGCACCGCGGTGTCCTGGACCTGGCGGGAGGCCGAATGGCTCGGGCTCGCGGCCCTCGGGGCGACCACCGATCTCGGTGTCTTCGCCCTGTCCGACCGCCCGCTCGACCGCGCCCTGGCCGTGCTCTTCCCCGACCCGGGGGAGCATCTGATCATCCAGTCCGACCTGACCGCCGTGGCTCCGGGGCCGCTGACCAGTGCGGTCCTGGTCGACCTGCGCCGGCTGGCCGACCAGGAGTCCCGGGGCGCCGGCGGGGTGTTCCGCTTCAGCGCCGGATCGCTGCGCCGGGCCTTCGACGCCGGCTGGTCGGCCGACCAGGTGCACGGCTGGCTCGTCGAGCACGCGAGCACCGACATCCCGCAACCCCTGCGCTACCTGGTGGACGACGTCGCCCGCCGGCACGGCAGCGTCCGAGTCGGCCCGGCGTTGTCCTACGTCCGCTGCGACGACCCCGCCCAGGCGGCGTCCCTACTCACCCATCCCGACGCCGTACGGCTGGGGTTGCGCCTGCTGGCACCCGGGGTGCTGGTCAGCGACGCCGAACCCGATGAGGTCGTCGTGCTGCTCCGCGACATCGGGCTCAGCCCCGCCGCGGAGGACGCCTCCGGAGGACTGGTGACGGCCCCCACGGAGCGTCGGGCCCGTCCGGTCGCCGAGCCGGCCACTCCCCAGCCACCACCGGCTGCGGAGGTCGCCGACGCAATTCTGGCCGCCGACCGCCGCCGCCCCCAACGCGACCCGGACGCCGACCACCGCGGTTCGCTGCGCGACACCCTGCGGGCGTTGGAGGAGGCAACCCGGTCCGACGCCGCCGTCCGGGTCAGCTACCTGAGCGGAGACGGCACGATGTCGGAGGCCGACCTCAGCCCGTTCGGGCTCGGGGCGGGCATGGTCCGCGCGGTCGACCAGACCAACCGGTCGATCGTGACGATCCCGTTGGCGCGCATCTCAGCGGTCCACCCGACAGGTCCGGACCAGTAAACTCCGGTGGTGCTCCCCTCCACCCGACGACGTACCGCGGTCGTCGCCGTGTGCCTCACGGGAGTCGTCGCGCTCTACTGGGTGCCGGCCGTCGTCGGTGCCCCGGAGCGGCTCGGCGTGCCGAGCGCCCCGCAGGGTGGGCCGACCACGATCCCCACCAGCTCCTCGGTCCCCCCGAGCGGCACCACCACGACCCCGTCGTCCGCGCCGCGATCCTCACCAGCACCCGGGCGCGCTGGTGCTGACGGCGGCGCCCCGGGCCGAGGATCGGACGTCGTGCCGGGGGTTGAGCCCCCGCGGACGACGACTGGCTCCGGCCTGCCGGACCGCAGCGCGACGAGCGACCCGACCGGTGACCCGGCGCGCAGCACCGCGGCCCCGACCGGTGTCCCGACTGCCGGACCGACACGCCGCGCCAGCGCCTCGCCGTCGACCACGTCACCGACGCCCGCCGCGAGCACGCCGACCGAGCGCAGTTCGGTGGCGTCACCGTCGGTCGCCGCGCCGCCCCCCGGATCCGTAGGCGACCTCCATGTCGTCGAGGCCGACTACCAGGGGCTGACGGTCGGCTGGGCCCCGGCGCGAGCCGCCGCGACCTACCGAGTGTCGCTCAACGGGTACGTGGTCGGCGGGACCACCGGAACAGAGGTGGCCCTGCGCTGGTTCAACGATGACATGAGCGAGCACTTCGTCCAGGTCCGCGCGGTCGGCCCCGACGGGCAGCCGAGCCGGGAGGCCGGTTTCCTGCGTGTCACCCGGCCGGCGTCTCCGTTACCCACCGCGACGACGACCTCCCAGCCCATCCTGTCCCCGTCGAGCTCGGCGAGCCCGTCGAGCTCGGCCAGTCAGACGACGCAGAGGGAGCCGACTCCGACGGGGAAGCCGGCGCCCACCCAGCCGGCCGCCAGCGCGTCGGCCACGCGATGAGCGGCCCCCTGGTCGTCCAGTCCGACCGCACCCTGCTGCTGGAGATCGACCATCCCGACGCCGCGGCCTGCCGGATCGCGATCGCGCCCTTCGCCGAGCTCGAGCGCGCGCCCGAGCACATCCACACCTATCGGCTCACGCCCTTGGGGTTGTGGAACGCGCGCGCCGCCGGGCACGACGCCGAACAGGTCGTCGACATCCTGCTCACCTACAGCCGCTACCCCGTGCCGTCCTCGTTGCTGGTCGACGTCGCCGACACCATGGACCGCTACGGCCGGCTGCGGATCGAGAAGCACCCGGTCCACGGCCTGGTGCTGATCACCACCGACATCCCCGTGCTCACCGAGGTGCTACGCAGCGCCAAGGTCAAGGGGCTGGTCGGCGCCAAGATCGACGACCACACCGTGGTCATCCACCCCTCCGAGCGCGGCCACCTCAAGCAGGTGCTGCTCAAGATTGGCTGGCCGGCGGAGGACCTGGCCGGATACGTCGACGGTGAGGCGCACGCCATCGACCTCGACCAGACCGGCTGGACGCTCCGGCCCTACCAGCAGCAGGCCGCCGAGTCGTTCTGGCACGGTGGCTCGGGGGTGGTCGTGCTGCCGTGTGGAGCGGGGAAGACGATCGTCGGGGCCGCCGCCATGGCCGCGGCCGGGGCGACCACGTTGATCCTGGTCACCAACACCGTCTCGGCCCGGCAGTGGCGTGACGAGCTGATCAAGCGCACCACGCTGACCCCCGAGGAGATCGGCGAGTACTCCGGGGCCAAGAAGGAGATCCGGCCCGTCACCATCGCGACCTACCAGGTGATCACCACCCGCCGCGGCGGCGTGCACCCGCACCTGGAGCTCTTCGACGCCCGCGACTGGGGCCTGGTCATCTACGACGAGGTGCACCTGCTGCCGGCCCCCGTCTTCCGGATGACCGCCGACCTGCAGGCCCGGCGGCGGCTGGGCCTCACCGCCACCCTCGTCCGCGGGGACGGACGCGAGGGCGACGTGTTCTCCCTGATCGGACCCAAGCGCTACGACGCACCCTGGAAGGACATCGAGGCCCAGGGCTACATCGCGCCGGCCGACTGCGTCGAGGTCCGCGTCACGCTGAGTGAGGCCGAGCGGATGACGTACGCGGTGGCCGAGCAGGACATGAAATACCGGCTGGCCTCGACCGCCGACACCAAGACCGAGGTGGTGATCGACCTCGTCCGCAAGCACGCCGGGAGCCCGACGCTGGTGATCGGTCAGTACGTCGACCAGCTCGACGACCTCGCCGCGAAGCTGAACGCTCCGTTGATCAAGGGCGAGACGACCGTGCGGCAACGCGAGAAGCTCTACGAGGCCTTTCGGACCGGAGAGATCGACCTGCTGGTGGTGAGCAAGGTGGCGAACTTCTCGATCGACCTGCCCGGCGCCCAGGTCGCCATCCAGGGCTCGGGCGCGTTCGGGTCGCGGCAGGAAGAAGCCCAACGCCTCGGCCGGATCCTGCGACCCAAGGCCGATGGCACCACCGCCCGGTTCTACGCCGTCGTCTCCCGCGACACGGTCGACGCCGAGTTCGCCCAGCACCGGCAGCGGTTCCTGGCCGAGCAGGGCTACGGCTACACGATCATGGACGCCGAGGACGCGGTCGCCCCCGACGCCTGACCAGTCAGCTTCTCCCGGCTCTGGTCGGCGGGTCGGACAGCACCTGACTGGTCGGGGCCTGAAGGGTCCGGAGGATTCCAACCAGACTCATCATTCCGCCGATGACCCGGGAAGAACCAGCAGAAGATCATCGCGGTCTCCCGGTCGTAGCCGGCCGGGACGCCGATGATGAGCCGATCGGCGCCGAGCAGTTGGGTCACGGTCTGGAAGGCCAGGTGGAAACCGATCGCCCCCCGACCCGGTCCAGATCCGGACCAGGCGGCAAAGCCGAGCCACAGACCCGCTCCGGTGACGATCGCACGCCAGTTCTGACGCAGCGGGCCGAGGCCGATCGAGGCGAGCGACCGGTGGTCGACCAGGTGGCAGCCGGCAACGACGACGCCGACCCCGAGGATGCCGGTCAGCGCGGCTTGGATGACCTGTACCGCGTCGTACGGCAGGGCGAACCGCAGCAGGACCAGGTTTCGGACCCCATCGGGCAGTGCGAAGACCAGCACGAAGCCGACTCAGACCAGGGCCAGTCGGGCGCACCAGGGGAGCCGGCGGGTCCGGGACGGTGTGGCGATGATCATGTCGGCTCCTTGGGTGCGGGCGAGAACAGGCGGCCGAGCTCCCGACGCAAGATCGTGACCGCTCGGTCGGTGGTCATGGTGCGCGGCTCCAGCACGACGTGCAGGGTGAGCCCGTCGAGCACCACGGCCACGGCGATCGCCTCCGTCGTCGGATCGAGGTCGAATGCCGCCTCACCCCGGGTCTGGGCGACGCGGACAGACTTCGCGATCTCGGCCCAGATCAGGTCGCTGCTCGCGAAGTGGCTGGCCAGCATGCTCGGCTCGACCGCCGCTCGGGCCAAGAACCCCAGCCAGACGCCACCTTCGGGGTCGCCGGGGAGCTCGGCGGGGGGCGGAGGAAGGTCGCGAGGGCGGCGTACAGCTGGTCCCCGACCCTGGCCGCTGGGTCGACCCCGGCCCGCGCTGCGTCGATCCGATCACCGACGAGCCGCCCGAGGTGGTCGAAGGCGAAGCCGAGCAGGTCGTCCTTGGTCGCGAAGTAGCGCTGCACCAGACCCGTCGAGACCCAGGCCTCCCGGGCCACCCGCGGGATGCTCGCCGCGTCGAGGCCCTCGGAGCTGACGACCCGGAGCAGCGCGTCGGCGACCTGACGACGTCGCTGCTCGTGGCCGGCGGTGCGACATAAGCAACGTGGTCGATGTCTCCTGATGACAGGAGGGATCGACCACCCAGCCGGACCGCGGAGCGTTAGGGTCGCCGCCTTGGCTCTGCAGACCCTCGTGCTGGACGATCTCGGGCAGGGCTGTGGATCGACCGACTACAGCGCCGGCCGCTGGTCGCCACCGACCTCGGCCGCGGTGTGCTGCTGGGCACCAGCTGCGTCCTGGCGTTGTCCGACCGGCTGGGGATCACCGGGCTCGCGACGCTCATCGCCCTCTTCGGCCTGCTCTCGCGGGCAACGATCCGGCGACCCAGTCCTACCAGCCTCACCTCGTACCCAAGCCGTTGCTGACCAGAGCCAACGCCCGGTTGGAGCAGAGCACCGCGTTCGCCCAGACCACCGGGCCGGCGCTGTCCGGGCTGGTGATCAAGGTCGTCTCGGCCCCGGTCGCGATCCTGGTCGATGCCGTGTCCTACCTGGTCGGCGGCGTCGTCACCGCCACCATCCCGCTGGACGAAGGGCGCACCGACAACTCGACGCGTCGGTCCGCTCGGACGGAGATCGCTGAAGGCCTGCGTTGGATCTGCACTAACCCAACGCTGGGACCCTGAGCCGCTTCCGCGCCTGGTTCCGGTGCTGGGTGGTGCTTGGCACGGTCTCGGTCGCCCACGCCTTCAGCGAGCTGGGCTTCACCCCCTGACGTACGGTCTCGCGCTCGCCCGCGGCGGGGTCACCACCCTGGTCGGCACCTCGGTCTCCGAACAACTGGTGGGGGTGGCGTTCGCCCGGACGAAGGCCGCCACCGCCCGATTCGTCGATGACCAGGGTGGGTCGGCCTGACCCCACGCGTGGCGGCGTACACTGGAACTCAACACGGGAGTCCGGTAGGCCGGGCTGAGAGGAAGGTTCTCAACCTTCGACCGTCGAACCTGATCTGGGTCATGCCAGCGCAGGGAGGACATCTCTTCGAACCCGTGCCCTCACCATGCACGAAGGGCACCCGATGATCGAGTCATCCATCCACCACCAGCGCGAGCTCGACACCACCACCGACTCGCCACGCCGCTACCGCTGGCGGGTCGTCGATATCGTGGTCGCCAGCGTGCTGGCCGTCGCCGTCGGCGTCGTCTTCTGGGCCTGGGGCGTGGCCTGGAGCGGCATCGAGACGCCGTTCAAGGCCATCGCGCCCGGGGTGCAGGCCTTCCCGGCCGCGGTCTGGCTGGTCGGTGGCGTTCTCGGCGGCCTGGTGATCAGGAAGCCCGGCGCCGCGCTCTACGTCGAGCTGCTCGCGGCCACCGTCTCGGCCCTGATCGGCACCCAGTGGGGCCTGTCCACCCTCGAAGCCGGTCTGGTCCAGGGTCTGGGCGCCGAACTCCTCCTCGCGATCTTCCTGTACCGCCGCTGGACCCTGCCGGTGGCGTGGCTGGCCGGCGCCGGCGCTGGCGTCGCGATGGTGATCAACGACCGGATCATCAGCTACCCCAAAGCCAGTTCGGCCTTCACCACGATCTACGCGATCAGCGGCGTGCTCGGGGGAGCGGTCCTGGCCGGAACCCTGGCCTGGTTGGCGACCCGGACCCTCGCCCGGTCCGGCGCGCTGAGCCGGTTCGCCTCCGGCCGGGAGTCCCGAGCGCTGGTCTGATCATGACCTCGTACGTCCCGGCCCGGGTCCAGGCCACCGGATGGGGCTGGCGCCACGCCGGCCGGCGGGCCTGGGCGGTCCGGGACTGCGAGCTGGTGATCGAACCTGGCGAACGCGTCCTGCTGCTCGGCGCGTCCGGATCCGGAAAGTCGACGCTGCTGCAGGCGCTGGCCGGGGTGCTCGGGGGCGCGGAGGAGGGCGAGCAGGTCGGACGCCTGACCCTCGACGGGATCCCGCCCGCGCAGGTCCGCGGCCGCGCCGGGCTCGTGCTGCAGGATCCCGACTCGCAGGTCATCCTCGAACGGGTCGGTGACGATGTCGCCTTCGGGGCCGAGAACCTGGGGGTGCCCCGGGACCAGATCTGGGTCCGGGTGCACGAGTGTCTGGCGGCGGTGGGCCTGCAGCTGCCGCTGGACCACTCGACCAGTCAGCTCTCGGGCGGTCAGAAGCAGCGGCTGGCTCTGGCCGGGGTGCTCGCGATGCACCCTGGTCTGCTGCTGCTGGACGAGCCGACCGCCAACCTCGACCCGGCTGGCGTGGCGGAGGTCTGTACCGCGGTCGATGCGGTGCTCGCCCGGACCGGCGCGACCCTGGTCGTCGTCGAGCACCGGGTGTCCACCTGGCTACCGATCGTCGACCGGGTCGTCGTCCTCGACCCGGCCGGCGGGGTGCTGGCCGACGGTCCGGCCGACAGCGTGCTCGCCAGACAAGGGGCAACCCTGGCCTCGGCCGGGATCTGGGTCCCCGGACACCCGCCGCCGACCCCGCCCCGCCGTGACCGACCCGGGGGTCCGGTGCTGCTGTCGACCACCGACCTCACCGTCGGCCGGAACAGGCAGCCCGTGCACACCGACCTCGACCTGACCCTGGCTGCCGCCACCTCGGTCGCGATCACCGGGCCGAACGGCTCCGGCAAGTCGACGTTGGCCCTCACCCTCGCCGGTCTGCTGCCCCCGGTCGCCGGCGACGTGCGCGCGCACGCTGCGCTGGCGGCCGGGGCCGATCCCGCTCCCGCCCGCTGGACCTCCCGGCAGCTGGTCGGCCGGGTCGGGATGGTGTTCCAGGATCCGGAGCACCAGTTCCTGGCCCGGACCGTGGCCGACGAGCTGGCGATCGGGCCGACGGTGCTGCGGCTACCCGCGGCGGTGATCACCGCCCGGGTCGACGAGCTGCTGGAACGCCTGCGACTGACCCGGCTCGCGGCCGCCAACCCGTTCACCTTGTCCGGCGGGGAGAAGCGCCGGCTGTCGGTCGCCACGGCGCTCGCCACCCAGCCCCGCCTGTTGATCTTGGACGAGCCGACCTTCGGTCAGGACGCCCGCACCTGGGCCGAGCTCGTCGCGCTGCTCGCCGAGCTGGTCGACGCCGGAGCCACCGTGGTCTCGGTCACCCACGACGCCGAGGTGATCGCCGCGCTGAAGAGCACGGTGATCGACCTCGGCGGTCTGGTCGGCGCCCGTCGCGTCGGTTCCGCCGGACTCGACCGCCTGCGGACGACGACATGAGCGTGCTGCCCCCGACGCGCGGTACCGGCGTGATCTTCACCGTGAACCCGGTGGCCAAGATCGCCGCCGCCGTACCCCTGACGGTCTGCCTGCTGCTCACCTTGGACTGGTTGTCCGCGTCAGTGGCAATCGTCGGGGAGATCGTGATCTTGCTCGCGGCCGGGCTGACCGGTCGACGGTGGTGGCTGCGGACCATCCCGATCTGGGTCGCCGCCCCGTTGGCCGGGCTGGGGATGATCTTCTACGGCGAGGCCTCCGGGGCCACGTACTGGCGGCTCGGGCTGATCCACGTCACCGACGGGTCGATCACCATCGGGCTCGCCACCGCCGCCCGTGTCGTGGCGGTCGCCCTGCCGGCCGTGCTGCTCTTCGTGACCATTGACCCGACCGACCTCGCCGACGGTCTCGCTCAACTCGTCCGGCTCCCCAGCCGGTTCGTGCTCGGTGCCCTGGCCGGGCTCCGGCTGGTCGGGCTGTTCCTCGACGACTGGCGGGCGCTCGAGCTCGCCCGCCGGGCCCGCGGGGTCGCCGACCGGGGAAAGCTCACACGACTGCTGGGTCAGGCGATGGCGCTGCTCGTGCTCTCGATCCGGCGCGGCAGCAAGCTCGCCACGGCGATGGAGGCCCGCGGCTTCGGGGGTTCGACCCCCCGCACCTGGGCCCGGACCTCGACCTTCGGTGCCCGCGAGTGGCTGACGATCGTGATCGGGGTCGCCCTCGGCGCCCTCGCGGTCACCGTGGCGGTGCTGGCGGGCACCTGGAACCTCATCCTCAGCTGACCCCTCCCCATCTCCCTGGCCTCCCCCCTCTCCTTGACCTCCCCCCTCTGCGAAAGTGGTCACAAACGACCCGGGACTCGCCGTGAGTGGCGCAGGAACTGACCAGTTACTCGTCAGGAGACGTGATGAGGTTCACCTCCCCCGACCGCCCTACGCCGGCCCGCTTCACCGACGCCGACTGCCGGCTGGCGGACTTCGCCGTCCTGGTCGACCAGCACACCGACCGCGACGACTACCCGCACGCCGCCGAGGTCGTCTGCGACGTGCTGATCTACGACGCCGCCGCCCTCCGGTCCACGATCGTCGGCGAGACCGGCCGCGCCGAGATCGAGGCCGAGCTCGTCCGGGCCCTCACCAACGGACCGGGCCTCGTCGTGGTGAAGGGCGCCTTCCCCGACCGCTCCGTCGTCGACCGGGCGTCCCGCGTCTTCCACGCGATCATCGATGACGAGCTGACCGCCGGGACGGCAGGCACGAGCGACCACTTCGCCGCCGGCGCCAACGACCGGGTCTGGAACGCACTGGAGAAGCTCGCGGTCGCCGACCCCGACACGTTCGTGGACTACTACGGCAACGACGTGCTGGCCCTGATCTCCACGGCCTGGCTCGGCCCGGGCTACCAGATGACGTCGCAGATCAACAACGTCCGGCCGGGCGGTCAGGCCCAGGATCCCCACCGCGACTACCACCTGGGTTTCCTATCCACCGAGGTCGCTGCGCGCTACCCGGCGCACGTGCACCTGCTTTCCCCCGTGCTCACCCTGCAGGGTGCGGTGGCGCACAGCGACATGCCGGTGGAGAGCGGACCGACCATGTACCTGCCCTACTCCCAGCAGTACGCCCCGGGCTACCTCGCGTGGCGCCGCCCCGAGTTCGCCGAGTTCTTTGCCGGCCGACACGTTCAGCTGCCGCTCGCCACCGGCGACGCGGCGTTCTTCAACCCGGCGCTCTTTCACGGCGCCGGTACCAACGTCTCCACCGACATCCAGCGGATGGCCAACCTGCTCCAGATCTCCTCCGCCTTCGGCCGGGCGATGGAGACCGTCGACCGGACCAAGATCAGCAAGGCGATCTACCCAGCCCTTCGGGCCCGGCTGGCTGCCGGGGCCGACCCGGCCATGATCAGCAACGCGATCGCGTGCGCGGCCGACGGGTATCCGTTTCCCAGCAACCTCGACCTCGACGCCAACGTGGACGGACTGACCCCGCTGGCCCAGACGGCGCTGCTGGAGCAGGCGTTGGCGCAGGACTGGAGCTCAGCTCGGGTCGGGGAGTCGCTCGACGCGTACGCCAGCCGGCACCGCACCGACGCGATCTGAGCCTCACCAGGGCACGGGATGGGCCCCGGACGAACCGAGGCTTTCGTGCTGTTGTGACCTCAGCCGAGGTCGGGGACGGTGGATTCCTCCATGGCGCCGAGCCGCAGCGGCCAGCTGCCGGGGTCCTCGGCCGCCGCCCAGAGGTCGAGCAGGTTGTGCGGCCAGATGACGTCGTCGGTTCGCGCGAGCTCGTCGCGGCTCCACCACCGGTGGTCCAGCAGCGTCAGCCGTTCTTCCTCGGTGTGACCGGAGAGATCGAGCTCGAAGTGGGTGACGCGCCCCAGATAGAAGACCTCGTCCTGGTCGATGACCTGGTCGGAGTAGCCGTGCACCACGTGCCGCTCGGCGATCGGGCCGAGGAGGTGGATCGGGTCGAGAACGTAGCCCGTCTCCTCCGCCACCTCGCGCACCGCCGTCTGCTCGTAGGTCTCTCCCGGGTCGATCCCGCCGCCCGGCTGCACCCACCAGGTGAGGCCCGGGGCACCGGGATCGGAGTCGCGGAACATCAGCGTCCGGTCGTCCTCGTCGACCATGATCACGCGTACGGTGCGGCGCGTCCTGCGCGGTCGCCGCGCCGGGTCCTCGACGGCCTCGAAGCTTCGCGGGGGCAAATCGTCCTCAGTGCTCACGCACCCACCCTAAGAAGCCGTTCCCGAAAAGACGTGGACGGGTCCGCAGACCCGGTGTAACCTCGCTCCTCGCCCCAAAACGTCCGATCATCGGAGTGCCCTGGCATGCCCGAAGAGCCCGACTCGACCCGGCCCGATCCGGGGACCCCGACCCCGACCACCCCGACGATCCGAACGACCCTGCAGGCCGAACGCACCCACCTCGTCGAGTCCCGCGCTGCGCTGCACCGGATGCGGGCCCACACCGCCGGTCTCACCGCCGTCGGCGCCGACCACGTCGCCACCGAGCACCTCAAGCAGGTCCTCTTCCGCCGGATGAAGGCCCTCGAGGACGATCCGAGCGTGCCGCTGTTCTTCGGCCGGCTCGACTACGACCCCCGGCTCGGGGCCGAGCAGGCCGAACGCCTTTACATCGGCCGACGCCACGTGACCGGCGAGTCCGGCGGCGAGCCCCTGGTGATCGACTGGCGGGCCGACATGTCGCTGCCGTTCTACCGGGCGCGACCCGGCCAGCCGATGCAGGTGTCGCTGCGCCGCCGGTTCGGTTTCAGCCACGGCGAGCTGACGGCCTACGAGGACGAGCCACTCGCCGACCTGGCCGTCGACAAGGGGTCACCGGCGGCGTCGGAGATCCTCGAGGCCGAGATCGAGCGGCCGCGGACCGGGCCGATGCGCGACATCGTGGCCACGATCCAGCCCGAGCAGGACGAGATCGTCCGCACCTCACTCGCCACCTCGGTCTGCGTGCAGGGCGCCCCGGGCACCGGCAAGACCGCGGTGGGCCTGCACCGAGCTGCCTACCTGCTGTACGCGTTCCGCGAGCAGCTGGCTCGTTCCGGCGTGCTGGTGGTCGGGCCCAACGAGAGCTTCCTGTCCTACATCGGCGACGTGCTGCCCGCGCTGGGCGAGATCGACGCCACCCAGGCGACGGTGGAATCCCTGCTCAGCAAGGCCAACGGCGTGACCGTACGGCGGCTGGACGACCCGCGGGCCGCCGTGATCAAGGGTGGCCCGCGGATGGCCGAGGTGCTTCGACGCTTCGTCTGGAGCCACCTGAGCGAACCGACGGAGAACCTGGTCGTGCCGCGCGGCGCCTACCAGTGGCGGGTACCGGTCTACCTGGTGCAGGAGATCGTGGCGGGACTGCTGGAGCGTGGGGTTCGCTATGAGGCGGGGCGCGCGATGGTCGCCCAGCGGCTCGCCCACCAGGTGCTGCTCAAGATGGAGGCGGCCGGCGACTCCCCCGACGACCGGGTGCAGAACGCGGTGGCCCGCAGCCGGCCCGTCAAGGCGTATGCCGCGGGGCTGTGGCCCAGCCTGGATCCGGCCACGCTGGTGAGACGGCTGCTCGGGGATCCAGCCCTGCTGGCGATCCACGCCGACGGCCTGCTCACCGCGGCGGAGCAGAGTGAGATCATCGTGGAAAAACCGGCCACGACGGCGAAGGCGATGCGCTGGTCACTGGCCGACGTCGTGCTGATCGACGAGGTCGCCGACCAGCTCCAGCGCACCCCGAGCCTGGGTCACGTGATCATCGACGAGGCGCAGGACCTCTCTGCCCTGCAGCTGCGGGCGGTCGGACGACGGGCGAGCACCGGATCGGTTACCGTGCTCGGGGACCTCGCCCAGGCCACGACACCGTGGGCCACGACCTCCTGGCAGGAGTCCCTCGATCATCTCGGGCACGGTGACGCGGTGGTCGAGGAGCTCGTCGCCGGGTTCCGGGTCCCGGCGTCGGTGATCGAGTACGCGGCACGGCTGTTGCCCACGATCGCTCCGGCCCTGACCCCACCGCACTCGGTCCGTCGCAGTCGGGGTGACCTCGTCGTCCGCGAACGTAGCGATCCAGAGGTCGCCGTCGCCGAAGCGGTGAACGGCCTGCTCGAACGCGAAGGCACGGTCGGCGTGATCGTCCCCGACGCTGCGGTCGACCGGGTGCGGACGGCCCTGATCGCGGCCCGGATGATCTTCGGGGTGCTCGGTGAGCCCACCGCCAGGAGCGCGGAACCCGGGGTACCCGATCCCACCCAGTTCGAGGTCCGGGTCGACATCGTCCCCGCCAGCCTGGCGAAGGGGCTGGAGTTCGACCATGTGGTCCTGCTGGAACCGGCGCAGCTGGTCGCCGCCGAACCCGACGAGCGCACCGGCCTCCGCCGGCTCTACGTCTGCCTGACCCGCGCCGTCACCTCGTTGGTGGTCATCCACTCCGACCCCCTGCCCGCCGCCCTGGGCGCCGCCCCCTGACCGCCTGCCCGCCAGCCAGCGCCGGGGTGCGGTTCACCACCTGTTCCGAGCCTGCCCAGGTGGTGAACCGCACCGTCTCGTCCGACCTCAGACGCGGTAGCCGTGCTGGCGCCGGAACAGCTTGCTGAGCATCACGATCGTCTGACTGACCGTGATCACCGCGAGCACCGGCCAGCCGACGTAGAGGATCGAGCTCTGGATCAGCACCGGCAGCTGAAGCCAGGTATAGCCCAGCACCACGAAGCTGACAGCCAAGATGATCAAGGGCACCCGGTGGGCGTTACCCGACCCGCGTTCGGCCTTGGCCTGCTCGGCCCAGTTGTCGACCTTGACCTTGGAGAGGAACTTGCTCCAGGCCCGGACGAAGTGCCCTGCTCTGATCCACATGTAGATCTCAGCGGGTGCGACGGCCGCAGCGAAGACGACATCGCGCCAGGTGCGGTTCTTCATCGACATCGCGGTCCGGATGTTGAGCGCGATCGCTGTCACCACAGGAATGATGAAGATCGGGTAGAACACGAACGCGTGGATCGACAGTGCGGCCGCGAGCAGCAGGATGAACGCCACCCGGCAGAAGATGTTCATCACCATGCCGAGGTTCTCGGCCCAGCGGATGCGCAGGTTCGGGTGCCACGGTTGACCGCGGGTGTCGCCTCGCTGACCCGGCCACATCAGATCGATGGCGCCGTAGTTCCACTTCACCTGCTGGCCGTCGAGCGAACGCAGGTTGGTCATCCCGCCCACGTCGGCGCGGGCCCGGGCGCTGATCTTGGTGAGGTAACCCGCCGACTTGATCTGCAGGCTGAGCAGGGAGTCCTCGACCTCGGAGTCCTTCACCCACGGGGTCTTCTGGTGGTTCTCCACCATCACCTCGCCGAGCGCCTTCATCGAGAAGATCGAGCACTGCCCGCCGAGCACGGCCATGTTGCGGCCCTTGAG
>JBPCRP010000080.1:0-3535 GCA_050996715.1 Propionibacteriaceae bacterium
CGGGTGTCGGGGCCGGTGTCCATCCGGTAGTCGGCCAGGGCGTCGATGCCGTTGTGCGCGCAGGCGTACTTGAACATGTTCTCGATCCGCCACCGGGACCGCAGCCAGCACAGCAGGTCCGCCCCGGTCGCTGCCTGCTCGCAGGTCAGCACCTGCAGCACCGGCTGGTCGTGCTCGAACAGGGTCAGTTGCCGGGCCTGGCCGTACCCCTTCAACTCGACGGCCTCGTCGGCCAGGACCATGGTGATGCGTTTGCCGTCCCGCAGGGTCCAGGAGCGTTTCGGTTCGGCGGTCGTGGGCGCCAGGGGGGCCCGCCGGTAGGTGACCCAGCCGGCGCCGGCGTCCCGGCAGGCGGTGAAGACGCCCGGGTAGGCCCCGCCCCGGTCGAACCCGAGCATGATCGGGGCGTGCGGGCCGAGCACGGCCCGCAACTGGGTCAGGACGCCGGGCAGGGTGGTGGACAGCCCGGTCGGCTCGCCGGTCCCGAAGACCACGGCCCGGCCGCGGGCATCAACCACCAGGGTGTCGTCCCGGCCGGGTTGGGCGTGGCGGCGTTTGGTGTTCCAGCCCTTACCGACCGGCCGCGCGCCGGGGTAGGGCACGAAGTGGTCATCGACGAAGTACACCGGGTCGGCGGCCGGGTCGACCGCGAGCATCCGGGCGGCGAACGCGCGTTGCAGCGCCAGCGGGTCGGCGGCGTCGGCCAGGGCGGCCAGCCGGGTCCGTAGCGTCTTCAGCTCGGGCACGGTGCTCACCCCCAGGGCGGGCCCGGCCTGCCCCCGGCGCAAGTGTTTGACCCCTTCGATGGTGCCGGCCCCCAGGGCGAACCCGATCGTGGCGGTGGACAGCACCGCGTAGTCGTCGTAGCGGCGGGCCGGGCCCCCGGTCAACGTGGCGAAGATGTCGTGGGCGCCGACCCGGTCCAGGTAGGCGTGCGCCAGCATCGCCCCGGCGTACCGGCACGGGTAGGTCCCGGTGCTGATCCGGTCGGTGCCCGCGAACACCGTTCCCGCCCAGGCTTGCTCGGCCACCACCGGCTCGTCCGGCTCAGGCTCCAGCCCCGCCTGTTCGGCGGCCTGTTCGGTGGGCTGGCCGACGGCCGGCTCGGTGGGCTCTTCGAGGGGTTTGGCCAGTGTGTCCTGCACCGGCAGCCGCCCGCGCCGAGCCAGGAGTTCGCTGATCACCGACTGGGCCACCCCAAGCCGGTCGGCGATGGCCTGCTGGGCGTGTCCCTGACCGGCCCAGGTCCGGGCCTGGGTGACCTGCCGCGCGGACAGCTTGGGCGGGCGGCCCCGGCGGCGGACCAGCCCGGCCGACCCGCCGGCGCGGGCCCGGCCCCGCAGGATCGACACATAGGTCGCGGTCAACCCGAAGACCGCGGCGACCTCATCCACCCGCCGGCCGGCGTCGGTCAACGCGACGATCGCCAGGTTCCGCATCCCGGTATCGGCGGCGTCGTAGCGGTACAGCAGCGACCGTCCCCACGTCACCAGGACCTGCCCGGCGTCAGCGTGCAGGCGCAGCACACCCGGTTCCGGCATCCCCTCCAACACGTCCTGACCCATCCCACGATGGTACCAGATCTTAACTGCTTTCCGATACCCTGGGGGCAAGAGAAAAGCCCTGATCACAGGGCACGTCACTCAACTACTTCCGGAGGTCTGAGACTGACGGTGTGGGGAGTTCCTTCCGGTTCGCCTCAACAAGACCGGCTCTTCGTACCAGAGGTGGGTGAGCGCGAGTCGCCGGGGGTGGGCCGAGGTGGACGTGAGTCCCGTTCCCGCAGGATCAGAGCCCTTCTACCTCATCGGATCTGAAGGACCTCGACGATGCCCGAGACTACGTCCTGCTGTCGTGTCCCTTCGTCAGCCCGCGGGCCAGTAGCCGGATCGGGTTCCGTCCGCATCTGCCACAGTCAACATGGTCGACTGGCGGCGGAGTGACGCATGTTGGGCCCTCCGATCGTCGCTCTCATTGGAGTTTCAATTGCCGCCGCGCTCTTGCCGAGGAGGGCGGGCGGGTGACCACGACGTCGATTGGTCTCCTTGGCCCAGCCCAGCTACACGGCAAAACCCGCCCGAAGCGGGTTTCACCAAGGGGTGTGGCGGGGTCCTCTTGGTTGTGACGGCCTAGAGTGGGCGGCGCGCGACCACAGCAAACAACGCGGGGAAGAGCAGGGGGCGTTCCTGGGCCCTGTCGAAGGCGTCGAAGGCGGCAGCCCAGCGGGTCACGTCGGCATCGGAGGCGACACCCGAGGCGACCATCGCCGCACGCGCCGCCCACGCCGGTGGCCGCATCCCGACCGGTGCCACGGTAACGTCGAACCAGCCCGTGAAGTGGATGACCTCGAGCCCGGCCCCGGATGCGAGTTCGCTGAGCCGAAGTCCGACCTGCGGGTCGTTGCCCCGCCCGGCATGGAAATCGATGTACTTCGCGGAGAGGTCGGCGAAGTCGGGCGAGGGAGGGTAAATGCGCATCGCCGAGAGGTCCACGTCGACCAGGTAGACGAAACCTCCGGGCCGCACCAGCGTTGCCAGGTGGTTGACGATCCGCTGCTCGGCCCCGCCGTTGTGAGCCAGCACGTGACGCAGGACCACCGTGTCAAACGCGTCCGCCTCCAGACCGGTGGCGTCGGCGCGACCCAAACGAACATCCGCATTCTCGACACCCGCGTCAGCAAGCAAGACGCGGGCGCGGGAAAGCGCGCTTTCATCCCCGTCCACACCGCTGACCCAGCCCGCTGGGCCGACCGCCAGCGCCATCAGCGCGAGCGCAGCAGCAGGACCACACCCCACGTCGGCGACCCTCGCACCTGGACCGATTCCCGCCTCAGCCCACAACAACGCTTCGGAGGCTTGCGCGCGCTTGGCCATCACCTGATACCGGGCGATCTCAGCCTCGCTGATCTCCAGGGCGTACCCGTCCATATGGCCCTCCCGTGGCGGTTGTGACGGGCAGACGCGACGACTGCCCCGCAAGCCGCACCCGGCGGATGCGCCTGACCTTCGCGAAGTGTATTGCCGCACCACCAGCAGCGCCGCGAATCCAGAAGGCCGGAGCCGTCATAACCGCCGGGTCGCCCACCGAGTCGATGAGCCACGGCGTCACTGGAAGGCCGGGTGCAGCCGTTGGCCTCGCACCAGGCGAACCAATGCTTGAGCTGGTAGGCGTACAGGGCGTGGGTCCGCCCGGCCTCTTGGGCCAGGTAGGACACCGCCGCTATCTGCGCGGTCGACATCGTCGCGGGCTGGAACGGCAAAAGAGCGGTCGGGTTGGACATGAAAGTCACCTCACGCGGTGGCCCGTCAAAGGGTCCAGGCCCCGCTCGCCGTCAACGCGGACAGGCCATGGACCGCATCGACGCTAGCCCCGTACCACTCGTCGCCGATGCGTCCGCACGCGGCTGAAAGACGCATAGTGCCGAGACGAATCAGACCGCGGGCCTGGCCGCCGGACTCCACGGGTTCGGTATGTTCGGCGGTGTGCCTGAGATGGATGCTCATGTGCAGGTCACCTCTACGGCTCGATGGATCGC
>JBPCRP010000147.1:0-38217 GCA_050996715.1 Propionibacteriaceae bacterium
CCGAAGCCGCCCGCGCCCACACTCTGCTGGAGTCCGGCGAGAACACCGGAAAGTTCATCCTGACCGTCGGAACCTTGCCATTTTGCGCACAATGACCCCTTGACCCCGGTTTCACGGGGTCATTGTGCGCAAAATGGCGGAGGTCAGGAGGTCCAGGCCCGCCAGAGCGCGGCGTACTCACCGTCGAGGGCCAGCAGCTCCTCGTGGCTGCCGAGCTCGGCGACCCGGCCGGCGATCACCACCGCGATCCGGTCGGCGTCGTGGGCGGTGTGCAGCCGGTGTGCGATCGCTACCACGCTGCGGTCGAGCAGCAGGCTGGCCATCGACCCCTCGAGGTGTCGAGCGGTGTGCGGGTCGATCAGCGACGTCGCCTCGTCGAGTACCAGGGTGTGCGGGTCGGCCAGCACCAGCCGGGCCAGCGCCACCTGCTGCGCCTGCGCCGGGGTCAGCGTGACGTTGCCCGAACCGATCCGGGTGCCCAACCGGTCCGGCAGCCGCTCGACCCAGCCGGTCGCGTCGACCGCCCGCAGCGCTCGCCACACCGTCTCGTCGGGGCTGTCCTCCCGCGCCAGCACGATGTTGTCCCGCACCGAGCCGACGAAGACGTGGTGCTCTTGGGTGACCAGGGCGACCTCGGTCCGCAGCGTCTCCAGCGGCAGCTTCGTCGCCTCGACCCCGCCCACCGTCACCGTGCCCGTCCGCGGCGCGTTGATCCCGGCCAGCAGCCGACCGAGGGTGGATTTCCCCGACCCGCTGGGACCGACGACGGCCAAACGTTCGCCCGGGCGCAGGTCGAGGTCGACACCGTGCAGCACATCGTGACCCTCACGGTAGGCGAAACGCAGGTCGGTACCGGTGAGCTTGGCGCCGACCGGCGGGTCGACACCCGGCTCCCGATCCTGCGGTACGGCCGCGATGCCGAGCAACCGGGTCGTCGACGCGATGCCGACCTGGAGCCGGTCGAGGTTGCCGATCAGCCGGTCGACCGGTTCGATCAGCGACTGCAGGTAGAGCGCCGCCGCGGTGATCTGCCCGAGCGTGACCCAGCCGTTGGCGTACCCCACCGAGCCGAGCAGCAGTACGAGGATGAGCGGGCTGTCATAGCCGAAGCCGATCACCGCGAAGAGCAGGTTGCGCAGCGACATCGTGTAACGCTCGGCCTGAGCGGACTCCTCGATGTCGTCATCACCCAGCGCGCTGCGGACCCGTTGCAGACCGAGCGCCTCGACCGTCCGCGCCCCCTCGACGGTCTCGGTGAGCGAGGTGTTGATCTGGCTGTAGGTCGCTCCCTCGGTGATGTAGCCCTTGGGCGCCCGCTTGAGGTAACGCCGGACGCTCACCCACAGGATCGGGGCGGCGACCAGGAGCGGCAGGGCCAGGAACGGGGAGTTGACGATCATGGCCACCACGGTCAGCGCGACCGTGACGAGGGCGATGACCGCCTGGGGGAAGGCGAACTGCATCGCCCCGCTCATCGTGCCCACGTCTCGGGTGACCCGGGTCACCAGGTCACCGGTGCTCGCCCCCTCAACCCGACCCAGTGGCAGCCGCAGCACCGTGCCGACGATCTTCTCGCGGGCCTCGGCCAGCAGGTCCTGACCGAACACGTTGGATGACCAGCGGGCGAAGAAGGTCAAGACGGCCTGCAGTACCACCGCCCCGGCCACCGCCAGCGTCAACCCGTTGAGGCTCGCCGCCAACTCGCCCGGCGACGTCGCCTCGTCGATCACCCGACCGAGGATCCGGGGGACGACCAGGGCGGCGACCGCCGCCAGGCCGTTGGCGACCAGCAGGCCGACGAACAGCGGCCGCCGGGTCGACAGCAGCTCCTTGAGGAAGCCCCCGACCGCGCTCCGATCGGCGACGGGCAGGCCGCGCTCCGGGTTGCGGGATGCCGCGAACACCGCGTCGGCGCGGGCTTCCCGCAGGACGTGGCGGTCCCGCCAGGCGGCGAGTCGGACCCGCGTACCCGCCGTACGCGGGGGCGGTCGCAGGGCCGACGGCACCCGGGGAGCGACGTCGCGACCGTTCCAGGTCGCGGCGGAGCCTGGCAACCGTTCGGTGGCCTCGTCCAGGATGGCGCTCATCTGCCGACCCCCTCACTCGTCTCTGCGGTCTCGATCTGCTCGATCTGCGCGGTCTCGATCTCCAGGCCGCGGACCACCACCTCGCGGTACGCCGAGCTGTCGTGCAGCAGGTCGTCGTGGGTACCGCTGGCGGCCACCCGCACCCCCTTGTCGTCGTGCCAGAGCAGCACCACCCGGTCGGCGTGGTGCAGCAACAGCGGCGAGACGGTCATCACCACCGTGGTCCGACCTCGCCGCAGGTCGGCGAGCCGCGACGCGATCGCCGCCTCGGTGTGAGCGTCCACCGCCGAGGTCGGCTCGACCAGGACCAGGATCTCGGGGTCGGTGGCTAACGCCCGGGCCAGCACCACCCGCTGTCGCTGACCGCCGGAAAGCCCCCGGCCCTTCTCGTCGAGCCGCCCCTGCCAGCCACCCGGGAGCGCCTCGAACACATCCTCGGCGGCCGCGGTGTAGAGGGCCTCCTCGGCCTGGGCCCGCGACAGCCGGTCGTGCGGGTCGATCGCCTCGCGCAGCGTGCCGGCGAACAACTGGCTCTGGGTGTCGCTGACCAGGATCCGCCGGCGGACCTCGGACAGCTCGACGTCGGCCAGGTCGACCCCACCGAGGGTCACGCCCCAGGTGCCGGCGGCCTGCTCCCGGTCGAGCTGCTCCAACCGGTCCAGCGCCGTGTCCCGGGCGATCCGGGCCTCCCGGGCCGCCCGGCCCTTGAGGGTGTCGTCGAAGTCGCTGCTGACCGGATCGCGCTCGACCACGAGGTAGCGGCCGAGGCGGTCGGCCAGCTCGGCGGAGTCGTCGGGACGGGCGGAGACGACCACGGTCAGCTCTCCGGGACGCGCCACGAACCCCGTCCGCTGGTCGATCAGGTCGGCGGCCACCGGCGGCGTGGCCACCGCACGTCCGGGGTCGGCCCAGGGCGATGACGCCGAGAGCACGGCCACCGCCCGGTCGGCCGAGACCAGTGCGCGCACCCACTTCTGGGCCAGCTCGAAGAAGGTCTGGATCGGCCAGATCATGAACAGCGCGTAGCCGAAGAGGCTGATCAGCTCACCGACGCTCAGCTGACCCATCACGACCTCGCGGGCCCCGAGCCAGGTCAGGGTGACCAGGAACAGGCCGGCGAACAGCACCCCGACGGCGTCGACGACCGACTGCAGGGTGCCCGCCGCGACCCCCGCCGCGCGGACCTTCTGGGACTGGACGGTGTAGTTGCGCCCGAACGTGCGCTCGCCACCGATCCCGCGCAGGATGCGCAGCCCGGCGACGATATCGGTGGCCATCGAGGTCAGCTCGGAGGACCGCCGCCGTTCGACACCCTGCCGGGCGTGCAAGGGACGCAGCAGCGGCAGCGCGAGCCCGATCAGCACGGGTGCGGCGACCAGGATGACGATCCCGAGCGGCACCGAGGTGGTGAGGACCAGGACGGCCACGGTCAGGTAGGCCACTGCTGCCCCGACGGCCACAGCGACCGCATCGGTCAGCGCACCGAACTGGTCGGAGTCGGAGGACGCCACGCTCAGCACCTCACCGGTCGGGGTGCGCTGGGGGAGCACGTGGCCCAGCTCGGTGGTGGCTTGGGTGACCAGCTTCGTGGTGCGGTAGAGCGCCAGCAGCCAGCCGCGAACGGTCAGGCTGTGCATGAGCACGCCGAACACCGAGCTCACCACGAGCCCAGCCACCAGCAGCGACGTCCACAACGCCAGCCGTGGGCCCGACCCGCCGACGATCCCCTGGTCCACGGCCCGACCCACCAAGAACGGGCCGAACGACGAGGGCAGAAACCACAGCACGCTCGTCCCTGCCGTTGCCGCCAGCACGTCACCTTGCTGTCGCAGCATCCAGAACAGGAACCGGGCCGGGGTACGCGTGTCCGGCCGCGCCCCGGTCAGACCGGTCGGCGTAGCGGGACGAGGGGAACCGGAGACGACCGGCGGGAAATCGTGCATGACCGGTCCACTCTAGGAACGCCTACCGGCTCTCCTCCACTGGTTTGTGCGGCACGAAGCACGGAAAGTTCGTGCTCAGCCGAGCGGATCTGCCTCGGAGAGTGGCGGTTTCCCACCTCAGCAGGGGACACCGCCAGCACCTAAACTCGCCCAGGTGACCACGGAGAACAGCCCAGAGTCCGAGTCCGGAATGCCCCAGGGGGTGGCCGGTGCCACCGAGGACGGACGGGTCTACGTCGTCACCCCGACCGCGATGGCGGTCGAGGCGGCGCCCGGCGAGGCCGCCGACGACCAGACCCCGCCGTCGGTCACCGACCTGGTGGAGCAGCCCGCCAAGGTGATGCGGATCGGCAACATGATCCGCCAGCTGCTCGATGAGGTGAAGTCCGCTCCCCTCGACGACGCCAGCCGGCAGCGACTCCGCGACATCCACCAGGCTTCGATCGCCGAGCTCGAGGACGGTCTCGCACCCGAGCTGGTCGAGGAGCTGCACCGGATCAGCCTGCCGTTCACCAGCGACCAGACCCCGTCCGACGCTGAGCTGCGCATCGCCCAGGCGCAGCTCGTGGGCTGGCTCGAGGGGCTGTTCCACGGGATCCAGACCGCACTCTTCGCTCAGCAGATGGCCGCCCGCGCCCAGCTGGAGCAGATGCGCCGCGCGCTGCCCGCCGGGCCCGGGAGCGAACCGCCCGGTCCGCGCCCGGGCGCGCAGGGTGGCATGTACCTCTAGGCCGCTGTCCTGGTCGACTCCTGACCCTTCCCAATGATCCCGAGGAACCGAGCTCGGGGCGTCTCGCGGGCCGGTCACGACGCCGGTCGACGACGGCCCCGGCTTCGGGTACGGCTCGCCGAGGCGCTCGAGTCGGCCCTCGGCTCCGCGGACCGCACGGCCGCGGTTGAGGCTCCTGACACCAGGGGACACGGGATCAGGGTCGGGGCAGAGACCGTCGCCGACTCCAGCCGCTGGATCAACGCCGCCATCCCGAGCCGGCCGAGTTCGCGGCCGGGCGCGCGCATGATCGTCAACGGCGGGTCGATGATGCTGGCCATCTCGGCGGAGCTGATGGCCGAGACCACGGAGAGCTCGTCGGGCACCCGCACACCGAGGCGCCACAGCCCGGACACGAATCCGATCGCTGCGAACTCGTTCAGCAGCACCGCCGCAGTGCTGTCGGGCCGCTCGGCGCGCAGCCGTTCCGCCATCTTCCGTCCCGCTGCCGCGTCCTGGTCGCACACCATGATGACCGGATCCAACCCGCGGCGGCGGGCGGCGGCGGTATAGGCCTGTTCGCCGCGGACGTAGGGTCCGTAGCTGTCGAAGCTGGCCTCGGTCTGGCTGCCGGAGATCAACACGATGCTCCGGTGGCCGAGGCCGGCCAGGTGGCCCACGGCCTGCTCCATCGTGGTCTCGAAGTCGATGTCGACGTACACCAGGCCGTCCGGCTCGGCGGTCCGCCCGATCAACGCGAACGGCAGACCGAGTTTCTGCAGCGCGTCGACCCGGGCGTCCTGCAGCTGAACCTCCATCAACAGCACCCCGTCGACCAAGCCCTGGCCGACCAGCTCGGTGAGCTCGCGGCCGTCGTTACCCACCGGCCACAGCACCAGGTGATAACCCCGTTCGCGAGCCGTCGACGCCGCACTGGTGACGAACTCCATGGCCGAGCCCGCCAACCGGTGCTCCATCGCTGGGTACGCCAAGGCGATGATCCGCGTCCGGCGACTGGCCAAGGCCCGCGCGACCGCGTTCCGGGTGAAGCCCAGTTCCGCCATCGCCTGCTCGATCCGTTGGCGGGTGGCGGTGCTGACCGGCTTGGTGTCGTTCAGAACGAAGGACACGGTGGCGATCGAGACGCCCGCGAGCTCGGCGACCTCGCGCATCGTGGCCATGCCACCTCCTTCTGGTCAGCCTCGGCTCGGATGGTCGCAGCGGAAGCAAACTGTGACACAGCGAAGTCTTGACAGAGTGGGGACGGCCCTACAGAATCGACCACCAAGCAGAGTAAAGCGCTTCACCGGCCGAGACGCAATCATCGTCGTGCCTAGTCGCCGCCTGGTTAATCGCTTAGTCCCACCCCAGCAAAGGAGCTCCTAACCCATGGTGTCCAGACGACTCCTGGCCGGCATTGCCCTGGCCACCGCAGTGCCCCTCGGCCTCACCGCCTGCGGGGGGAGTGGGGGAAAAAGCGCCGGCGGGACCGACGAAACGGTCACCAGCCTCTCGGTGCTGGACTATTACAACGACGAACCGTCCAAGTCGATCATCGCGGACATGCTGAAGAAGTGCGGGACCTCGATCGGGGTACAGATCCAGCGCGAAGCCGTCCCGGGCGACACCCTGATCGCCAAGGTCCTGCAGCAGGCGTCGTCAAAGACGCTGCCGGACGTGTTGATGCTCGACAACCCCGACGTGAAGCAGATCGCCGCAACAGGGGCCCTGACGGCGCTGAACGAGGAAGGGGCGAGCGCCGACGGCTACGCCCAGGGTGTGGTCGATGCGGCCACGACGGACGGAAAGCTCTACGCCCTGCAGCCCGGCGCCAACACCATCGGAATCTTCTACAACAAAGACATCCTGGCGAAGGCCGGGGTAAAGCCTCCCACCACCTGGGACGAACTGAAGTCGACTGCGAAGGAGCTCACCAGCAAGGGGGTCTACGGTTTCGCCTTCGACGCCACCAACGACTACGAAGGCTCCTGGCAGTTCCTGCCGCCGATGTGGACCAACGGGGGTGACGAGACCGACCTCACCACTCCCCAGGTTGCCGAGGCGTTGCAGCTGTGGAAGGACCTCGTCGAGGACGGCTCGGCCTCCAAGAGCGTGGTCAACTGGAGCCAAGGCGACGTGAACGACCAGTTCAAGGCCCGGAAGGCCGCCATGATGCTCAACGGCCCCTGGAACATCCCGGGGCTCAAGAAAGCCAAGATCAACTTCGGTGTCGTCCCCTTCCCGGTGAAGACGGCCGGTCAGACCTCGGTCGCCCCGCTCGGTGGTGAGACCTGGACCGTGCCGGTGACCGGCAACGAAGCCCGGACCGCGAAGGCCGTGGAGCTGGTGAAGTGCATGAACTCTGACGAGAACCAGCTCGCGTGGGCCAAGCAGAACGGCGTGGTGCCGACCAAGACCGCGCTGACCGACCAGTTCGTCTCCGAGGTGCCAGACATGAAGTCCTTTGCGGCGCAGGTAGCTACCGCTCGGGCCCGGACCGGCAAGCTCGGCGCGGACTGGCCGGACGCAGCCAAGGTCATCTACACCGGGGTCCAGCTCGTGCTGACCGACCAGGCCACCCCCGCTGACGCCATGGCGAAGGCTGGCGGCTAGACCGGACGAGCCGAAGGAGCCAGCCCATGTCGGACGCCAAGACCCTTCCCACCGAAACGGCCACCGCTTCTCCTTCTGCTGCACCCTCGTCGGCCCGTCGTCCGGGCCGACGGGGTGAGCAGCTGCAGAAGGTCGCGTTCCTGGTCCCCGCCGCCGTGGCGATGATCCTGCTGTTCGGGTATCCCATCGTGAAGAACCTGGTGATGAGCTTCCAGGACTACCTGCTCAAGACCTTTTTCACCGGCAAGGCGCCGTTCGTCGGGGTCGACAACTACGTCACCGTACTGACCGGGCAGTTGTTCAGCCGGGCTCTGCTCAACACGGCGCTGTTCACCGTCGGCAGCATCCTCGGGCAGTTCGTGATCGGCATGCTGCTGGCCCTGTTCTTCCACCGGAACTTTCCGCTCAGCGGAGTTCTCCGTGCCCTGTTCCTGCTCCCCTGGCTCATCCCCCTGATCGTGGCCAGTGCCAGCTGGCGCTCGATCCTGGAACAGGACAGCGGGATCCTCAACGTGATGCTGCAGCGGATCGGCATCGTCGACGGCCCGGTGCCCTGGCTCACCTCGGTCGACGTCGCCCTGATCTCGGTGATCATCGTGAACATCTGGATCGGCATCCCGTTCAACCTGACCTTGATCTACAGCGGTCTGCAGGACATCCCCGAGGACCTCTACGAGGCGGGCGCCCTCGACGGCGCCACCGGCTGGCGGGCCTTCTGGCACATCACCTGGCCGAACCTGCGCCCGGTGGTCAGTGTGGTGCTCGTGCTCGGGGTCGTGTACACGCTGAAGGTGCTGGACATCATCCTCGGCCTCACCGGTGGTGGTCCGGCGAACGCGACCCAGACCATCGCCACGCAGTCCTACGAACGCTCCTTCGTGGACTTCAAGTTCGGCGAGGGCGCCGCGCTCAGCAACATCCTGATCATCATCTCGATGGTGTTCGCCGCCATCTACCTGCGCAGCACCCGCCGCGCCGTCGACGAGTAGGAGCCGATGATGAAGAGATCGGGACCGCGCCCCAAGATCTACACCGCGATCGGGATCGTGCTGCTCGCCATCATGTTGTTCCCGCTCTACTGGATGCTCAACGCGTCGTTTCAGCCGTCGGGCAACACGCTCACCGCAAGCTTCCTCCCGCTGCACCCCAGCTTCGCCGGCTACGAGACGGCGATCCGAGACCAGGGGCCGAACCTAGTCACCAGCTTGGTGATCGCCCTCGGGACGGTGGTGCTGACCCTGCTGGTCGCCACCCCGGCGGCCTATGCCCTGGCGCAGTTCCGGTTCCGCTGGGTCGGGATCGCCCTGCTGCTCATCCTCATCTCCCAGATGATCCCGGGCATCGTGATCGCCAACGCCCTCTACACCGCGTACGAGCGGTTGGGTCTGCTCAACTCCTTTCCCGGGTTGATCGTGGCCAACGCGACCAGCGCCATCCCGTTCGCGATCTTGATCATGCGCTCGTTCATGCTGGGGGTACCACCGTCGATCGTCGAGGCGGCTCGGGTCGACGGGGCAGGTCTGCTCCGGTCCTTCACCGCGATCGTGATCCCGATCAGCCGCAACTCCTTGATCACCGCTGGGCTGTTCACCTTCTTGTTCGCCTGGAGCGACTTCCTGTTCGCGCTCACCTTGACCACGACGGATCGGATCCGACCGGTCACCCTCGGGATCTACACCTACCTCGGCGCCAACGTGTCCACCTGGAACGCCGTGATGGCCACCGCTGTCCTGTCTGCCATCCCGGCCGTCGTACTGCTCGTGGTCGCCCAGAAGTACATCGCCGCCGGTGCCACCGGTGGGGCGGTCAAGTGAGACCATCCCCCCTTTCGCCACCGACCCACCGCCCCACCACCACCACAGAGAGCCGACCATGACCGACAGCACGACCCCGACCCGCCCGATCAACGTCGTGGTGTGGGGTGAGAACCGCCACGAACAGATCGAGCCCCACGTCGCTGAGATCTATCCGGACGGGATGCACACCACGATCGCGGCCGGCATCACCGAGAACCTCCCGACAGCGGTGGTCAGCACCACGACCCTGGACGAGCCCCAGCACGGAATGACCGAGGAGGTGCTGGCGGCGACCGACGTCCTGGTCTGGTGGGGCCACGCCGCGCACGGCGAGGTGGCCGACGAGGTGGTCGACCGGGTGCACCGGCACGTCCTGTCCGGAATGGGTCTGCTGGTCCTGCACTCGGGCCACTGGTCGAAGATCTTCGGCAAGCTGATGGGCACCACCTGCACGCTCCGCTGGCGCAGCGAGCAGGACCGCGAGCTGGTCTGGACCGTCGATCCCACCCACCCGATCGCCGCCGGGGTGCCCAACCCGATCGTCATCGACGCCCAGGAGATGTACGGCGAGACCTTCGACATCCCCGCCCCGGACGAGCTGATCTTCATCTCCTCCTTCAGCGGCGGCGAGGTCTTCCGGTCCGGCTGCACCTTCCGGCGGGGGCACGGCAAGATCTTCTTCTTCTCACCCGGTGACCAGGATTTTCCGGTTTACCACCATGCCGACGTCCGTCGGGTGATCGCGAACGGTGTGGCCTGGGCCCGCAGCGACCGCCCAGAACGCGCCCTGCCCACCCTGCTGCGCTACGAGACCGACGATTTCTTCAACGGCCACGGATACGCCGGAGCGATCAAGGACCAGCAGGACGGGGATGCTGATGCCGATTCCCACTGAACCCCTCCGCCTCGTCCAGGTCGGTGCCGGGTCGATGGGACGCAACTGGCTCGACGCCATCGCAGACTCCCCCGACACCGAGCTGGTCGCCTTGGTGGACCTGGACCCCGAGACCGCCACGCGTGCCGCCGCCGACGGCGGGCTGTCGGTGGTCGTCGGCCGATCCCTATCCGAGGTGCTCGACCAGGTGCAGGCCGACGCCGTGGTGAACGTCACCGTGCCGCAGGCGCATCGGGAGGTCTGCACCACAGCTCTGCTCCGCGGGCTGGCCGTCTTGTCGGAGAAGCCGCTGGCCGACACCGTGTCAGCTGGGTTGTCGATGATGGCCGCGGCCGAGGTCAGCGGTCGGTTGCTGATGGTCTCCCAGTCCCGCCGCTACTGGCGCACCCTGTCGGCTCTGCGCACTCAGCTGACCCGACTCGGCCGGATCGGGCTCATCGAGTGCTCCTTCTTCAAGGCTCCGCACTTCGGCGGCTTCCGCGACCAGATGGCCTATCCCCTGCTGCTGGACATGGCGATCCACCAGTTCGACCTGGCCCGCGACCTGGTCGGCAGCGATCCGGTGAGCGTCTCGTGCGAGTCGTTCAACCCCCCGTGGAGCTGGTATGCCGGTGACGCCGCCGCCAAGGTCGACTTCACCTTCGCCGACAGCGTCCACTTCGGGTTCACCGGCAGCTGGTGCGCGCCCGGGTTGGAGACCTCTTGGAACGGCAGCTGGCGGATCAGCGCCGAGGGCGGCACCGCCATCTGGGACGGCGACCACGAACCGGTGGCGGAGACCGCCGACGGCACTCACCTGCCCGCTGTGGTGGGGGCGGAACCCGAGCAGATCGCAGGCTCGCTCGCCGAGTTCGTTGCCGCCCTCCGGACCGGTGAGCGACCCTCTGGCGAGGTACACCGCAACATCGTCAGCCTGGCCATGGTGGAGGCGGCAATCTCCTCGGCCGAAGGAGGTCGGCGGGTCGCGATCACCGACCTGCTCGACGACGCCTACGGTGCCGCCCTCCGCGCGGAGGATCACCCCGAGGTGCTGACGCAGATGACCAGGTGGAGTTCGGTGCACGACGCGATGGCGACCTAGAACCAGTGTCGCAACTCGGCGACGGTTCCGCCGTCGTCGAAGCGCCCGGTGACGTGGGCCGCGGCCGCCTTGACCTCGGGCGGCGCGTCCCCCATCGCCACCCCACGCCCCGCCCACCGCAGCATCTCGATGTCGTTGCGGCCGTCACCCATGGCTAGCACGTCGGCCTGGGCGACGCCGAGCTCGGCGGCCACCTTGGACAGCGCAGTCGCCTTGTTGACGCCCTCGGGGGCGATGTCGAGCCACGCGCTCCAGCCGATGAAGTAGGACACCCCGTGCAGGCCGAGCTGGTCGGCCAGGGTGAGGAAGTCGGTGTCGGAGCGGTCGGGGTCACGCAGGATCACCCGGGTAACGGGCCGGCTGCTCAGCTGGTCGAGGTCCTCGATGATCATCTCGCCGGTGAGGTCACCGGGTGGGAACTCCCTGCTCAGCCGGTACCCGATCCCGACCTCCTCGACTGCCACCAGGGTGTGCGGGGCCAGGGCGAGAACGGTGTCCAGCACCCGTTTCGGGTCGAACGTGATCGCCGAAACGATCTCCTGCGGTGGGTAGCGCACGGTGACGGCACCGTTCGAGCAGACCGACAGTCCCGGGGGCAGCCCGAGCGCCTCGACGAGGTCCACCGTGCCGTGCCAGGACCTGCCGGTCGACAAGATCACCGGGACGTCGTCGGCGATTACCGCGCGGATCGCGCCGCGGACGTCGGCAGGCAGCCGACCGTCGTGGTCGACGAGGGTGCCGTCGACGTCAAGGGCGACCAGCCCGGGCCGCCAACCGTCGCTCGGGGTGATCATGAGATAGGCGTCAGCGCCTCGCGACCACCCAGGTAGGGCCGCAACGCCGTCGGGACCCGCACCGAGCCGTCCGCCTGCTGGTGGTTCTCCAGGATCATGATGATCATCCTGGCCATGGCGCACAACGTGCCGTTCAGTGTGGCGACGGGACGCACCCCATCGCCGAAGCGACCGCGGATGTTCAGCCGACGGGCCTGGAAATCGGTGCAGTTCGACGTGGAGGTGATCTCGCGGTAGCGCTGCTGGGTGGGCAGCCAGGCGTAGCAGTCATACTTCCGGGTCGCGCTGAGACCCAGATCACCGCCGGCCAGCTCCAGCACCTGGAAGGGCAGCTCGAGCGCGGTGATGAAGTCCTTCTCCCACGCCAGCAGCTGTTGGTGCCACTGGTCGGCCTCGACCGGGTCGCAGTAGACGAACATCTCGACCTTGTCGAACCAGTGCACCCGGAAGATGCCGCGGGTGTCCTTCCCGTACGTGCCGGCCTCGCGACGGAAGCTCGGAGCGTAGGCGGTGTAGCGCAGCGGCAACGTGTCGACGTCGAGGATCTCTTCGCTGTGGTAGGCCGCGAGTGGCACTTCCGAGGTGCCGACGAGATACAGGTCGTCACGTTCGAGGTGGTAGACGTCGTCGGCTGCCTGGCCGAGGAAGCCCGTCCCCTCCATCGCGGTCGGCTTGACCAGCGCAGGCGGGATCACCGGGATGAAGCCGTTACCGATCGCGGTGGCCATGGCGAAGTTCAGCAGCGCGAGCTCGAGCTCGGCACCTTGCCCGGTGAGGAAGTAGAACCGCGAGCCCGACACCTTGACCCCACGCTCGACGTCGATCGCGCCGAGCGCCTCGCCGATCTCCAGGTGATCACGGGGCGCGAAACCCTCGGCCGCGAAGTCGCGCGGGGTGCCGACCGTCTCGAGCACCACGTAGTCGTCCTCGCCACCGGGTGGGACGTCGATCGCCACCAGGTTGGGCAGTGCCCGGAGCAGCTGGGCGAACTCGTCGGCGGCGGCCTTGGCCGTGGCGTCGGCGACCTTCACCTGCTCGGCGAGCTCTTTGGTACGGGCCAGCAGGGCCTGCTTCTCCGGTCCCTGCGCAGACCGGATGCCCTGACCCTGCTCCTTCTGCTCGGCTCGCAGCCTCTCGAACGCCACGATCGAGCTGCGCCGCTGCTCGTCGGCGGTAATCAGGTCGTCGACCAGGGCGACGGAGGCACCGCGCGCCTGCTGTGACGCGCGGATCCGGTCGGGGTCGGTACGGAGCAGCTTCGGGTCGATCACCGGAGCAGCCTATCGGCGATGGGAGGATGGCCCACATGGTTAGGCGGCGCCCCTCCCGCTTCGCGCTGGTCGTCTCCGGTGCGTTGCTGCTGAGCTACGTCGTCTGGACGGCGCTGGTCACCACCACCGACGTGCTCGTCCCGCTCGACCGGGGGATGCTCGCGGGCCGGCACTCCGAGGACTCGCCGGCAGGGCAGGTCTTCGCAGCGTTCGCCCTGCTCACCTGGCCGGGCGTCATCTACGCCGGGCTGCTGGGGCTGGCGATCTGGGCCGGTCAGCGCAAGCTGCGCAATCTGGCCGCAGCCCTGACTCTGAGCGTCGTCTTCGCCTGGGGCGGCGCCCTGGTGATGAAACGGCTGATCGCCCGACCTCGACCAGACACCGCCCTGGACGTGATCACCGCCGGCGGTTACGCGTACCCCTCCTCGCACCAGGTGGCGATCACCGCCGCGGTCCTGGCGGTCGCCGTGACCACGGTGGTCACCCGGCAGAGCCGGACCGCAGCGCTGGGTTGGCGGGTCGGCGGGCTGGCCCTGGTGCTCGCCGTCGCCCTGGACCGCTGGTGGATGGGAGCCCACTTCGTCTCCGACCTGATCGGCGGTTTCCTCTGGGGTGGCTTCGCCGCGTCGCTGGCCATGGTGCTCTGCAGAGTGACGGTGCTGCCGCCGCAGGTGATCAACCGCTACCGCCGCCGCAAGCTCGCGGCCACGGTCGACGGGCCCGACGTCGAGGGTGAGCCGCCAGCCGTCGCCGCGGCCCAGCAACGCTGCGCGGTGGTCTACAACCCGAGCAAGATCATCGACCTGAGCACGTTCCGCCGACTGGTCGAGTTCGAGCTGAGCAGCCGCGGCTGGGCGCAGGCGATCTGGCTCGAGACGATGGTCGACGACGCCGGCCGGGCGATGACCGCCACCGCGGTGGACCAGAAGGTGGACCTCGTCCTGGGGGCGGGCGGCGACGGGACCATTCGCCGGGTCTGCGCGGGGCTGGCGGACACCGGCATCCCCTTCGGGCTGATCCCCGTCGGCACCGGCAACCTGCTGGCCCGCAACCTTGGCATCCCGCTCGACGGCAACGCGGCTCTCGATGTGGCGTTCGACGGGGTGGACGCCGAGATCGACGTGGTCCGGCTCACCGTCGACGACGCGACCACCGACGACTTCATGGTGATGGCCGGTATCGGCATCGACGCGGTGATCATGCAGACCACCGACCCGAACCTCAAGAAGGCGGTGGGTTCGGCGGCCTATTTCGTCGCCGCGGCCCAGAACGCCAAACACCCGGCGCTGCACGCGACGATCCAGGTGGACGACGACCCGCCGTTCAAGCGCAAGGCGCACGTGATCGTGGTCGGCAACGTGGGCTATCTCCAGGCCAACATCCCGCTGATCCCCGACGCCCGGGCCGACGACGGGTTGATCGACCTGATCGTCGCCTCCCCGGTCGGGGTGCGCGACTGGGTGCGGATCTTCACCCAGGTGATGACTCGGCGCCGCGACGACCCGCAGCTGGACCGGATGACCGGCCGGCGGATCTCGATCACCGTCGACGAGGGCGACCACTACCAGATGGACGGTGACACCGAGGGCCACTGCCACACGATGGTGGCCGAGGTCCGACCGGGCGCGCTGACCATCCGGATGCCCCGGCGCTGACCAGTCGGGAGAACAACCAAGTTAACGTGGTTGTTCTGCACTGTGCACGGGAGATCTGCCGTGCATAGTGACAGGGAACCACGTTAACTTGGTTGTTCCCAGCCCAGGGTGTCGAGCCAGACCCGGGCCTCCGCGTACGCGTCGTTGCTGGTGTCGGGACGGACCAGCGGGGCGGTGAGATCGGCCCGCGGATAGCTGCCGAGGAAGATCACGTTCGCGCAGATCCGGTGCAGACCCATCAGCGCCTCGGCGACCCGGGCGTCGCTCAGGTGCCCTTCGGCGTCGACCGAGAAGCAGTAGTTGCCCAGCGTGGTCTTGGTGGGCCGGGACTCGATCCGAGTCAGGTTCACCCCGCGGCTGGCGAACTGGTCGAGCAACTCGAGCAGGGCTCCCGAGCGGTCGACCCGCATGAAGAGAGTGAGCGAGGTCTTGTCGGCCCCGGTGGCGGCCGGGATCGGACCGGGACTGGACACCAGCACGAAGCGGGTGACGGCGTCGGTGTTGTCGGCGATCCCGTCGGCCACCGACGCCAGGCCGAAGATGCGGCCGGCGGTGAGGTTGCAGACCGCTGCGTCGAACTGCGACCCCGCGGTCGCGACCTCGGCGGCGGCCGCGGCCGTCGACCCACCTTCGGTGACGGTGGCCCGCGGTAGGTGGGCGGCCAACCAGTCGCGGCACTGCGCGGCGGCGTGGGGGTGGGTGAGCACCGACCGCACGTCGGACAGCGACATCCCCGGTCGGACGAACAGGCTGAACTGCACCGCGAGCAGCACCTCGGCCACGATGATCAGCGGCTCGCCGTAGGTGAGATTGTCCAACGTCGCCGAGACCCCGCCCTCCACGGAGTTCTCGATCGGCACCAACGCTGCCGTCACCTCGCCAGCGCGCACCGCGTCGAGTGCCGCGGCGACGGTCAGGTACGGCACCGGCGACTCCGGTTGGGCCGCCAGCGTCAACAGCGCTTGATGGGTGAAGGTGCCTTCCGGACCGAAGTAGCCGTAGCGGTTCGGACCAGGGGTCGAGGCGGGCACCGGCCCAGCGTACGGCGCGGGGTCAGCGAGCTCGACCGGATCCAGGGCGCCCCGGCAGAGCACTGGTCGTTGGGGTGCTGTTCGGACGGGCCGAGACCCGGGCCACGGGCTGATCGGAGCTTTCGGCCGGCCACCCGAATGCGTCGTCTCCGGGTGGTGGTCACCGACCTGAGCCACGGCGTCCCGGTCGATCTTGAGCCGACCCGAGGTAAGAGCGCGATCACGCGTTCTTCTTCGACGGATCTTCAGCAACGGATGAGTAGGAGCCCATCACGAGCCGAGGTTGATCCATCAATCTGTTCCTTGTCGGCGTGGAGATGCCGACAACTCCCCGGGCTCTCAAGCCCCCCACTGAGAGAAGACAGCAATGACCACCATCGAGAATGAGGGCCTCAGCTCCCTCCTCCCGTCCACCGAATCCGACCTCACGAACGACCGTCGGCCCGACCCCTTCGGCACCGGACTGTCGCGCTACGTCCGCCAGCACCTCGACGAGGTCGCTGCGCTGCCGACGTACCGGCCGGTGATCGGGTGCATCATCCCGGCCTACAACGAGGCCGAGTCCATCGAGTCCGTGCTGCGCTCGCTGCTCAAGCAGACCCGGCTGCCCAACGAGATCCACGTCGTGGTCAACAACACCAAAGACGAGACCTTCGAGCTGGCGGCCAAGTTCGCCGGCCCACGGACCAGCAAGCGCAAGGGCAAGAACGGGGCCCCGCGGCAGACCACCGAGATCTTCGTGCACGACATCGGCGAGAACCCCGACAAGAAGGTCGGGGCCCTGAACTACGGCTTCACCCTGATCCCGCACGCCGACTACCTGCTCGGCGTCGACGGCGACACCACCTTGGCCGCGGACGCGGTCGAACAGCTCGAGGCCGAGATCATGTCGGACACCCGGATCGGCGGCATCAGCGCGATCTACTCGATCGACGACCGTCCCTTCAAGGGCCTGATGGCACCGTTCCTGATCGCCGGCCAGCGCACCCAGTTCGCCGCGTTCAACATGCAGAACATGCTCAAGGGCCGCAACATGGCCGTGCTCGGTGGGCAGTGCTCGATCTTCGCGATGAAGGCGCTCGGCGAGGTGATGGTGGAGAACCACCAGAAGACCCCGTGGGTGAAGGACTCCGAGGTCGAGGACTCCCTGCTCAGCCTGCAGATCAAGTCCGCCGGCTACCTCACCAAGATCAGCGCCCGGGCGCGGGCCGACGTCGGCGGGATGACCAACCTGCGTTCACTCGACGGCCAACAGGTCAAGTGGAACTACGGCGCGATCGACCTGATGTGGCCGGGCCAGCGGGGTGACACCAAGGGCCAGCCCTTCCACCCCAACTTGCGGCTGCGGTGGGCCGAGAACTTCGGCATGGCGACCAACATCTTCACCCGGGTGGCCTTCTTGCTGCTGCTCGCCGCGTCGCTGTCGATCCACGCCTTCGTCTTCAGCCCCCTGTGGTTGATCCCGCCGGTGGTCGCGGCCCTGCTCAACGTGCGGATCGCGATGTCGATGAAGAACCGCACCGGCAAAGACATCTTCTTCGCTGCGGCGATGTTCCCGGCCGAGCTGTACATGTGGGTCCGCGCCGGGCACTTCCTGCGGGCCTGGACCAAGTTCCTCTCCCGGGTGCAGACCGACAACTGGGCCGAACAGGCCAAAGCCGAGCGCGGCGCAGGGAACGCCCACCGGGTCCCGCTGATCATCTTGGCCGTCAGCTTCGTGGTGCTCGGCTACACCTGGGTGCACCTCCCGATCCTGATCCAGTCCTCGATCCTCTGGCTCGGCTGGCCCGTCCTCTACGTGGTCACCATCTCCCAGACCGTGGTCATGATCACCAAGTTGATCCGCCGCCAGCACGGGTACCTCGTCTGAGCGAACCGCAGAGCTTCCGATCTGCTCCGCACCCACTATCGGGGGATGGCGGACGGAGTCGATCGGACACCCGTGGATGCTGCCCTCGCCCCGGTCCGACCGGGGGGTTACGACCAGGGCGAGGGTGGCATCCCATGACAGCCGAAGGCCGCCGAAAGGCGGCCTTTTGGCGTATCCGGCGGGTCACCGGCCCGCCCGCCCCCGCCGTGATCCGCAGCGCGGGGGACCTGGGTTCCCGGAGCCGGTTGGGCAGCCGGTCGCTGCGGCGGCCAGGTCGTCGTCGAAGCCGACCACGATGTTCAGCTCGGCCAGGGCCAGCTCGCCGACGCGCGGTGCAGAACAGCGATTCGTCGCACCGCCAAGCCGGGTAGGTAGGCCACCTGAGCCCCATTGCCGACGCGACTGCGATCGGCAGCGCACCGATCTGTGTTCGGCTGGTCGACCACGACCAGCACCGGCCCATGCTCGCCCGGGCGGGTGAACAGGCCCCGCAGATGGGCCTCGTCGTGAGGCCGCACGGCGTCGACCACGCGCCACCCGACTTGGTTCAGTGCGCAGCCGGGGTGGGCCTCTTTACGCAGGTCCACCCCGCCGGACACTGCGTACTCGACGGTCATCGCAGCGCCGACCCGGTCCCTTGGTCAAGGCGGTGGCCCATCAGACAACTGCCGGGCCACCAGAGGCCCGTCGGACCTGCACCCACCGCGGACGGCGCCGTGGCCGCGAGGCCGGGTGCTGGCGGGGTCGGTGCCCTCAGCGAGTCGTGACCCGCTTGCTGCTCACCGTGCCGGCGCCGACCGAGTTCACCGCGCGCACCGTGACCGTGTACGCGTGCCGGTGCCGCAGGCCCTGCCAGGTGTAGCTGCGCGCCGAGGCGGACAGCTTCTTTCCCGCGTACCGCTTGCCCTTGGCGTCGGTGCCGCTGCGGGTCACCACGTAGCCGGTGACCTTGGCCCCGAAGGTGTAGGCCGGGGCCTGCCAGCGCAGGGTGATGGTGTGCGGAGCCGACCGCTGGGTCGTCGCCACCGACTTCTGCGGTGAGGTCGGCGCTCCCGACCGGACAAAGAGCAGGCTCTTCGGCGAGCTGTGGCTGCCCGTGACCGCCGGGGTGACGTCCTTGAGCAGGGCCGTCCGGACCTGGGCGGGGGAGGCGGTGCGGTGGGTCTGGAGGTAGCGCGCCACCGCCCCCGCAACGTGCGGCGAGGCCATCGACGTGCCGTCCTCCACGACGCTGGCGGTATCGGAGCTCGCCCACGCCGAACGGATCCCCTCCCCGGGCGCGAAAAGGTCCACGCAGGAGCCATAGTTGGAGAAGTCGGCCCGAGCGTCGGTCCGGGTGGTGGCGCCGACAGTGAGCGCGGAGGGGGCCCGGGCGGGACTGCTCCGGCAGGCGCTTTCGTCGTCGTTGCCGGCGGCCACGACCACGGTCACCCCGGCTTTCGTCAGGGCCGCGATGGCGTCGTCGATGATCTGGCTGGGACTGCCCCCGATGCTCAGGTTCACCACCGACGAGGTCGAGCCGTGGTGGACCAGCACCCAGTCCAGGGCCGCCACGACGTCGCTCTCGTAGCCCTCACCGTCGCAGTCCAGCACCCGGAGCGCGACGATCGAGACCCCCTTGGCCACGCCGAACGTCTTGCCGCCCAGGGTGCCTGCGACGTGGGTGCCGTGGCCGTTGCAGTCCTGCGCGGTCGCGTCGTGGTCGACGAAGTCGTACCCGCTGCGGGCCCGCCCGCCGAACTGCGTGTGGGTCGTGCGGATCCCCGTGTCCACCACGTAGGCCGTCACGCCGCGGCCGGTGCTGCCGTACAGGTAGCGGCCGTCGCTCGCGGTGGCCCGCTGGTCGATCCGGTCCAGACCCCACGGCGCCTTGGTCTGGGTCGACGTCGCGTGCACGATCTGGTCCGGCTCGACCGAGAGCACCCGGCCGTCGGCGCGGAGCCGCGTCACCTCGGCAGGCGTGAGGCGGGCGGCGAAACCGTCGACGGCCTGGCGGTAGGTGGCGCTGGTCCGCAGGGCGACCCGATGACCCTGGATCCTCGAGGTGGTGGCGGCACCGGTGTCTGGAGTGAGCCGGACGAGGTAGCGGGTCGCGGCCCGGTCCGTCGGGACGGCCGGTGCGGCCGACGCCGACAGGGGCATCACCCCGCCGACGACGGACGTCACGACGGCCACCAGGGCGATCGTGAGCAGGCGTGGACGTGGGGTGGACCGAACTGGCGTCATTACGGGGGCTCTCCTACGCGCGACGGACCGTACGCCCGGAGATTAGGCGCTGTATTCCCAGCAGGTGAGGATGACTCCCGATCGTTATCTGGCCGACGTGTCACCCAAGGTGACCAGCCCGGCCCGCCGAGCCTTCCTGTCCCGCCGCCACCAGAGCACGATCGCGACGAGCACCCCGATCTGGACGATGGGGCTGACCGTGTCGCGGATCCGGGTCGCCACCAGCTCGAGGGCGGGGCCGAAGTCGATGGCGCGGCCAGGGACGTAGGCCAGCGAGAGCGGCGCGATCCGCACCAGCATGAGGTAGTCCAGCTTGCTCGCGGCGAGCACCGCCAGCGGCACCCACGCGATCAGGTCGTACCAGGACAGGGTGTACATCGAGGTCACCAACCAGGCGGTGCTGATCACCAGCGCCGTCCGTAGCCCGACGGTCAGCACGTCGGACTTCGGGTCGGCGCCGGCGGACAGCCCGGGAGCCGCGCGCCAGGGCAACACCCGCGACAGCATCCACCCGATCACGAACAGGCCGGCGTAGGAGAGGACGCCCACGATGATCTTGCTGGTGGTGCCGGTGAAGTAGACCCAGTCGAGGAAGCGGAACAGGGGGTTGGCCCAGGAGCCGACCGAGACGTACCCGCCGTTGCGGAGCACCTGGAAGAACGCGGTCGGTTGCCAGACGACGTACGCCAGCCCCATCGGGATGGCCGCGCCGGCGCAGAACAGCAGGGCTTTCTTGGGTTGCCGGCGATAAGCCCAGAGCATGGCGATGCCGTAGAGGCCGATGCTCAGCTTGGCGCAGCCGGCCAGCCCGATCGCGAAGCCGGCGCCGAACGGGGTCTTGCGCATCAGCAGCAGGGCGACCACCGCAAAGACGACCGACAGGGCCTCGTTGTGAGCGCCGGCGATGACCGCCCAGATCAGGCAGGGGTTGGCAATACTGAACAGCGCCGCCCGGGCCTGCCGCTGCGGGTCACCGTGGGCCAGCATGACGACCCCGGCACACATGACCACAAACGGCACCATCGCGAAGATCTGCAGCCAGAACACGATGTCGTGCATGTTGTCGCCACCGAGCTTGTTGGCGGCGAGCTGCAGCCACGAAGTGATCGGCCCGTAGACGCTCGGGGTGTCGGTCCAGGGCCGCTCGGTCAGGTTGAGCACCGGGTCGTACTGGCTGCGGAAGATCTCGGCCGGAGTGATCGAGTACGGGTCTCGGCCGATGGCCTGCAGGCGGCCGTACGCGGCGTACATCAACACGTCGGCCGAGGTCATCGGTGGGACGAGGATGGTGGCCGCACTCAGCCCGGTCCCGAGCGCGAACAGCTTGCGGGGGTTGGGCCTCCAGCCGTCGGAGAGCGCCCGCATGCCGATGCCGAGGCCGAGCGCGCCGATCAGGATCGCGGACCAGATGAGGCTGGAGACCAGCCACTCGTTGGGCGCGATGATCCCGCCGGGCAGGTAGTACGGCGGCAGCAGGTCTCGTCGCTTGCCGAGAGTGAGGGTCACCACCGATGGGCCGAGGAAACCGGTGACCACCGTCAAGGCGGTGGCCCCGACGATCCCGGCCAGCGCGAACCGGTGGTCGCGGTGCCAGGTCGTCGGCGCGTACACGAGCTGGGGAGTCTCGGGCCCGACCTTCGCCGGGCGCGGCTGCACGCTCACCATGGGCATGTCACCGGCGGTCAGTCCCGCAGTCGCTGGAACAGCCCGGACACCCCGCCCGACGCGCGGAGATCCTTGAGTCTCGCCTGGACCAGCCCGCGGGCGGTCAGGGCACGGGTGACGTCGCGGAGCTGCGTGGCGCGGTGCAGCTGACCGGCGAGATCGGTGCCCGTCGCGCGGTGCCGCAGGTCGACCTCGATCTCCTCCAGGGTCAACCCGGCCCGCAGGATGTCGATCGTCATACCGACCTCGATGCCGAACCCGGCCGCAAGCGGGCTGCACAGCTCGAACGCGCGTCGGGTGAGGCAGCGCTGTCCCGAGAGGGGGGCCACCGGGGAAAAGCCGGTCAGCTCGGTGATGCCGCGCGCCGCTGTTCTCATCACCAGACCGAAGCCGCCCGGGTCGCCACCGGACGCGGTCCGCTGGGCGGGGAGCACGCCCACGGTGAGGTCGGCTCGACCCTGGAGGACCGGGCTGACGAGGGGTCCGGCGTTGGCCGCGCTCTCGCCGAGATCGGCGTCGAGCAGCAGCAGGACACCCGACTCGGGCCGGTGGTCTCGAGACTCCATGATGCCGAGGGCGTTGACGGCGGACTCGATGGCGGCGGCCTTGCCCTTGTTGCGGCGGTGCGAGACGACGATCGCGCCGGCGGCATGCGCACGGGAGCCGGTGTCGTCGCTGCTGCCGTCGTCGCAGACCAGCACCACGTCCACACCCGGCACGTCGGCCGCGGCCTGGACGGTCGCGACGATCCGCTCGGCCTCGTCCTTGGCCGGGATGATGCACGCGACCCGCGGGAGTGCGCCCTGGCCCGACGTCGTCACCGGGCCAGGCTATACGCCATCGGCATCGATCCTTGCGGCTCCGAGCGGGCCGTCACCTGCCGATAGGCTCGCGGGCATGTCCACGCCGGTTGGGGTACGCACCGAGGTCGGTCCGCTGCGTACCGTCATGCTCCACCGTCCCGGCAACGAGCTGCGGCGGTTGACACCGCGCAACAACGACGCCCTGCTGTTCGACGGGATTCCCTGGGTCGATCGCGCGCAGGACGAGCACGACGCGTTCGCCGACGCCCTACGCGGCCGCGGGGTCGAGGTGCTCTACCTGATGCAGCTGCTCGAGGAGGCGCTTGCGTCGTCCACGGCCCGGGCCCAGGCGATCGACCTGACGCTGACCGACCTGCGGCTGGGCGATCAGCTCCGCCGCTATCTGCGTTCCCGGCTGGCCGACCTCGACCCGGGCAAGCTGGCCGGGGTGCTGGCGGCCGGACTCCGCAACGACGAGTCGGCGGCTCCCCGCAGCCTGGTCACCAGCCTGCTGCGGGACGACGACTTCGTGATCGACCCGCTGCCCAACCTGCTCTTCACCCGTGATTCGAGCGTGTGGGTCGGGGACCGGGTCACCGTCACCTCGCTGGCGATGCCGGCCCGGCGCCGCGAGACCCAGCTCACCGAGCTCATCTACTCCTTCCACCCGCGGTTCGCCGAGGTGGAACAGATCCACGGTTGGGAGGCCGAGCACGTCGAGGGCGGGGACGTTTTGGCGCTGATCGACGGGGTGCTCGCGGTCGGCGTCGGGGAGCGGACCACGCCCGCCGGGGTCGAACGGTTCGCCCGTACCGTGCTCGACCTCGGGCTGGCTCACACGCTGCTGGCCGTCCCGATCGACCAGGACCGGGCGACCATGCACCTCGACACCATCTGCACGATGGTCGACGTGGACGCGGTGGTGATGTACCCGAACGTGGCGCACCGGCTGACGGCGATCCCGGTGACGGCCGGCTCGGGGGGTGAGGTCGTCGTGGGCGAGCAGGCCCCGTTCCTCGAGGTCGCGGCGACCGCGATGGGCATCGACCGGCTGCGGGTGATCGACACCGGGCTTGATCCCGTCACGGCCGAGCGCGAGCAGTGGGACGACGGGAACAACACCCTGGCGCTGGCGCCGAACGTTGCGGTGGCCTACGAGCGCAACACCGAGACCAACGAGCGCCTCGAGGCGGCCGGCATCGAGGTAATCGCGATCTCGGGCTCGGAGCTGGGCTCGGGGCGCGGCGGTCCGCGCTGCATGTCGTGCCCGATCCTGCGCGACGCGGTCTGAGGCCGGCGACTAGGCGTCCTGGCCGGTCGCGGTCGCCGACGGTCCGTCTTGGCCCTGCCGGAGCACCGAGCTGACCAGGTCGGGGACGTCGGTGGTCAGGCCGGTGATGCCGAGCTCGAGGCAGAACGCGACGTCGGCGGGACTGTTGATCGTCCACGCGTGCACCTGGTTGCCGCGGGCCTGCGCGCTGTTCACGTACGCCGGGTCGGTCCTGATCAGCTCGAGGTTTGGTCCGACGACGCTGGCCCCGTCGGGGAGCGTCCCGTCAGTCCACTCCAAGAAGGTGTGGTCGATCAGGAAGGTGCGCTCGACGTCGGGCAGCAGCTCGACCAGCTTGGCGAGGCCGGGACTGGAGAAGGTGATCACCCGGCAGGGCGAGTCGGGCCCGTCCCAGCCGCGGTCGCGAAGCAGGTCGGCCACCCGGGACTCGACCTCGAGCCCGCGCGGGTTGGGGTGCTTGGTCTCGATCACGGCGCGGACGTCGACGCCGTCGGCCCGGGCGTCGGCGATCAGGTCCAGCAGCTCGACCAGCGTCACCAGCTCGCGCTCGTCGGCGGTGGTGGCGCGGTTGCGCCTGGCTCCGAAGTCGATCCGCTTGAGCTGGGCCACCGTGCGGAGGAAGGCCGGGCCCGCGGCGTCGGAGGTCCGGTCGACGTCGAGGTCGTGCAGGCAGATCAGCTGGTCGTCGGCGCTGAAGTGGACGTCGCACTCCAGGCCCAGGGTGATCCCACTGCTGCGCGCCCAGTCGATCGCCGCGTGGTAGGCGGCCAGCGTCATCTCGGGGTGGGCCGCCGAGAAGCCGCGATGGGCGAAGATCGCCGGGCTGATCACGGGAGTGAGATGGCGACCTGGGCTCGACACCGCGTCAGTCTCGCAGCCGTTCTCCGCAGCGGTGGTCGAGCGCCGGGCAACGGGGGTCGCGGCTCGGCCACTCAACTCGTCATCCTCATGCCCCCACCCTGACCCAGACCATCGACACCGGCGTCGAACGCGAACGCGGTCGGAGTGCCCTCCCGAGCTAGGGCACGCACTACCGCGACGCCGTCGTGATCGACTTCAACCGGAAACCGGTGCACCAGCGTTACCGCGGAACCGGGATCTTCGTGCACGTGAAAGGATGCGGGGCGACTGCAGGATCCGTGGCGGTCACCCAGAGCCAGCTGCTGACCGTGCTGGCCTGCACGCAGGTGACAAGATCACCATCCCCCGTCGATCACCCATCCACTGGCTCAGGGGCGGTCAACGAGCGGCCTTCGCCCTCCCAGGCCTGCACGCCGCCCACCAAGTTGACGGCCTCGCGGCCTTGACCCACCACGTACGCGGTCGCCTGGGCCGAGCGGCCGCCCACAGCGCACACGAAGATCGTCTTCTCCGCCACCTCGTCGAGCCGGGCGATCAGCTGGTCGAGCGGAATGTGGTCGGACCCGTAGATCCGGCCCTCCGCCCACTCCGCGTCGGTCCGTACGTCCACCAGCCGCCAACCCTGCGTCAGCAGATCGGGGACGTCGGCGGGCAGCACGTTGGGTACATCGGTCGGCATGGCTCCCATTGTGCCCGACCGCCAGCAGCGAGACCCGTCGACGACCGGGGTCTGCCTACCGAGCGTTCGCCCGCTGGATCGCCACGATCAGAGTGATCACCAGGTCGAGGAGGCCTCGTAGCGGTGTGCCTCCGACGACTTCCGAGTTCGCAGCGGAGCGTCCGCCTGGGTGCCGAGCAGGAGATCAGGCTTCACCCACACGCCCTAGCGGTGAGGTCGAGGTTTGCCGATACTGCAGTTCGGGGTTGAGGGCCGCGATTTCGAGTAGCCGGTTGTATTTGGCGACGCGTTCTCCGCGGGCCGGGGCGCCGGACTTGATCTGGCCGCAGCCGGAGCCGACGGCGAGGTCGGCGATGAAGGCGTCTTCGGTTTCGCCGGAACGGTGGGAGATCATGGCGGCGTAGCCTGCATCGCGGCAGACGGCGAGCGCTTCCAGGGTCTCGGTGACGGTGCCGATCTGGTTGACCTTGATCAGGGCGGCGTTGCCCACCCCGTCGCTGATGGCTTGTCTGATGATGGCCGGGTTGGTGACGAAGTTGTCGTCGCCGACGAGCTGGATCTTGTCGCCCAGGGCTGCAGTGAGGCGGATCCAGCCGTCATCGTCGTTCTCGGCGAGCCCGTCCTCGATGCTCCAGATCGGGAACTGGCTCACGAGCCCCGTGTAGTACCCGATCATGTCGTCGCTGCTGAGGGTCTGACCGGCGTGGTGGTAGCTGCCACCGCGAAAGAACTCGCTGGCTGCCGGGTCCAGGGCGATGGCCACCCCGTCGGTGCCGGGTTTGTACCCGGCGTCGGTGATCGCGGCGACGATGGTTTCCAGCACGTCCTCGGGTCGATCGAGGTCCGGGGCGAAGCCACCTTCGTCGCCGAGCCCGGTGGCGTGACCGGCTTTGCCGAGTCGTGCCTTCAGCGCGGCGTACACCTCAGCACCGGCGCGTACGGCTTCGGCGTAGCTGGCCATGCCGAGGGGGGCAAGCATGAACTCCTGGAAGTCGAGCTTGTTCGGGGCGTGCGCGCCGCCGTTCACGACATTGAAGTGCGGGGTGGGCAAGGCCGGGCTGACTCCCGGGGGAGTGAGGTACTGCCACAGCGGGACCTCGGCCGCGGCGGCGAAGGCACGGGCGGCGGCCATGGAGACCCCGATGATCGCGTTCGCTCCGAGCGACGACTTGTTGGCGGTCCCGTCGAGAGCGATCATTGCCTGGTCCAACTCGGCCAGGTCGGAGAACTCCCGCCCGGCCAGAGCATCGTTCATCCGCAGGTTGACGTTGCCGGCGGCAGCCAGGACGCCGGCGCCCCCATAGCGGTTCGTGTCGCGGTCACGGAGCTCAACGGCCTCGCCGGAGCCGGTCGATGCCCCCGAGGGGACGCCCGCTCGAAACGTCGCCCCGTGTGCTGTGGTCAAGGTGACCGCGATGGTGGGTCGGCTACGGGAGTCGAGGATCTCTAGCGCCTGCAGGGATCGGATCGTGATGCTCATTGCGCTTCTCCTTGTTCGATTCGTGGTTGTGGTCGTCGTGGGCTGCCCGCGAGAACCTGTGCTGCTCTGCTGAACACGGCGATCAGGCGGTGGTCAAGATGCTCACCACGCTGATCACGGCGAGCAGAGCGATCAGCATGTAGGCCATGTAGGCGTCCAGCCGCCCCGACTGCAGCTTTCTGGCGGTGCGAACGATGGTGAACAGGACGGGGAGCAGCGGGGTGAACAGGTAGCGTTCCACGACGTCGGTCACGTCGACGGTGTACCCCAGCTGGGCGACCGGTTCTCGGGACGCGGCTGTCGCGACGCCGGCCTGTGCGGCATGGTCGGTGTCGGTGTCGTACGTCAGCTGCACTTCGCGAAGCTCGCGACGGGTCATCAGCACGGTGGCGAGGACCTGGCGGATGGGGTTGGCGAAAGCGTAGGACGTGTAGCCGTTCCCGGCGGGGACGCCCCGGGATCCAGACGTCCAAGCCGGCTCCCGGCGAACCCGGAAGAATCGCCGGCCGGACAGGGCCGAGGCGAGGACCACGATGAGCAGCATGTACCCGGGGAGGACGAGCCACAGCAGGCTGGGCGACAGCGCGGAGAACCGCGCGAACACGGGCTGCAGGATCAACGGCTCAGCGATCGCTGCGAAGGTGGCACGCCCGACCAGCGGCGTGAGGCCGTGCGCGATGGCGGTGACTTCGAGCGGTGCCGCTGCGCTAAGCCCCAGACAGGCAACGATGAGCATCGCCACGGCTGCCCGGTGCAGCCAGGACCATTCTGCGCCCGTCCGGTCGGGGGCGTGTCGGTCGAGCTCGACCGCCGGGTGGCCGTACGCGGTCAGTGCGACCAATCGGACGAACGCGATTCCGGCGACACCGACGGTGAGGGCACACAGCACACCCGCCACCGCCAGACACAGCTGCAGGCCCAGCGGTTGGACGCGGAACTGCTGCATCAGCGCTTCGAGGAGAAACCATTCCGAGGCGAAGCCGGCGGTGAGCGGCAGTCCGGCGAGGGTGAGGCCGCCGACCACGAGCCCAGCCCCGGAGAAGGGCATTCGGCGTGTGACGCCGCGCAGCCGGTCCAGGTCGACGGTCCCCGTCGCCTCCTCGATGGCCGACGTGGACACGAACAGCAGCGACTTGGCGGCGGCGTGCGTGCAGATCTGCGCAGTCCCGGCCAGCAACCCGGCCGCGGTGAGCTGGGGGCTGTTCATGATGGCGCCGACCATGGACACCCCGAGGCCGACGACGATGAGGCCGGCGTTCTCGACGCTGGACCAGGCCACCAGGCCGGTCAGGTCGGCGTGCACCGCGGCGTGGCTGATACCCAGGATGGCGCTCAGTCCGGCGACGACCAGTACGGTCCCGGCCAGCCACACAGGCGGCGCGCCGAGGACGTCCAGGGTTCGCCACAGACCGTAGAAGCCGACGTTGACCGCCACCCCGGCCAGCACCGCCCGGGCCGGTCCAGGCGCTGCGGTGTAGCTGGGCGGCAGCCAGATGTGCGCCGGCACCAGGCCGACCTTCACCGCGAATCCGGCCACGAGCAAGGCGTACGCGACGGCGGTCGCGCTGCCTGCGGGATGGCCGCCCAGCTCGGCCAGGGTGAGGCTGTGCGCCCGCCCCGCGAGCACCAGGCCGCCGACCAGCAACGCGGCACCGCTCACCTTGCTGAAGCTCGCGGCCAGGACCGCGGAGCGAGGTCGACCGCTCAGCGTCCGGTCGTAGCCGACGACGAAGTAGAAGGCGAACCCCAGCGACTCCCATCCGGCCAGCAGCAGGTAGAGGTTGTCAGCCAGCATGATCAGCGCCATCGCGGCCAGCGTGAAGCCGACCGCTGCGGGCAGTCTGGGGCGACCCGCCCTGACCCCGGCCAGACCGGCGAGGAGAACCGGCACGGCCGTCCCGAAGCCGATCACCAAGAACAGGCCGGTGAGGGCGTCCACCCGCAGGGCTGCGTCGCCGAGGCCGCCCATGACATCCACCGGCAGCCGTTGGTCGTGACCGCCGAGACCCCGGCCGCCCGCCACCACCAGACACACTGCGGCCGCCAGGGAGCACGACCACGAGACCTTGCTGGCGGCCATCGACAGGGGCCGGGCAGTTGCCACGTCCGGCGGACGACCGGCGAACCAGCCCACGGCGATGGCGACGCCAAAGAGAACGAAAGCAGCCAGTGTCATCAGCGGTCACCCACTGCCGAGCTCTGCGTTCGCGCGGCTGGCACCCGGCCGAGTGCGAGCATGATGGCGTGCAGCAACGCGAACGGGGTGGCAGGGGACCCGGGGACCCACACGTCGACGTCGAGCAGGCCGCCGATGCCGTGACCTGCGGTGTACCCGCGCCCGATCAACCCGCCGCTGACCGCGTCGGCTCCGGCGGCGATGACCACCACGGGGTCCGGCATCGCCTGGCGGGTCCGGTGCAGCGGATCGACCATCTCAGCGGTGCCGATGCCGGTGACGAGGAGGATGTCGCCGTGCCGGGGGCTGGCGGTGAAGAAGATGCCGAGACGGTGCAGGTCGTAAACCGGATTGGTAAGTGCCTGGACCTCCCACTCGTCGGATCCGTCGGAGCCGGCGTCGACGTGCCGGACGTGCACCGATCGCCGCAGCCCGCGTACCCGAGCAGCCAAGGCGGTTCGGAGGGCCGCCAGTGCCTCGTCGGACTCGATGGTGTCGCCCACCACCAGGGTCGCCCGTTCCTGCTGGGCCACCGCTGACCCGTCCTGCCAAGCGAACACGTCCGGGGCGGCGGCGACGCAACGGCCGCACAGGATGCAGCGCCCCCGGTCCAGGCGGATCCCGCGGTCGTCGTAGCTGATCGCTCGGGTGGGGCAGCCTGCAGCCGCAACCTCCACGTCCTGGTCGATAGCTGATGGGTCGAGCGCCGAAGCCCTGGTCGCCTGGCTCCGTACCCCGACGGCGGACGGGAAGTCGTCGAAGTAGGCATCGGCGCGTTTGGGCCAGTTGCTGGTCAGCAGCCCGTTGCGCATTCCTCGGGTTATCCACGGCATCTACATCGCCACCCCTGCGTAGCCGAGACCGAAGCTGGCCTCGTTGAAGGCGAAGTCGGTCAGCACGTCGCCGTGGAACAGCTCGTGGAACAGGACCAGGTTGTGCAGGGACGCAGACCGGGCGAAACACCGGAAGATCCGCGCCTCCTGCAGCTCAACGGCGTACAGCACCTCACCCTGGGGGGCCTCGGCCCAGCCGATCCCGAACGCCGGGCCGGCCGGCAGTTCCACCGGCAGCCGGGGTGGCCCGGGAGCGCGGTCGACGGCGGTGAGCGCGGCGACCGCGAGCTGCACGGCGGTGTCGATCTCGCCCCACCGGACACGCAGCCGGGCCATCACGTCACCGCCGTCCGAGCTGGCGGGGGCGAGGGTCCGGCACAGCGCACGGTAGGCGTCACCCGGTCGCGTCCAGCGGTTGTCGTCGGCGACTCCGCTTGCTCTCCCGATCGGGCCGAGCGCCCCCCAGGCGGCGGCGTGCTCGTGCTCCAGAGGTCCGGTGCCGCGGAGCCGGTCCAGGAACGACGGAGTGTTCATGGCGAGTGCGGCGTCGGCGTCGATCCGACGGTGCACGGCCGTCAGCTGTTCGGCGGCATCCCGGGGAGGCATCCGCGGCTCTACCCTGATCCCGCCAGGGACGACGACGCTGCGACCGAACCGGCTGCCACACAAGCGCGACATCAGCCGCATCACCTCCTCCTTGTGCCAACCGAACCGGCTGGTGGCCACGGCCAGCCCCGCCGCCTCGGTCAGCCTCATGGCCACATCGAGATGGTTGGCGATCCGCTCCAGCTCGGCGTAGACCACTCGCCAGAGCTGCGCTCGCGGCGACACCGTCGTGGCGCAGATCCGTTCGGCGGCATGGGAGAACGCCAACGCGTGCGCGACGGAGGCGATCCCTTCGACCCGTTCCGCGACCAACACTGCGTCGTCGACGCTCAGGCCCTCGAAGCGTTTCGCCACGCCGCGGTGCTTGTAGTGCGGCCGGATGTTGAGGTGCGGGATGTCCTCGCCCGGGGTCTCGATGAGGAACTCGATCGACTCGAACACGCCGGACCGGACTGGGCCGAGTGACAGGGTGAACATGCCGCGGCCGTGCACGTCGACCGGTCCGTCCGGAGTGTTCGACTTCAGAGCCGTCGTCATGCCCGACACGACCGCTCCGCCCGGTCGAGGAGGATCGTTGCCGGCCTCAAGGGACAGCAGCAGCGGGTCGAGCCGGGGATGTCCGAGCGGTACCAGCCCGGACAGGTCGTGCGCCGCCCGTTCGTACCAGAACGCCGACGGCACGGCAGGGGTCAGCGAGGGGTAGGAAAGCCGACCCTGGGCGTCCGGAACGACCAGGGAGTGGACGGCGTCGAACCCGTCCGGGCCAGCCAACAGGGCGGTCACCCGACAGCCGTCAGGCACCTCGGTGCCGTACATGCCCGCGAAACGCTCGCCCCCGGCGATCAGGTCGACGACAGCCGCGTGCCAGCTCTCCACCGTGGTGCCGGCTGGACTGCCCACCGAACGATCCGCGTTGAGCGGCCTGCTGGCGGTCATCGCGGGCTTCCCTGGAGTTGGGCGGCGCCGGCGTTCAGCAGTGCGAGGAGTTGGCCGGGTGGGTGGACGCCCAACACGGCGAGGACGACAACGGCGACGACGACCGGCGCCACCATCCACGCGCTCGGTTCACCGGGCGCGACCGGTGTGGTCCCGGGCAGATTCGGCGCCGACAGCATCTGCGTCAGGGCCACCGCGAGCCCGAAGAACGCGAAGGTGACCAGCGCGACGAGCACGGCGGTGGCCAGTCCGTGGGGGCTGGACAGGCCACCGGCCACGATGAGGAACTCGCTGCGGAAGATGCCGAACGGCGGGACGGCACTGAGGGCGAACACCGCCAGGAGGAACAGCGGGCCGCTCCACGGCAGGACGGACATACCGTCGCGGATTCGGCTGATGTCCTTGGTCCCGTACTTCTCCACCAGCACCCCGGCCCCCATGAACGCCGCCCCTTTGCCGGCGGCGTGGGCGAGCACGTGCAACAGGACGCCGAGAAAGGCGAGCGGGGCACCGAAGCTGACCCCGATCGCAAGGATGCCCATGTGCTCGATGCTGGAGTAGGCGAGCATGCGTTTGATGTTGTGCTGGTCGAACAGGTACAGGGCGCCCAGAAGCAGCGACAACACACCGAAGATCAACAGCGTCCGCTGGGGGAAGGTGGGTCCGAGAGCAGCGACGGCGATCTGGAAGTAGCGCAGGATGGCGTAGAAGCTGGTCGCAAGCAAGGCGCCGGACAGCAGGGCCGACACCGGGGTAGGTGCCTCGGCATGGGCGTCCGGCAGCCAGGTGTGCACCGGGAACAGCCCGACCTTGGTGCCGTAGCCGACCACCGCCAGCCCGAACGCGAGCTGTACCGGGGTCGCAGGCAGGTTGTGGGCGACCTGAAGGAGCGGTTCGAAGGCGAGGTCGTAGGACACGCCGAGCACCTGCGATCCGGCGTAGTAGAGCACGATGGTCGACAGGAGTGCGATACCGAGGCCGGAGGACGCGATCAGCACGTACTTCCAGGCTGCCTCGGCGGCCCCGTCGGTGTTGTCAAGGGCCACCAACAGGGCCGACACCACCGTGGTGATCTCGATCGCGACCCACAGCAGGGCGAGGCCGTTGACCAGCGGCGCGCACAACATCGACCAGGCGAACGCGTTCAGCCCGATGTAGAACCGTCGGCTGTAGCGGTCATGGCGACGGACGGCGTCGGCGCCTGTCCGCGCCGCCTGCCGCGCTCCTTCGGCGAAGTAGCCGATGGAGTACACGGCAGTGAGGGCGTACAGCAGCGCGGTGGCCAGCAGGAACACCACAGACAGCGCGTCGGTGCTCAGGTACCCCACAGCGGTGACGGTGCCCCGCGTCGCGGCCGGCACCAGAGCGACCGCCATCGCCAGAGTTCCTCCCCCGACCGCGACGGTGGTCAACTCGTTGAACCGGCGGGGGGTCACGATGCAGAGCGCGGTCATCAGCAGCGGTAGACCGGCGATCAGGATCAACAGGGTGGACACGTCAGCCTCGCAGCCGGTCGATGCCGGCAGTGGACAGCGACCGGGCGCGGCGGTGGTGAAGCCGGATCAGCACCCCGAAGACGACCACCGCGACGAGCAGGTCGAACAGGAAGGCGACCTCCAGAATCAGCGGCAGACCCGAAGCGACCACCAGGCTGGCCATCGAGACGCCGTTCTCGAGAGAGAAGAAGCCGATGGCCTGGCTGACCACGTCGCGGCGCAGGATCATCAGCACGAACGACACCAGCACCACCGCCACCGCCAGGCTGAGCGCGGTGGTTGGCAGCACGTCCGAGCGGATGCCCATCACCGCGACGGTGAAGAAGCCGAACGCGGCGACGAAGATCGCGACTACCACCTCGCTGGCGATCCCCAGCGCACCGCTACCGGCTATCTCTGCCCCGGTGCGGCTCAACAACCGCAGCATCACCCGCGGCACGAGGACGACCTTCAACCCGAACGAGACAGCGGCCAAGAGATACAACTCAGGGATGTCGCGACCGGCGGCCACGACGGCGGCGAGCGCGCTGACCAGAAGTGACTGCCAGGCGTACAGGCGCACCTGCGACCGCAGCAGTGCGGCACGGAGCATCAGGAACTCGATCAACAGCACCATCACCGCCACCGTGTTGGCGACGCCTTCAAAGACGGTGGGAACGGCCGCACCGGTCAGGCCCATCGGGCTCACCCACCACCCAGGTAGAGAGTGAAGATGGCGAGCACCGCCAACAGAAACGCAGCCGCGACTAACTCGGTGATCTTGAACAACCGGAGCTTCGCGAACGTGTTGTCGATCACCGCGACCACGACCCCCAGCACGACCGCCTTACCCAGCAGAGCCGCGATCGCGATCAGCACCGCACCGAGGTGGGCGGTCGACGCCAGACCCCAGGGTGCGACGAACACGTTCAGGAAGAGGGTGTAGAAGACGAGCTGCTTGGCCGCCGACCCCCACTTCAGCAACGCCAGATACGGCCCGGAGTGCTCGAACGAGCGGGCACCCTCGATCATGCCGAGCTCCAAGGTGCCGGTGTGCGTCTCAACCGGGATCCGGCTCGTCTCGAACAGAATGACCAAGAACAGTGCGGCCGAGGCCAGCAGGTGAGCCGGCCGGACGATCTGCTGGGGTCCGCTGACCACCGTGGCGCCCACCACGTAGGGCAGGTCGGTGGCGGTCAGCAACGCCACCGCGAAGACCACGAGCAACACCACCGGCTCGGTGATCGCGGCGAACGTCTTGGCACGACTTGAACCCAGTTGTGCGTAGGCGTCACCGGTCTCCGCTGCGGCGACGGCCACCACGAAGCTCGCGAAGGACAGAATGAACCCGCCGCCCAGGATGTCGCCCATGTTGCCCAGCGGCAGGGCGTAGCTCGTCAGCACCGGGATCAACAGCGGCACGGTCAGGTAGCAGGCCAGCGCCAGCACCGGCGCGAACAGGAAGAACGGCCCGGCGCCCTGCGGGGCGATCGCTTCCTTGCCGAAGAGCTTGGCCAGGTCGTAGTAGGGCTGCAGGATGCGCGGGCCGCGACGGCCCTGCATCCGTGCCTCCACGCGGGCGATGACCCCGCTGACCCCTGGGGCTCCGAGAAACACCGTCAGCACCTGCAGGAGCTGGATGACACCTAGCGGAAGCGCGATCATGTGGTGGACCAGCCGCAGGGATCAGGCAACCTCGCTGGGCACGCAACGGCAAGCGAGGCACCAAAATCTTGGTCCCGTGCCGTCGTCGACCACCGCATGGACGCACCTGTGCCATCTCTGTCACAGGGGCCATCAGCACGATCGCGATTCGGACCACGGTCCGGGCGGGCTCCATCGCCAAGACACATTGAACCACAGCGGCTCGTCCGGCAGTCCGGCGAACCGGTCGGACCGACGAGAGCTGACAGCTGCGGGGTTTCGTGACCGCACCGGTGGTATGGCTTGAGTTCTGTAGCCCGGTGGCGGTCGGACTCCACCCGGCGAAATACCGGGTCTCACCTTTCGGAGGGAATCGCCACCAGCGAGTGGGGTCTGAGCAGCCGAGAGTACCGAGGTCAAATTGTGTGCGTGGATCAGTACGGGCTAGGGTTTGAGCGGCGATGGGTTCCGCCGGAGGATTCTTCCTCGAACCGCGACGTGGCTGACGACTCCTAGGACGAATTTCTGTCTTCAGGAGTGTGCTATGCCCACGGTCACTACGGCCCCCCACACGCTGCTGTCCACGACCCACTGCGTGTTTGTGCGTCACGGCCGCACAGCGCTGAACGCCGACGGCCGACTCCGGGGCCAGCTGAACCCGGGCCTCGATGAGGGAGTCGAAAGCCTCGCGTCAGGTCGGCCGCGTAGTCGGCCAGTGCTTGAAGCGCAGATACCGGCGACGCGCCGCAGCATGGATGCTGGCCGCGACAGTGACCGGGGTGCTACCGGCCGGAATCGGCGCCGGGCTTACCGATGATCGACGGCAGCCTTCGACCGCCGACCGGGCTTCGGCCAACGACACGACAAGGGAGAGGCTGAATGTCCAGTCGCGAGCAACCCCGTTACGTCGTCGTCGGTGTGACACCGGGCCAGCCGGACGCGGTGCTGCTGCACGCGGCCCGTTTCGCCCGCCACTTCAACGCCACCCTGGTCTGTGCCAACGTCGACCTGATGAGTTACGTCGTCAGCGAGAACGCCGACGGATCGATCGAGGCGCTGCAGATCGACCCTGACCTTCCCGACGTGTCTCCCAACGTGTTCGACGGTGGGTTGGCCGCACACGTCCACCAGGCTCTCCGCAACGAGGGCGTGGACGTGAGCTTCCGCGAGCTGGCCGGCGATGCCGCACATGCTCTCGGCCGGCTGGCTGAGACCCTCGATGCCGAAATGATCGTGGTCGGTAGCAGAAGGAGTGGCTTCAGATCGAGCGTGCGGGAGTACCTCGGAGGATCGGTCGCCGTGCATCTGGCTCACCGTCAGCACCGATGTGTTGTCGTGGTACCGGTTGCCCCGGTGCCGGCCGGGGAACAGCTGCCATGGGAAGGACCCGAACTCACGTGAACGAGACCGACAAACGAACATCACCACCCGTGCTGCCGGTCGACAGCGACGTCGAGGCCGGCGAAGACGCCGCGGGCGTCGCAAAACCCGTCCATCTGTATTGGCGCAACATCGGCTGGGTGGCGTTGGGAGGGGCGGTCGGCACGGGCGCGCGCTACCTCATCGGTGAGGCGGTTCCGCCGATGGCGGGGATTCCCGTCACCACCTTCGCGATCAACGTCTTGGGTGCGTTCCTGCTCGGAGCGGTACTCGAGGGTCTGGCGTTACGCGGTAAGGACGCCGGTCGCCGCCGAACAGCTCGACTGCTGGTGGGCACCGGCGCTCTGGGCGGCTTCACCACCTACAGCACGCTCGCCAACGACACCGTCGTCCTGCTGGCCGTCGCCCCCGTCCACGCAGTGGGGTACGCGCTCCTCACCGTCGTGGCAGGCGCCGCGGCGTCGCTGGCCGGAATTGCGTTGATGCGTCGACTTGGCCCCCGACCGGGCGGAAGCAGCGCCCGATGAGCTCAGTCTTAACGCTGCTTCTGGTCTGTGTCGGCGGGGCGCTCGGCGCGGCCCTGCGGTTCGTGATCGACGGTCATATCCGGAGTCGGGTAGAACTCAGATTTCCGCTGGCCACCACGGTCATCAACGTGACCGGCTCGCTGCTGCTCGGGCTGCTCACCGGCCTCTCCCTCGGCCACGGGGTCCCACAGATGTGGCATGCCGCGGTCGGCACGGGAGTACTGGGCGGCTACACCACCTTCAGTACCGCAGGCTTCGAAACCGTCCGACTGATCGAGGACCACCGGTATCGTGCTGCCTTCCTCAACGGGGCCGGCATGCTCATCCTCGCCGTCGGCGCGGCAGCGGTGGGCGTCGCCGTCGGCCTCCGAATCTAGGAGAAGGATGACCGGGCAGGGAGCGGACGCCGACGGACACCGTGGCCAACCGGAACAGGCCTCGGTGGTTGACACCCCGCTCAGCCAGCAAGAAGTCCCACAGCTCTGATCCTTTCTGCACGGGGACATCCTGGAAGGCTCGCTTCGGCAACGTCTCCGGGCGTCTTTGGGCCTGTGTCCTCGGCATACCTGGGGCTACTCGGCGGTCGAGATCGAGTTGTGGATCTCCGGTTCAGGTGTCCGAGGAGGCCACCAGCCGTTCGACGTGTCCGTCCTCTACGAGTACCTGCTGGACGCCGTCGCCGACGACCTGGACAGGTCTCACCTGTGGCACCGCGATCGGCGCACGGACCTGCGGCCCAAGGCACCATGCGCATGTGCCGGCGCCATCTGGCGGCAACGACCGCCCTGTCGCCTCGCGACGCCCACGTCGTGGCCGACCAACTGCGCGACATCGCCACGCGACTTCGGGCCCTGACCAACTCGATGACCGCCAGCGGTCGCCCAGCCGACACCGACGAGAACGCCTCCTGGATCGAAGCGCTCAGATGGTTCGCCGGATGGCGGGTGCCGCTGACGCTCACGGCACCCGGCTGCGCTTCCGATCAGCGCCCTGAGTAACAGGATCTCCTGACAACAGTGCTGTCCTAGGTTCCACTTGGTGTCGAGCCTTCAGGGCAAGATTCCCGGTCAAGGGGACGCCAACGCCCTCTCGACAGACCCATGACGTTTGCGAGGGCGCTGGTGGCCCCCGCGGCTGGCGGGTGGGAACGAGTACGCCGCCTGGGCTGCTTCTTCTCCACCCCAACTCCGCGATCCCGCTGTGGTCGGCTTTCGCCAAGACGTCATGCGAGGGATGCGGCCCGGCCGCGGCGGTCTGGGTGGCCTGGGTGGCCCGACAGGCACCACACCTCGGAGCCCCGCTCGTCGGAGGATAAGTTTCCCCAAGCTGTCGATCGACCTCGTGACCGCCATCGGCTCCCGTCAGATCCTGCACGTGGGCTCCATCAGCGCCACCTTTCCTGCCTCGGTGCCACGGACGAGGCCGTCGACACCATCCGTGACCTTGTCCTCACCGACCTCAGAAGGGTGTTCAAACGATGACTGCGAACTCACAGACCCAACGGCTGTCTCGTGCGCTACCGGACATGCCGCCCGCGGCCCCGGTGCGGATCGTGCACCTGGGGGTGGGCAACTTCCACCGCGCCCACCAGGCCTGGTACACCGCCCACAGTCCGAACGCGTCCGACTGGGGGATCGCCGCGTTCACCGGCCGACGCCCCGATACCGCCGAGGCTCTCAGCCCGCAGGACGGGCTGTACACGCTGATCACCCGTGGCGGGCAGGGAGACTCGTTCGAGCTGGTCGGGAGCCTGTCTGCGGTGCATCCCTCGACGGACCACCATGACTTTCTCGACTACCTGAACCGCCGAGAGGTCGCGGTCGTCACCCTCACGGTCACCGAAATCGGCTACGTCCGCGGCGCAGATGGCCGACTCGACGTGAACCGGGA
>JBPCRP010000163.1:0-4465 GCA_050996715.1 Propionibacteriaceae bacterium
CGCGCGGGGCGTACGCCCCACGCCCGACTCCGTCGGGACTATCGCGCATGGCGTGCGGCCCACGCCCGACTCCGTCGGGACTATCGCGCAGGGTGTGCGGCCCACGCCCGACTCCGTCGGGACTCTCGCGCAGGGCGTGCGGCCCACGCCCGACTCCGTCGGGACCGTCGCGCAGGGCGTGCGGCCCACGCCCGACTCCGTCGGCGCCTGACCGCGCCTCAGACCAGCAGCAGCGCCACCGGGTAGTCCAGCAGCACGTCGGCGACGCGGGTCGGACCGCCGCCGATCTCACGGCCCGTCAGCGCGTCCCGCGCCGCCGGCAGCACGACCGAGGTGTCGCCCCAGCCGCCCTGCGCGGCCAGGCCGACCGGGAGCCGGGTCGCGAGCACGGTGGCCCCGCTGCGGTCGAACGCGACCAGGTGGTCCGCGGCCGGTCCGTCGGCGGTGAGCGGCTGGTACCCGGTGAACAGCTCGGCCCGGTCGCGCCGTGCGGTGAGGGTCTGCCGCACGACCCACTGCTTCGCGGCCCCGTCGGCGGTGATCGCCGGTGAGGTCCGGCCCAGCGCGTCGCGGCGGACGTCGTAGTCGATGAGTCGCCGGTTGTCCGGGTCGACCAGCGAGTCCTCCCACAGCTCGGTGCCCTGGTAGACGTCGGGCACCCCCGGCATCGCGAGCTGGACGAGCTTTTGTCCCAGGCTGTTCGACCACGCGGGGACGTCGAGGCGGGCGTGCAGGTCGGTGACCAAGCGAGCCAGCTCGGGGTCGTCGTACGCCTGGTCGACGGCGGCGTGCACCGCCGCCTCGAACGCCTGGTCCGGAGCCGTCCAGGTGGTCGCCACCGCCGCCTCGCGCATCGCCTTCTCCGCGTAGGCGTGCAGCCGCTGGCGGTTGATCAGCCCGACGCCGGCCACGACCTGCCAGAGCAGGTAGGCGATGGTGGGTTCCGCGATGGGAGCCAACCGCCAGGCCGCCCGCACGAACCCGGCCCACTCCGCGGGCAGTTCGCTCAGCACCGCCAGCCGGGCCCGGACGTCCTCACCGCGCTTGGTGTCGTGGGTCGAGAGCGTGGTCATCGACGTCGGCCAGTCGTGCTCCCGGGCGGCCGCGGCGGCGTGGAACTCGGCCGGCTCGACCCCGAAGCGGCCGGGGTCACCGCCCACCTCGTTGAGGGCGACGAAGCGCGAATAGCGGTAGAACGCGGTGTCCTCGGTGCCCTTGGCCATGGTGGCCCCGCTCAGCTGCTGGAACCGACGGCCCACCTCGTCGTCGCCGTCGGCCAACCGGGGTCGCAGCGCCGTGACCGCATCGGCCAGGCCGGGATGGACGGTCAGCACCTGGGCGAGGGCGTCGTCGAGATGCGCGACCCCGTCGGGCAGGTAGGAACGGTAGACGTCGAAGGCGACGGCGGCCTCGGCGATGACCTGGTCGGCGTCGGGGACGTCGGGGACCAGCGCGGCGATCCGGCTGACCTCGGCGGGCAGCAGGTCCCGGGTGACCATCCGCTTGCCCTCGACGACGTGGTCGGCGATGGTGCGGGTGTCGCCGGTGAGCTCCTCGTAGAGCGCGGTCAGCGCCGTTTCGGACGACGGGTCGACAAACAGCCCGCTGACCTCCCGCAGGGCGTCGTATCCGGTGGTGCCGGCGACCGGCCAGCTCGGCAGCTGCTCACCCGGCTCGAGGATCTTCTCCACGGTGATCCAGGCGTCGGGGGCCAGCGCCCGCAGCTTGGCCAGGTAGTCGGCCGGGTCGACCAGACCGTCGGGATGGTCGACCCGAAGCCCGACGACACCGTCGGCGACGAGCTCGGCGATCCGCCCGTGGGTGCCCGCGAAGACCGCCGGGTCCTCCTGGCGGACGCCGGCCAGGGTCGTGACCGCAAAGAACCGTCGGTAGTTGAGCTCGGTGTTGCCCCGCTCCCAGTGCACCAGCTCGTAGTGCTGCCTGGCGTGCACCTCGGCGGGCGTCCCGCCCTCGGTGCCGGGGGCGATGGGGAAGCGGTGCTCGAAGTAGCGCAGCTCGTCGCCGTCGAGGCTGAGGGTGGGGTCGTCGCCGAGGATCGGGACCAGCACCCGACCCCGGGTCCAGTCGATGTCGCACCAGGACGCATAGGTCGAGTCCGGGCCGTGGGTCAAGACGTCCCACCAGTAGCGGTTCTCCGCCGGGGCGGAGATCCCCAGGTGGTTGGGGACGATGTCGATGACGATCGGCAGGCCCGCGTCCCGGACCGCGCGCTGCAGGGCCGCCCAGCCGGCGTCCCCACCCCGCTGGGGATCGACGGCGGCCGGTTCGACCGTGTCGTAGCCGTGGTCGGAGCCCGTGGTGGAGGTGAGGATCGGCGACAGGTAGACCGCACCGACCCCGAGGTCGGCCAGGTAGGGCACGACGGCGGCCGCGTCGTCGAGGGTGAAGTCGGGGCTGATCTGCAGGCGATAGGTCGACGCGGGAGCGGAGGTCACCCACAGAATCCTAAGGGGACCTCAGTCGACCACCAGGCGGTAACCGCGGTAACAGACGTTCGGCAGGGTCGCGTCGAACACCACCCGGCCCTCGGTGTCGAACTCGCTCAGCCGTTTCGCGGTGCCCCAGCCGACGAATACGTGCCCGTTCGGCAGCAGCTGCGCATTGCCCATCGCGGCCGCGCTCAACCGGTCGGGGTGGGTGAACTTGGCGTACACGCTGGCCCGGCGGCGGCGTTCGTCGAGCTGGAGCCAGAGCACCGAGCTCACCTTGTTGACCACGACGTCGCCGTCGCTGCCGTTGTCGAACATCCGCAGTAGCCCGGGCCGCTGCACGACCGCGTCGTGCTGCCAGCCGAAGCGCCCGGCGCTGGGCAGGACGAAGTCGGACTTCTTGCCGCCGAGCCGCCAGCGCACCCGCCCCGTGTCACGATCGATCTTGTAGACCGCCCAGGTGTGCCGGGCCGAGATCAGCAGCTGATCGTCGGGGGTGGGCTTGACGGAGTTGATGTGGAAGTAGTCCCACGGCTCGCTCGGGTCCGCCGGCAGACCGGCGTGGCTCTCGGCGAGTGACACGTGGTCCAGTGACTCCCAGTGCAGCAGCACGGTGCCCGAGGTCAGGTCGATCTCCTCGGCGATCCCGTTCATCACCAGCCCGGCCCGCACCCCGCCGTACGGCCGGAGGTCGACGGTGGTCCGCACGTAGCTGACGATGAGGGCGGTGCCGCGGCTGGTGAGCAGGAACTCGTGCTCGTCGGGCGCAACGTTCCCGGACTTCTCCACCGTGTCGACCTCGGCGTGGTCGAGGCCCGTAATCACGGCGCGACCGTCTGCGTACGCGGCCAGGCCGGTGGAGGGCGACTCCCACCAGGTCAGCACGGGCCGGTTCTGATAGTTCTGCAGCCGGAAGTCGGCGTACGACGCGGCCCCGCGGGCGGTCCACCGGACCTGGCCGTGCGGGTCGGTCCAGAGGAGCCGGGAAGGGGTCGCCATGTCGGTGTAGAACAGGTCACCGGGGGACGCCACGACCGCATCGGTGCGGACCGTCATCGGCGTCACGACGTCGCTGGGGGTGCTGCCGGAGGCCGGGGGGTCGGTGCCGGTGCTGGAACCACGGGTCATCGTCCGCCGCAGCGACCCACCCACCGCCAGATCGGCCCCGGTCGCCCCCGCCAGGGCGAGACCGCCGCCGCCGGCGACCAGGGCCAGGGCGTGTCGGCGGGTGAGAGTGGGGGACTGCGGTTGCCGGCTCATGCTGGTCCACCGTGCCGGATGAGCCTGGCGACGCGCTGTGTGCGGCCTGTGAGGACGTACGCCGGCGCCGTCCACCCAACGATTGCTCCCGTCCTCCGGAGCAATCGTTGGGTGACGTGCAGAGCGGGGTCGATCAGAGGGTGACCGCCGCTCCGCCGCGGCGCGGGTCGGCGCCGGAGCCGCGCCGGCTGACCGCCGTCACCCCACCGAAGTACGGCGCGGGTCCGGGTGCCACGGCGATCTCCTCGCCGTCGGCGGCGAGGGCAGCGAGCACGGCGGGGCTGAAGCCGGGTTCGCAGCGCACCATCCCCGGCAGGGCGTTGAGGCGTGGGGCCTCGATTGCGGCCTGCGGCGCCTGTCCGGCCAGCACCCGCAGCAGGACCTGCACCAGGGCCGGCCGGATCCGGCTCCCGCCGGCTGCCCCCGCCGCCACCAGCAGCGAACCGTCCGGCCCCAGGCCGACCAGCGGCGACATCATCGAGCCCATCCGCTCGCCCGGCCGCAGGGCCGCCCGGACCAGTTCACCCTCGCCGAGCATCGAGTTGAGGTGCACGCCGTAGCCCGGCACCCAGACCCCCGAGCCCAGCCCGAGGCTGGTGGTGGCGACGCAGGCGTCACCCTGGGCGTCGACCGCAACGACGTTGGTGGTCTCGGCCCGGCGGTCGGGTGCGCGCAGCGCGCCGACCAGGGCGCGGGGGGGGGACGGGGCGCGGGTCGGGGCGCCCCGGAAAGCGGGCGACAACCCCGCCAAAGAC
>JBPCRP010000019.1:0-5586 GCA_050996715.1 Propionibacteriaceae bacterium
GCCGCGACGACCTGTGCGTGGAAAGACCACCAGATCAACATCATCGACACCCCCGGGCACGTGGACTTCACCGTCGAGGTGGAGCGATCGCTGCGGGTCCTCGACGGTGCTGTCGCCGTGTTCGACGGCGTCGCCGGGGTGGAGCCGCAGACCCAGACGGTGTGGCGTCAGGCCGACCGTTACCGGGTGCCGCGGATCTGTTTCGTCAACAAGCTCGACCGCACCGGGGCCAACTTCGACTTCTGCGTCGAGACGATCAAGAAGCGGCTGATGGCGGTTCCCGCCGTGATGCAGCTGCCGATCGGGTCCGAGGGCGGGTTCATCGGCATGGTCGATCTCGTCGCGATGCGGGCGCTGACCTGGCGCGGCGAGACGGTGATCGGCGAGGACTACACCGTCGAGGACATCCCGGCCGACATGGCCGAACGTGCCGAACTGGCGCGGGCCGAGCTGGTCGAGCTGGTCGCTGAGTACGACGACGAGCTGATGGAGCTGTTCTTGGAGGGCGAGGAGGTGAACGCCGAGACGCTGCAGCACGCCGTTCGGCGCGCTGTGCTCTCCAGCCAGATCACCGCCGTCTTCTGCGGCAGCGCCTTCAAGAACAAGGGCGTGCAGCCCTTGCTGGATGCGGTCATCAGCTACCTGCCGAGCCCGCTCGACGTGCCCGCCATCCAGGGTTTCAAGCCAGGCGACGAGTCGGTGGAGATCGAGCGGCACCCGAACGACGCCGACCCGTTCTCGGCGTTGGCCTACAAGATTGCCGCCGACCCGCACCTGGGCAAACTGACCTACATCCGCGTCTACTCGGGCAAGCTCGAGGCCGGCACGATGGTGCTCAACAGCACCAAGCAGCGCAAGGAGCGGATCGGCAAGATCTACCAGATGCACGCCAACAAGCGTGAGGAGATCGCGACGGTCGGCGCCGGGCAGATCGTGGCGGTGATGGGCCTGAAGGACACCACCACCGGCGAGACGTTGTGCGCGCAGAGCGACCCGGTTGTCCTCGAGTCCATGGACTTTCCGGCGCCGGTCATCGAGCAGGCCATCGAGCCGAAGACCAAGTCCGACCAGGAGAAGCTCGGCATGGCCATCCAGCGGCTGGCCGAGGAGGATCCGACCTTCCGCGTCCACACCGACGAGGAGACCGGTCAGACGATCATCGCCGGCATGGGCGAGCTCCACCTGGAGATCCTGATCGACCGGATGAAGCGCGAGTTCCACGTCGAGGCCAACATCGGCAAGCCGCAGGTGGCCTACCGCGAGACGCTACGGCGCGCGGTCACCAAGGTCGAGTACACCCACAAGAAGCATTCGGGTGGCTCGGGTCAGTACGGCCGCGTGATCATCGATCTCGAACCCCTGGCACCCGGCTCCGGGTACGAGTTCGTCAACGCCGTCACCGGTGGACGCATCCCGCGGGAGTACATCCCGGCCGTCGACGACGGGATCCAGGACGCCATGCAGTTCGGCGTGCTCGCCGGCTACCCGGTGGAGGACATCAAGGTGACGCTGCAGGACGGCGCCTACCACGACGTCGACTCCTCCGAGCTCGCCTTCAAGATCGCCGGCTCGATGGTCTTCAAGGAGGCCGCCCGCCGCGCCGATCCGGCGCTGCTCGAACCGATGATGAAGGTCGAGGTGACCACCCCCGAGGACTACCTCGGCACGGTGATCGGTGACCTGAACTCCCGGCGCGGTCAGATCCAGTCCATGGACGAGGTGCACGGCAGCAAGGTCGTCGTGGCCCTGGTGCCGTTGTCGGAGATGTTCGGCTACGTCGGTGACCTCCGGTCCAAGACCTCGGGACAGGCGTCGTACTCCATGGAGTTCGACTCCTACGCCGAGACCCCCAAGTCGGTCTCCGACGAGATCGTCCAGAAGGCTCGCGGCGAGTAGCGCCGTACAACCCAGCTCGTCCGTCGGGGTCCAAATTGACCCTGACGGGCGGGTCGGGAAAACTTGGGTCGGGCCTTCCGGGCTCGTATCCAGCACAACCCAGTCAGACGCCCCGCAGGAAAGCGTGGCGAACGAATCCCAGAAGGAGCCCAAGTGGCCAAGGCCAAGTTCGAGCGGACTAAGCCGCACGTCAACATCGGCACCATCGGGCACATCGACCACGGCAAGACCACGCTCACCGCGGCGATCTCGAAGGTGCTCCACGACAAGGACCCGGTTGGCAACCCCAACACCGAGGCCTTCGACCAGATCGACAAGGCGCCCGAGGAGCGGCAGCGCGGGATCACGATCTCGATCGCTCACATCGAGTACCAGACCGAGGCTCGCCACTACGCGCACGTCGACTGCCCCGGGCACGCCGACTACGTGAAGAACATGATCACCGGCGCGGCGCAGATGGACGGCGCGATCCTCGTGGTCGCCGCCACCGACGGTCCGATGCCGCAGACCCGTGAGCACGTGCTGCTCGCCCGCCAGGTCGGCGTTCCGGCCATGGTCGTGGCGCTCAACAAGTGCGACATGGTCGACGACGAGGAGATCCTGGAGCTCGTCGAGCTCGAGGTCCGCGAGCTGCTGTCCGACCAGGAGTTCGACGGCGACAACGTGCCCGTCGTGCGCGTGGCCGCCTTCCCGGCGCTGAACGGCGACGCCAAGTGGGCCGAGTCGATCGTCGAGCTGATGCAGGCGGTCGACGACTACATCCCGCAGCCCGAGCGTGAGGTCGACAAGCCCTTCCTCATGCCCGTCGAGGACGTCTTCACGATCACCGGTCGCGGCACCGTCATCACCGGTCGCATCGAGCGCGGCATCGTCAAGATCAACGAGACCGTCGACATCATCGGCATCCGCGAGGGCAAGCAGACCACGACGGTCACCGGCGTGGAGATGTTCCGCAAGCTGCTCGACGAGGGCCAGGCCGGCGAGAACGTCGGGTTGCTCCTTCGTGGCACCAAGCGCGAGGACGTCGAGCGCGGCATGGTCGTGATCAAGCCGGGCACCACCACCCCGCACACCGACTTCGAGGCTCGGGTCTACATCCTGAGCAAGGAGGAGGGTGGCCGCCACACGCCGTTCTTCAACAACTACCGTCCGCAGTTCTACTTCCGGACGACCGACGTGACCGGCGTGGTCAACCTGCCCGAGGGCACCGACATGGTCATGCCCGGTGACAACACCGACATGTCTGTGCAGCTGATCCAGCCGATCGCCATGGAGGAGGAGCTTCGCTTCGCCATCCGTGAAGGCGGCCGGACGGTTGGTGCCGGTCGGGTCACCAAGATCCTCAAGTGATCGCCTGACCTCAGGTCCTGCGCAGGCCCCGTACCCCTCTGGGGTGCGGGGCCTGCGTCGTTCGGGGCCTGCGTTGTTCGGGGCCTGCGTTGTTCGGGGCCGGTCGTGTTTGGGCCCAGATTGCCGGTGGACTCCTAGGATCCTGGAGTGGAGATCAACACCGAGGCCATCGTCCGGCTGGCCTGGTCGCGCCAGCTGGGGCTCCACGACGACGCCCTCGCGCGTGACCGCGAGCCACAACACGGCCGGACGATCCGGGTGGAAGCCAGCGACCAGATCATGGTGGTCCGGCTCTGGGACGACACGGTGGTGCTCGGCCCGGGGTGGATGCAGGACCGGGCGGGTTCCGCCGATCCGGACACGCTGTCCGACGCGCACGTGCTGCTGCGCCTGTGCGACGGCCACTCCGTCCGGCTGATCAGGGAGGCGACGCTGGGCTATACCGACCGCTACGTGCAGATCGACGGACTGTCGGAGGTTCCCGTCGCCGACGACCCCGAGTCGGTGGCCCGGCTGGAACGTTCCTGTCCGCCCGACGACGTGGCCGAGGTGGGCCTGGCCGCGATGAGCCGCGTCTTCGTCACGCTCGACGACCGCGACCAGCCGACCGCCGGGGCCGGCTACGACGAGTGGGCGCACCTGCTCGGCCACGTCGGTGTGTTGACCCTGCCCGAGCTACGCCGTTCGGGGTGGGGGACGCGGGCGGCGGCGTTGGCGGCCAACGACGCCCTCGACGCTGGTCTCGTCGCCCAGTGGCGGGCCCGGGTCGGTGACGTGGCTCCCCGCCGCGCCGCCCGGGGTCTGGGCTTTGCCGAGATCGGGTCGCAGACGTCGATCGCCCTGTCGCCCGGAGCCGGCGCGGCGTAACCGGTTGCCAAATCAACTCCGCCGATGCGCCGCTCGACGGAACTTCTCGTCCCCGACTATTGTTCAAGCGATGGTTACGAACCCGGGGACCCCCCAACCGGTTCGTCCGCCCCAGGTGGGTCGTCCGTTCTTCACCTTCCTGGTGGGCGTGACGCTGGCCGACCTCGCCGACCGCGCGTGGTTGGTCGTGTTGGCGTTCACTGCCGCGTCCCTGGGCTCCCCCTTCACCGCCACCCTGGTCATCGCGGCCGGGACGCTGCCGCGGGCGGTGCTGGTGCTGGTCGGTGGAGCGTTCGCCGACCGGCTCCCGACTCGCCCGCTGCTGGTCGCCGCCGACGTCCTGCGCGCGGTGGTGCTGCTCGCCGCCGTGGCCGTCCTGACCGTCAACGCGCTGCCGGTGCTGCCGCTGATGGTGGTGGTCGGCGTGCTCTTCGGGGCCGCCGACGCCGTCCACCTGCCGTCGGTCGGCACCATGCCCCGGCAGCTGGTGGCGACCGACGGACTGATCCGGGCCGCCGGGCTCCGGCAGATGGGCGGCCGCATCGCCTACCTCGCCGGGCCCCCGCTCGCGGGGGTCGCCCTCGGTGCGTTGCTGCTGCCGGGCACGCTGGCCGTCCTCGTCGTGCCGTTCGTGGTCGCGGCCGTGGTGATGGGTCTGGTCCGGACGCGCTATCCCCGCGAGGCGGCGCGCTCGCAATCGGTCTACGCCTCGGTGCGCGAGCTGATCGGTCACCTCCGCGGACGCGACGACTCCCGTCGGCTGGTGCTCTCGCTCGTCGGTCTCAACTTCTTCGCGATCCCGGTGGTCACCGTGGGGGTGGCGCTGCGGGTCACGGCCGAGGGCTGGGGGCCCACTCATCTCGGGCTGCTGATCGGTCTGGTCGGGGCCGGAGCCATCGTCGGCACCCTGGTCACGTTCCGGCTCCGGTCGCCCCGGCCGCTGCGCCTGGCCTACGCCATGCTCGCTCTCCAGGGGGTGGCGCTGGCCACGATCGGTGTCGCTCCGGAGTGGGGGGTCGGGCTCGCCCTGGGCCTGGTGGGTCTGACCAGCGGTCTGGCGTGCCCACCGCTGGCCGGCATGCTCCAGGCGCGGGTCGAGCCCGCCTACCTCGGACGCGTCTACTCCCTGATCGCCCTGGCCGACGACGGCATCCTGCCGTTGGCGCTCGCTGGGTTCGGGGCGATCACCGCCGCGATCGGGATCGGGTGGGCCGTCGCGCTGAGCGGTCTGGGTATGACGGCGTGGATGGGGGCGTCCTACTGCCGCCCCCGGCTCCGCAACCTGCCCCTTCCCGGGGCGGAGATGGCGACCGGGACGGCGACCGGCACGGGGATTGAGACCGCGCCCGACTCCGTCGGGACTATCGCGCAGGGCATGCGGCCCACGCCCGACTCCGTCGGGACTATCGCGCAGGGCATGCGGCCCACGCCCGACTCCGTCGGGACTATCGCGCAGGGCGTGCGGCCCACGCC
>JBPCRP010000055.1:0-5389 GCA_050996715.1 Propionibacteriaceae bacterium
GCTCATCGTCGACCGGACGAGCCCGCCGCCGCTTTTTCGCCGGTCTGGTCCTCACGGCCGCAGCTACCCTGACCCTCGCCGCGTGTGGCGGCAGCGACAGCGCCAGCCCGGGCGGGACCGGCGGTAATTCCAAGGTGGCCGTCACCTTGATCACCAAGACCTCGACCAATCCCTTCTTTCTGGCCATGAAGAAGGGCGCTGAGGACGCTGCCGCCAAGGACGGGGTGTCCCTCACCTATGCCGCCGGCGCGGCTGACGGCGACGAGGACGGCCAGGTCAAGGCCATCGAGAGCGCCGTGGCCCGAGGCGACCAAGGCATCTTGATCACCCCGAACGGGCCCGGTGTCAACCCCGCGATCAAGAAGGCCCGCGACGCCGGCCTCTACGTGATCGCGTTGGACACGCCGCCCGACCCGCCCGACACCGTTGACCTGACCATCGCCACCGACAACTTCCAAGCAGGAGAGCTGATCGGTAAGTGGGCGGCGGCCCAGATGAACGGCAAGGAGGCCACCATCGCGCTGCTCGACATCTTCAACGACAAGATTGTCTCGGTCGACGTCAACCGTGACCAGGGCTTCCTGACCGGAATGGGCATCGACACTGCCGACAAGACCAGGAACGGCGACGAGGCAAAGTCGGGCAGCTACAGCGGCGGCAAGGGCGGTTCCTACACGATCGTGTGCAACGAGCCGACCCAGGGTGCCCAGGACAAGGGCAAGACCGCCATGGAGAGCTGCCTGGCCAAGTCCAGGAAGATCAATCTCGTCTACACCATCAACGAGCCGGCAGCCGCCGGCGCCGCCCAGGCGCTGGACGCGGCCGGGGTGAAGGCGACGATCGTCTCGGTCGACGGCGGCTGCAGCCCTGGAATCTCCGGCGTCAAGAGCGGCGTCATCGGGGCGACGGCCCAGCAGTACCCGGTGAAGATGGCCCAGCTCGGCGTCGAGGCGATCAAGAAGATCGTCGACAGCGGCGGTAAGGACAAGCCCGCGGTCACCCCGGGGCTCACCTTCCTCGACAGCGGCGTGCAGCTGGTGACCAAGAAGCCCGTCTCCGGGCTGGACAGCATCGACGTCGCGGCGGCCGAGAAGATCTGCTGGGGCTGACCACGAGATCGCTGGTCCCGACCCTCAGGGCGGGATCAGCGGTCCCCGCACCCCCCACTCTTTTGGCGCGACGTCCGTCGCAACCGACCCGGCAAGGAAGCCTCTGTGTCCACCACTACTGCAGCACCGACGGCGGCCGAGCAGTTCGCCCTCAGGCGTCACTCACCCGCCCAACGCATCCAGCACGTCCTGCACGCCCAGCCATCCATCAGCCCGCTGTTGGTGCTGGTCGTCGCGGTGATCGTCTTCGCCATCGTTAACCCCCGCTTCCTGCAGCCGCAGACCATCTCGATCCTGCTGCAGCAGACGGCGATCATCGCCGCCCTGGCCATCGGCCAGACGTTGATCATCCTGACGGCCGGCATCGACTTGTCGGTCGGGGCGCTGACCGTGTTCGCCATGTTGATCATGGCCAGTCTGTCCTCCGCGGGCGGACTGCCCGGCCCGATCGCCATTCTGTTGGGGGTGGCCGTCGGCGTGGTCGGCGGTCTGGTCAACGGGTTCCTGGTCACCCGGATCAACCTGCCCCCGTTCATCGTGACCCTGGGCACGTTGTCGATCTTCCTGGCGGCCGGCCTGCTCTACTCCGGCGGCTCCAACATCCAGGCCGGCGACATGCCGGCCTCGTTGAGCGCGGCCGGCACCATCTTTCGCTTCGGCGACTTCCGGATCACCCTCGGTGTGCTGGTGGTGGTCGTGATGGCGGTGGTGGTGGCCTTCGCCCTCAGCCAGACCTCGTGGGGTCGGCACGTGTACGCCGTCGGTGACGACGCCGAGGCGGCCCGGCTCGTCGGTATCCGGGTCGACCGGGTGCTACTCAGCGTCTACACCGTGGCGGGTTTGCTCTACGGCATCACCGCCTGGCTGCAGATCGGCCGGGCCGGCAGCGCCAGCCCCAACGCCATCGGGGCAGGCAACCTGGAAAGCATCACCGCCGTGGTGATCGGCGGCACCAGCCTCTTCGGAGGCCGCGGCGGAATCATCGGGACGATGATCGGCGCTCTCATCGTGTATGCGTTCGCGCTCGGCCTCAGCCTGGCCGGGGTGGACGACCAGTGGCGGGTCTTCGCTACAGGCGTCCTGGTCATCGCCGCGGTCGCCATCGACCAGTGGATCCGGAAGGTGAAGGCATGACGACCACCAGCAACGAGCCCTGGGTGCGCAACGGCGTCGACCTCGACGCCGTCCAAGAGGGCAAGGGCGACCCGTCGACGACGGTGCTCTCGGCCCGCGGGCTGGTCAAGACCTTCGGCCGGGTCGTCGGCCTGGACGGAGTGGACCTCGACCTGTATCCGGGTGAGGTGCTCGCCGTGATCGGCGACAACGGCGCCGGCAAGTCGACGCTGATCAAGGCGCTCACCGGGGCGCTGGTCCCCGACGCCGGCGAGGTGTACGTGGACGGGAAACGGGCCCACTACCGCAGCCCGCAGGATGCCCGGAGCGCCGGTGTCGAGACCGTCTACCAGACCCTGGCGGTCGCCCCGGCGCTCGACATCTCGGCCAACATGTTCCTCGGCCGGGAGCGTCGTCGTCCGGGCGTGCTGGGCACGGTGTTTCGGATGCTCGACAAGAAGGGCATGAAGGAGGCGGCCGGGACGTCGATGGCCAATCTCGGTATCGCCACCGTGCAGAACATGTCGCAGGCCGTGGAGACGCTCTCCGGTGGTCAACGGCAGGCGGTGGCGGTCGCCCGCGCCGCGACGTTCGCCACCAAATTCGTCGTACTCGACGAGCCGACGGCCGCTCTGGGGGTCAAGGAGACCGGACAGGTGCTGAACCTGATCCAGCAGATCAAGGCCAAGGGTCTGCCCGTCATCCTGATCAGTCACAACATGCCGAACGTGTTCGAGGTGGCCGACCGCATCCACATCGCCCGCCTCGGTGGTTGCGCCGGGGTGATCACCCCGGCGTCGCACCGCCCCACTGAGGCGGTGGCGATCATGACCGGCGCCACCACCCTCGAACGGGGCTAGCGACCCGAGCCACGCGCGCGGCGGTCGTCTCCGGAAAGGAGACGGCCGCCGTTGCCGTGGTCGGATGCGGGACCCGCCGGTTCCGGCCGGCACAACGACGCTCTCAGGCCCCCGGCCGGTGCTCAATGTTCGGTGAGCGGGAAGCCGCCGATACCGCGCCAGGCCAGGCTGCTGACCAGCTGCTTGGCGGTGTCCAGGGGGATCGCTGCGCTGTCGGCGGACACCCAATACCGGGCCCCGACCTGGGCCAGGCCGACCAGCGAGATGGCGAGCAGCTTGGAACGGTCGTTGGACAGCCCGGTGTCCTGGCGGATCACCTCGGCGATGGCGTCGGCGATCTCGTTGTTGACCGCCCACAGCCGCTTCTGCACGGTGTCGTCCCCGGTCAGATCGGACTCGAAGACGAAGCGGAACTCCCCACTGGCCGAGGATACGAAGTCGAAGAACGCCCCCATGGCGGCGACCACCCGGTCGGCGTTGACCTCGGTGGAGGCGATCGCCTCGCCGACGACCTCGACCAGCCGCTCGCAGCTGGTGTCGAGCAGGGCGAAGTAGAGCTCCAGCTTGGACTCGAAGTGCTGGTAGAGCACCGGCTTGGACACCCCGGCTGCCTCGGCGATGTCGTCCATCGCCGACGCGTGGTAGCCGTGGGTGGTGAACACCTCGTTGGCGGCGTCGAGCAGCTGCGCTCGTCGCTGGTCGCGAGGCAGCCTGGCGACCCGAGTCGTGCTCACCTGGGCATGCTACTGGCCGGTAACCCCGCTGACCGGCTGCCGAGACGGCACCGGACCGACACCGAGCAGGCAGGTCCTGTCCGACACGCCGGCCGGATGCGGGAGGAGTTGACTGGTCGCGGAGACCGGGGAGCGGAATAGGTCGGGGAGCCAGCAGGTTCCTGGAGATGATCGGATCCGGCGCTGCGCGCGCCGTCCCCGTGAGCACGACCGACGGAGTACGACCGATGGAGGATGTCGTGGCCCTACCGCCACTTGTAGAACCAGCCGCCGAGCTGACCACCGAAGAGGTCAGGCGCTACAGCCGGCACCTGATCATCCCCGACGTGGGGATGGACGGCCAGAAGCGGCTGAAGAACGCCCGGGTGCTGGTGATCGGCGCCGGTGGGCTCGGTAGCCCCGCGTTGCTCTACCTCGCCGCGGCGGGGGTGGGCACGCTCGGGATCGTCGAGTTCGACACCGTGGACGAGTCGAACCTGCAGCGTCAGATCATCCACGGGCAGTCCGACATCGGCAGATCCAAGGCGCTGTCGGCCAAGGAGAGCATCGCCGAGGTCAACCCGCTGGTGAACGTCGTGGTGCACGACACCCGGCTCGACAACGACAACGTGATGGAGATCTTCGCCCAGTACGACCTGATCGTGGACGGGACCGACAACTTCGCGACCCGCTACCTGGTCAACGACGCGGCGGTGCTGAGCCACAAGCCGTACGTCTGGGGGTCGATCTTCCGCTTCGAAGGTCAGGTCAGCGTGTTCTGGGCCGACCAGGGTCCGCAGTATCGCGACCTCTACCCGGTGCCGCCGCCCCCGGGGATGGTCCCCTCGTGCGCCGAGGGTGGCGTGCTCGGCGTGCTCTGCGCCTCGATCGGGTCGATCATGACCACCGAGGCGATCAAGCTGATCACCGGCTTGGGCGACCCGCTGATCGGCCGGCTGATGGTCTACGACGCGCTCGACATGACCTACAAGACCCTGAAGCTGCGCAAGGATCCGCAGGGCGAGCCGATCACCGGTCTGATCGACTACGAGTCCTTTTGCGGCTCGATCACCGACGAGGCGGCCGAAGCGGTGTCGGGCCACACCATCTCGGTGGGACAGCTCGAGCAGTGGCTGACCGAGCGCGACCACGGCGAGAAGAAGTTCGTGCTGATCGACGTCCGCGAGCCGGTCGAGCGAGAGATCAACGCGATCCCGGGTTCGGTGCTCATCCCCAAGGGTGAGTTCCTGTCCGGCGAAGCGTTGCCGAAGCTACCGACCGACCAGCAGGTCGTGCTCTACTGCAAGGCGGGTACGCGATCGGCCGAGGCTCTCGCGGCAGTCCACGGTGCCGGTCTGTCCGACGCCGTCCACGTCGGCGGCGGGATCAGCGCCTGGGTCGCCCAGATCGACCCCAGCCAACCGTCGTACTGATCGCTGGTGCTGATCGCTGGTGCTGACCACCTGAGCGGATCAGCACGACGTCGAAGCCCCCCTGTCCCCCGGGCACGGGGGATTCGACGTCCCAACACCATCAGATCTCGCTCCCCCGGTCTGCCTGCGGTCCCTTCTGGGCCCTCGTGGTTTTGAACTCG
>JBPCRP010000085.1:0-23487 GCA_050996715.1 Propionibacteriaceae bacterium
GATGGTCAGGACCACGGAAGAAGTGGTTCAACCCCACCTCATAGAGCGTGGCCGCCCCCGCATAGGTCGAGATGTGCCCACCCACGCCGATGTCCGGGCGCTGAGCCCGGTGCACCATCACCGCCGCATTCCACCGCAGCAGCCGACGAAACGCGCGCTCGGTGTCCTCGTCACCGGGAAACTCCGGCTCGTCGGACACCGCGATGGTGTTGACGTAGTCGGTGGTGACGACTTCCTGCCCGGGCAGTCCCGCCTGCGCGGCGCGCTCCCCCAGCATCCGCAACACCGCCGATGCCCCGCTGCGACCGCTGGCTCGCAGCATCTGGTCGAAGGACTCCGCCCAGTCGGCGAGCTCGTCGGGGTCGATCACAGGATCGAAGTGGCCATTTGCGGTGCTGGTCATCGTGTATCCGTTCTACTCGGGACCTGGAAGGGGCGGTGAGGTGCGGCGGTGAATCGGGGCAGCGTCAGCAGAAGCCGGCGACGCCCATCCAGGCCGCCTCGGCGGTCGGTGACCCCTTCCGGGCGAAGGTGGCCTCGATCAGCCCGAACGGGCGGTCTGCGGCATAGAAGACCACGTTCGGGTTGTCCAGGCCACAGAACGACAGATCGGACAGGAAGTGGTGCTTGTTCGGGCAGGAGAACTTGATCTCGTCGATGGTGTCGTGCTCGTTGATGACGGCGTTGCCCATCCCGTACAGCGTGTGCTGCAGCGCCTTGGAGTGGCCCTCGGTGAACATCTCCATCATCGTGGTTTTGACGGCTTCGTAGGTCGCGTCGAAGTCCAGCTCGGTGGTGTTGTAGCGCCAGCGGACGGCGATGTCAGTGGCCAGGATCCGGTCCTCGGTCTCCGCCAGCGTCGTGTACTTGTCCTTGGGGTAGCCGACGAACCCGGACTTGGTCGTCTTCAGGACGGTGAGGCCGTAGAAGCCGGAGATCAAGGTGTTGGTGTCCCCGTCGCGGACCAGCACCGCGGTCCGGGTCTCGGGCGCGCTGCGGTAGAAGGAGTGATCGTGGTTCCCGATCCGCGACCAGCCGTATTCTTCGGCCGCCCAGCGGCCGCCGCTCACCCAGTCGAACTCGCTGGTGAAGTGGTCGGCCAACTTGACCAGGAAGGTCTCGGGGGCACTGATCTCGTCGCGAGCGAAGGCGAAGATCGTGTTCTTCTGGGTGTCGGTGGGGACGACGTGCTCGTTGTTCCCCTCGCTGTGCGCGGACTCGAAGTCACCCCGGAGTTCCGAGGTGACGCTCAGGTCGATCAGGTCGTGCCGATCGGTGTCGCGGCTGACCCGAACGACTCGGACCTCCGCCTTGCCGTACTGGTTTGCAGTGAGGATGACCTCAGCCATGATGGACACTCCTTTGTGGTGGGGATGGATCGATGACACAGATGGAACAGTCGATGGGATGGACCCGGTGGGTGGGATCGACAGCCGGGACGCGTGGCAAGCTCAGCTCCCGCGGTAGGTCGTGTAGGAGTAGGGGCTCAACAGCAGCGGGATGTGGTAGTGCCCCTGGTCGGCCGCGGTCTGGAAGTGGACCGTGACGTCGGGGTAGAAGCACTCGACGTCGCGACCGGCGAAGTACTCCCCAGTGGCGAAGGTCACCCGGTAGGTGCCTGCGTCCAGCCGGTCAGGTCCGAGGTCGGCGACCCGGCCGTCGTCGTTGGTGAGGGCACTGGCCAGGACCGCGTCGTCGGTGTCGATCAGCGTGACCCGTACCCCGGCGGCCGGGCGACCGGCGGCCGCATCAAGCACGTGGGCGGACAGATAGCTCATGCCGCCACCGCCTGACCGAGCCGGACGAGCGCGATCTGGCGCAGCTGGTCGGCGACGACCGAGTTTTCGGTCGCGACGTCATTGCCCAGCCGGCTCTGGAGCTGGTCCAAGATCTCCTCGCTGGAGCGCCCGGCGGCTCGGATCAAGAAGACCCGGCCGAAGCGGTTCTCGTAGTCCCGGTTGCCCTGCTCGAGTTGCCGCTGCACGTCCGCGCCGACCGACAGCTGCGCTTGCTCGGCCCGGGAGAGGCTGGCCTCCGCCGACTCGCCCTGGGCTCGCTCCCCGATCCGAGGATGGTGGGCCAACGCTCCCTCCACCTCCGCGTCGGTGAAGGGGTCCGCCGCACCGCGGGCGGTGGCCACCAGCTCCTCGACGTCGGCGTACGGACGCCGGCTGACCACTTCGGCCACCCACCGCTCGACGTCCACGCAGGGTCGGATCACCTCGGCCGCCTGGTCCGGACTCATCTGGTTGAACTCGGTCAGCCCGGTCACAGGTGATCACTCTCGGTCTTCACGCGGCGGCCACGGGCCATCGGACCGTCTGGGTCCAGCCGCATCTCGTCCTCATCGGAGATGGCGGAGATCGGCGGCGCCTCGGAGAAGATCGGACCCTCACCCGTGCCCTTGCGGCCGATGATGTTGAAGATGAGGTTGAGCAGGACCGCGGTCAGTGCAGCGGCGGTGATCCCCGAGTCGAAGATCACGGTGAACCAGTTGGGGAACTTGTCGTAGAAGTTCGGTACGGCGATCGGGATGATCCCCATGCCCAGCGAGAAGGCGACGATCACCAGGTTGGCGTTGCCGGAGAAGTCGACCTTGCTCAGGGTCCGGATACCGCTGGCGGCGACGGTGCCGAACAGGGCCAGACCGGCGCCACCCAGCACCGGCAGCGGGACGAGGGCCACCAGGGCGCCGACGACCGGGAAGAGCCCGAGGACGACCAGGATGCCGCCGCTGACCGCGACCACGAACCGGCTCTTGATCCCGGTGATGGCGACCAACCCGACGTTCTGGGCGAAGGCGCTGACCGAGAAGCCGTTGAAGATGGCGGCGAACGCCGTCGCGAGCGTGTCGGCCCGCAGACCGTTGGTGACCTGCTGGCGGTCCGCCGGCTTGTCGATCACCTCGCCGATGGCCAGGATGTCGGCGGTGGTCTCGGTCATAATCACCAGCATCACCACGAACATCGACACCGCAGCACCGATGAAGGCCCCGTTCGGGGTGAAGTCGGGCACGCCGAAGTGGAACGGTGTGGTGAGCTGGAAGACCTTCGCGTCGCTGATCTTGGCGAAGTTGGTGAGTCCGAACGGGATCGCGATGATCGTCCCGACGACGAGACCGAGTAGGATCGCCACCCGGCTCAGCGCCGCGGGCAAGAAGCGGTAGATCAGCACGATGATCAGCGCGGTGATCCCGGCCAGTCCGATGTTCTTGGGTGCGCCGAAGCCTGGCGTACCGGCTCCCCCGCCGGCCCACTTGATGGCGACGGGAAGCAGCGAGACCCCGATGATCGTGATCACGGTGCCGGTGACGACCTCGGGGAAGAAGTGCAGCAGCTGGGTGAACAGGGGGGCGATGAGGAAGGCGACCAGGCCGGCCACCAGCAGCGCCGCAAACACCGACCGCAGGCCGGCGGCACCGCCGCCCGCCTTGGCACCGACGGCGAGGATGGTCGACACCGCGGCGAACGAGGTGCCCTGGACGATCGGCTGCCGAGCGCCGATCTTCCAGATCCCCAGCGTCTGCAGCAACGTGGAGACGCCGGAGATGAACAGCCCGGCCGAGACGAGGTAGGTGATCTCGACGCCGGAGAGCTTGAACGCGCTGCCGACGATGAGCGGCACGGCGACGACGCCGGCGTACATGCTCATCACGTGCTGCAGACCGTAGATGAACATCTGCGGGAAGGGCAGGACCTCGTCGACCGGGTGCTTACCGGTGGCCGCGGCCGGTGTGGTGGTGGACATCTAGGGACCTCCGTTGGTCTGGTGTGAGTGCGAGCAGGGTGGCGGCCGTCGGCCGCCGAAGTGCCTGGCGTCAGACGCCGAGCTGGATCGAGAGCTGGGAGACGTGGTCGGTGGCGTCCACCTCGTAGTCGGCCGAGGTGACGAGGCCCTCGGTGTCGATCACGAAGGTGGACCGGAGGATTCCTTCGGTCTGCTGGCCGTTGACGACCTTTGGTCCGAAGGCACCCCACAGCCGTGCGGCCGTGCCGTCCGGATCGGACAACAGGTCGTGATGGGTGTGGTTCGCGCTCCGGAACTCGGCGAGTCGGTCGGGGTCGTCGGCTGACACCCCGAGCACCGTGTAGCCGGCGGTCTGCAGCGCAGGCTGCCGATCACGGAAGTCGCAGAGCTCGGTGGTGCATCCTGGGGTGAACGCTTTGGGAAAGAAGTAGACGATGACGCGCTGACCGCGCAGATCGGCCAGCGTGACCGGTCGTCGATCCTGGTTGAGCAGGTCCAGCACCGGAGCGGGCTGGCCGAGTTGTAGACGTGGCGACATCGAGGCCTCCTGAGAACACGGACGGTGGATGATCAGACGAGCTGATCAGACGAATTGACGGCTCAGCCGAGCGTGCCGGTTGACGTCTTTGTAGAGCAGGTAGCGGAACCGACCGGGGCCGCCCGCGTAGCAGGCCTGCGGACAGAACGCCCGCAGCCACATGAAGTCACCGGCCTCAACCTCGACCCAGTCCTGGTTGAGCCGGTAGACCGCCTTGCCCTCGAGCACGTAGAGGCCGTGCTCCATCACGTGGGTCTCGGCGAACGGGATCACCCCGCCCGGCTCGAAAGTGACGATGTTGACGTGCATGTCGTGGCGCAGATCGCTCGGGTCGACGAACCGGGTCGTCACCCAGACGTCATCGGTGCCGGGCATCGCGATCGGGTCGACGTCGCTCTCGTTGGTGACGAACGCGGGCGGGGTGTCCAGCCCCTCGACCGACTCGTAGGCCTTGCGGATCCAGTGGAACCGAGCGGATTGGTCCCCGGCGTTGTGCAGCGTCCACCGGCTGCCGGCCGGCAGGTAGGCGTAACCGCCGGTGTCGAGCGTGTGGTCGACACCGTCGATGCTGAGCTGCAGCCCTCCTTCGACGATGAAGATCACCCCCTCGGCCTGCGGGTCGAGCTCGGGGCGGTCACTGCCACCACCGGGGTCAACGTCGACGATGTACTGGGAGAACGTCTCGGCAAAGCCCGAGAGCGGTCGGGCCAGCACCCAGAGCCGGGTCTTCTCCCAGAACGGCAGGAAGCTGGTGACGATGTCGGTCATCACCCCGCGCGGGATGACCGCGTAGGACTCGGTGAACATCGCCCGGCTGGTGAGCAGCTCGGTCTGAGCGGGTAGACCACCGTGCGGGGCGTAGTAGGTGTTGGTCACGTCGCACTCCTTCGGGTTGGCGCGGGTTCGGTGCCGGCGGGCGGAGCTGGTGCTGCTGCCCCTTCGGTGTCGGAGCGGGGCAGCGAGAGGGCGGCGAGCGCCGGGCCGGTAAGTCCGACGAGTCTGGTCAGCTCGGTCTCGTCGACCGCTCCACAGCTCAAGCCACGGTGCAGGAAGCGGGCCAGTGCCCGAGCCGTGGCCGGCTCATCCATGATCTCCGACTCGACCCGACCGAGATAGTTCCGTAGTCGCCGCGCGGCCTGTGGCAGCCCGGCTCGGTAGAACGCGAACGTGGCCAGGTAGCGCGTCGGTAGCTGTCCCGGGTGCAGATCCCAGCCCTGGTAGAAGCCTCGTTGCAGCGCGCGCGTCACCAGGTCGGCGTGGATCCGCCACGCCGCGGCCACCTGCGCCGGGTCGCCCAGCGGCAAGATGTTGGTGGAGCCGTCGGAGAGCGCAACGGCGGTGCCGGCGACCGCGACCTGCATGACCTGCTTGGCGTAGTCGGCCGCCGGGTGATCGGCGGTCTGGTAGGCCGCGGAGATCTGCAAGGAGGCGCTGTAGTCGTAGGTGCCGTAGTGCAAGGAGGTCACGCGTCCGTCGCCGACGTGAATCGCCTTCGCGATCGCCGCGGTCCCGTCGGCACCGAGGATCAGCTGCGGTGTCTCGACCTGGATCTCGAAGCCCAGCCGACCTGCCGGCAGCCCGTAGGTCGACTCGAGCTCGGCGCAGACCTTGACCATAGCCCGGACCTGGTCGACCGTGCTGACCTTGGGAAAGGTGATCACCAGTCCGGTGGGAAGCTCATCGAGCTCGGCGAGCAGGGTCGCCACGAAGAGCTCGAAGGTGGCGATGCCCCGTCGACGGGTCGGCGCCTCGAAGCACTTGAACCGAAGCCCCGCGAACGGGGGCGCGGTCCCGTCCCGAAAGGCAGCGGCCAGGCGCCCGGCCACGGCGACGGCGTCCGCGTCCTCGATGGCATCCGCCCGGACGCCGTACCCGTCCTCGAAATCCAGCCGTAGATCTTCGATCGGCTCTCGTTCGAGCTTCGCAGCCACCCGCGGGGAGACCTCCTCGGCGAGCTCGGGTGACAAGCCGATCAGGGCGGCGACCGCGGCCAGACCGCCGTGGGCGTCGACCAGGTCGATAGCGGCCCGGCCCCATTCCGCGGGCAGCGACGCGGTGTAGCGGTCCGCGGGTACGTAGACGGTGTGAACGGGTTGGCGGCCCGCGGCCGGCCCTGGGTAGGCCGCCTGGAGCAACTCGTCGGTGTCTTTGAGCGACCGGTCGATCTCACCGAGGAAACCGGCGTCCAGCCTGGTTCGGACTCCCGTGAGGCTGTCGCTGCTCACGCGATCTCCTCGTAGGCCGGCAGGGTGAGGAAGTCCACGAAGTTCTCGTCGCAGCACAGGTGGGCGATGAGCTCCTTGGCGGGGAGGTAGTAGCGTTCGAACGCGTCGGCGGGAACCTCCGACGCGAGCCGCTCGACCTCTTCGTCGAGCAGCCCACGGACCAGATCGACGGTGACCGTGGCCCCGGTGTCGGACAGCGTGACCTGGTTGCGAATGAGCTGCCACACCTGTGCCCGGGAGATCTCCGCGGTGGCGGCATCTTCCATCAGGTTGTGGATGGCGACGGCCCCGTTGCCGGACAGCCACCCCGCGGTGTAGGCCACCGCCACGTAGAGGTTGTTACGGAGCCCTTCCTCGGTGTTGCTGCCGTCGGCCGAAGCGACGTCGAGCAGCTCTGCGGCGGTGACCGCAACGTCGTCGCGCTGCACGTCGAGCTGGTTCGGTCGCTCCCCGAGCACCGAGTCGAACACCTCCTGGCAGACCGGGACCAGATCGGGATGAGCGACCCAGGACCCGTCGAACCCGTCGCCGGCCTCACGGGTCTTGTCCGCGGTCACCTTGGCGAACGCGGCGGCGTTGACCTCGGCGTCCTTGCGGCTGGGGATGAACGCGGCCATCCCCCCCATCGCGAAGGCGCCGCGGCGGTGGCAGGTCTGCACGAGCAGGTTGGTGTAGGCCCGCATGAAAGGAGCGGTCATGGTGATGTCGGACCGATCGACCATCACGAAGTCGGGGCCCGCGTCGCGGAAGTATTTGATGATGCTGAACAGATAATCCCAGCGTCCGGCGTTCAGCCCGCTGGCGTGATCACGCAGCTCGTAGAGGATCTCCTCCATCTCGAACGCGGCTGGGATGGTCTCGATGAGCACCGTCGCCCGGATGGCGCCGGGAGTCAGGCCCAGTCGCTCTTCGGTGAAGGTGAACACGTCGTTCCACAGCCGCGCCTCGAGATGGCTCTCCATCTTGGGGAGGTAGTAGTACGGTCCGTGGCCGTTCGCCAGCAGCAGCTCGGCGAGATGGAAGACGTGCAGGCCGAAATCGACGAGGGCACCGACACCACGACGCCCGTCGATCAGCACGTGCGCCTCATCGAGGTGCCAACCCCGCGGCCGCGTCACCACGACGGCGAGGGGGGCGTCGGTGCGCAGCTGGTAGGACCGACCGTTCTCGGCGGTGAACGCCAGCGTGCCGCGAGCGGCGTCGCGGAGGTTGAGCACGGCGTCCACTACGTTGCCCCAGGCCGGGCAGCTGGCGTCTTCCATGTCGGCGAGCCAGACCTTGGCCCCTGAGTTCAGGGCGTTGATGGCCATCTTGGCGGGCGTGGCCGGCCCGGTCATCTCGACCCGGCGGTCCCGGAGCGCGGGCGGCGCCGGAGCGACCTGCCACTCGGCCTCACGGACGTCGCGGGTCTCGGGGAGGAAGTCCAGCCCCCCGCGTGCGGCGGCGGCGGAACGCTTCGTCGCGCGCGAGCTGAGGAGCTCGTCGCGACGATCGGCGAACCGGTCGTGGAGCTCGGCGACGAAGGTCAGCGCCTCGTCGGTGAGGATCTCTTCGGCCCGGTCGATCGGGTGGCGGTCAGTGAGCTCGATGGTCACAGATGGTCCTTTCGGGTTGTGCTGCCGGTGGTCGTCGGTGCTGGGGTCCGCTGGGCACGCCCTACGTCGCGATGGCACCCGCTACGGCATCGGCCACCGCGGTCGTCACCCGCGGATCGAACACGCTGGGCACGATGTAGCTGGCGTTCAGCTCCTCGGGACCCACGCAGTCGGCGATCGCCGTCGCAGCGGCGACCAGCATCGCGGTGGTGATCTCGCTGGCGTTGGCGTCCAGCAGTCCCCGGAACAGACCCGGGAACGCCAGCACGTTGTTGATCTGGTTCGGGAAGTCGCTGCGGCCGGTGGCCACGACGGTCGCGTGCTTGGCCGCCTCGATCGGGTGGATCTCGGGGTCCGGATTGGCCAGGGCCAACACGATCGCTCCCGGTGCCATCGTCGCGATGTCGTCCGCGACCACGATGTTGGGTGCCGATACCCCGATGAAGACGTCGGCCCCGGCCAGGCTTTCCGCCAGGGTGCCGGCGAAGGCGTCAGGGTTGGTGTGCTCAGAGATCCACTGGCGGTGTCCGTCGGTATACGTGCCGCCGGAGTGGATGGAACCGGAACGATCGCAGGCGACGATGTGCGTCGCGCCCTGGGCGACGAGCAAAGAGATGATCGCGTGACCGGCGGCACCGACCCCGCTGACCACGATCTTCGCGGCATCGATCTTCTTGTCCACGACCCGCAGGGCATTGATCAACGCGGCCAGCACCACGATGGCGGTACCGTGCTGGTCATCGTGGAACACCGGGATGTCCAGTTCGGCGCGGAGGCGACGCTCGATCTCGAAACAGCGTGGCGCGGAGATGTCCTCCAGGTTGATCCCACCGTAGACCGGGGCGATCGCCTTGACGATCATGATGATCTCTTCGGTGTCGGTGGTGTCGAGGCAGACCGGCCAGGCGTCGACGCCGGCGAACTGCTTGAACAGGGCCGCCTTGCCCTCCATCACCGGCAATGCGGCAGCAGCGCCGATGTCGCCGAGCCCGAGGACTGCCGTACCGTCGGTGACCACCGCGACGGTGTTGCGCTTGATGGTCAACCGGCGGGCGTCGGCGGGGTTGCGGGCGATGGCCATGCAGACCCGGGCCACTCCGGGCGTGTAGGCACGGGACAGGTCGTCACGGTTGCGCAGTTGGACCTTGGGCTCCACCGACAGCTTGCCACCTAGGTGCATGAGGAAGGTGCGGTCGCTGACCTTGCGGACCGTCACGTCCTCGAGGGCGTTCAGCGCGGCCGCGACTCGCTCCCCGTGCTCCTCCCCGGAGGTGTTGCAGGTGATGTCCACCAGCACCCGGCCATGCGTCGACTCGATGATGTCCAGAGCGGTGATCTCTGCCCCCACGGTGGCGGCTGCCGACGCAAGTTCCGAGGTCGCACTGAAACCGGCTGGTGCGTCGACCCGCATAGTGATCGAGTAACCGGGGCTGGGACTAGGCATCAGTGCTCCACTTCGGTCAGGGACACGCCGTACCGGCTGTCCGCGTTGCTTCCGTAGAGTGGACAATAGATTCTGCCAGGTGAAATTGCAAGTCCCAGTGTCCGTAGATGTCAGATGCCGGATATCACGGGCCGTGCCGCCGCGTCGTCGTGGCGGGTGCAGCCGCAGCAGGGAGCTCGGCGCGGCGACATCGGTCGGCCCGAGTCGCCGCTACGCGATCGTGCCCGCCGGCCGAGAACAACCTGCCCTGCGCCGCACCGACGTCGCTTGAGACAGTCGCGTGCGCGCCTGCCTCGAAGCCTTTGTTACCCTTAGGGGGTACTGGTACCGTGGTGCGGACCGTCCAACCCCTGACCTTTTGAGGAGACACTTCATGAGCGTGCTGACCTACACCGTCGCCGGGATGACCTGTGGCCACTGTGTGCAGGCGGTGACCGAGGAAGTCGAGAAGCTCGACGGCGTCACCGACGTCGTGGTGGATCTCGCCACGGGATCCCTCACCCTCACCAGCACGGTGATCGTCGATGCCGACGCAGTGGCAGCGGCGGTGGACGAGGCCGGCTATGAGCTCGTTCGAGGCTAAGGCTGCGGCCTACCCGCCCGAAGGTGAGCGCAAATCAGCCTTTCAGGAGCACGTCGGATGAGCACCACCGCACCCGCCCCTCAGGGGACCGTTGGCGTCCGCCTGGAGATCACCGGGATGACGTGTGCGTCCTGCGCGATGCGGATCGAGAAGAAGCTCAACAAGCTCGACGGGGTCATCGCGACGGTGAACTATGCCACCGAGACCGCGGCCGTCCAGGCACCGATCGGACTGGCTACCGCCGAACTCATCTCGACCGTCGAGGCCGCTGGTTACCTCGCGACCGTGCCGGCGCCCCCCGTCGAGCCGACGGCAGGCGAGCCTGACGAATCTGGGGGCGACGAGGCATCAGGCCGGCTGAACGCACTGCGCCGCCGGTTGGTGGTGGCCATCGTCCTCAGTGCCCCAGTGATCGTCTTGGCGATGGTGCCGCCGCTGCAGTTCACCTACTGGCAGTGGCTCTCCCTCACGCTGGCGGCTCCCGTAGTGGTGTGGGGTGCGTGGCCGTTCCACCGGGCGGCCTGGGTCAACCTGCGGCACGGGGCCGCGACCATGGACACCCTGATCTCGGTCGGCACCGGCGCAGCCTTCCTGTGGTCGCTCTACGCCCTGTTCCTCGGCGGTGCAGGCGTTCCCGGCATGACTCACTCCTTCGAGCTCACGCTGAACCGGGGCGGGAGCGGGACGAACGTCTATCTCGAGGTCGCCGCCGGCGTCACGACCTTCATCCTCGCCGGCCGGTACGTCGAGGCGCGGGCCAAGCGGCAGGCCGGAGCCGCCCTGCGCTCGCTGCTGGAGCTGGGAGTCAAAGACGTCGCGGTCGTCCAGAACGGTGTCGAGACTCGTGTCCCAGTCGGTCAGCTGGCGGTCGGTGACACGTTCGTCGTCCGGCCCGGTGAGAAGGTCGCGACCGACGGCGTCGTCGAGCAGGGCACCTCGGCGCTGGACGTGTCGGTGCTGACCGGCGAGTCGGTACCCGTCGAAGTGGGTCCTGGAGACGCAGTCGTCGGAGCCTCGGTCAACGCTGGCGGACGACTTCTGATCCGCACGACCCGGGTTGGGGCAGACACCCAGCTCGCCCAGCTCGGACGCCTCGTGCAAGAAGCCCAGAACGGCAAAGCGGCGGCGCAGCGGCTGGCTGACCGGATCTCGGCGGTGTTCGTCCCGGTGGTGATTCTGCTCGCGGTCGCCACCCTGGTCAGCTGGCTGGCGACCGGTGGTGGGGTGCAGTCTGCGGTCACCGCTGCGGTCGCGGTGTTGATCATCGCCTGCCCGTGTGCCCTCGGCCTGGCCACCCCGGTAGCGCTCATGGTCGGCACCGGACGCGGTGCCCAGCTCGGCATCGTGATCAAGGGCCCGGAGGTGCTGGAGTCGACCCGGCGGGTCGACACCGTCGTACTCGACAAGACCGGAACCGTGACCACCGGGGCGATGACGCTCGTTGAGGTGCACGTCGCGGACGGGGTCACCGTGGCGGAGGCGCTGCGCCTGGCCGGGGCCGTCGAAGACTCCTCGGAGCATCCGCTCGGCCGGGCTGTGGCCCGGGGTGCTCGGGAACGACTCGGTGACCTGCCTGGGCTCGAGCACTTCGAAAACCTCCCCGGGCTCGGGGTCCGCGGTGTGGTCGGCGACCGGGTGGTGACCGTCGGGCGGGCCGCACCCGTCACCGGGCTCGCGTCGTCGCTCCGCGCGGCCAAGGCTGCAGCCGAGGCGTCGGGCCGGACCGCAGTCGTGGTGGCCTGGGATGAGCGGCCGCAAGCCGTCCTCGTCGTCGCCGACACGGTCAAGCCATCCTCGGCCCTGGCGGTGCGGGAGCTCAGCGACCTGGGTCTGGCCCCGGTGCTGCTGACCGGAGACCACGAGGCCGTGGCCCGGAGCGTGGCGGCGAAAGTCGGCATCGAACGGGTGATCGCGGAGGTCCTGCCGCAGGACAAGGTCGAGATCATCGCCAGGTTGCAGGCTGACGGACACGTGGTCGCGATGGTCGGCGACGGGGTCAACGACGCCGCGGCCCTCGCCCAGGCTGACCTCGGCCTGGCGATGGGCACCGGGGCTGACGTCGCCATCGAGGCGTCCGACCTCACGCTCGTCCGGGGCGACCTGCGGTCCGCCGCCGACGCCATCCGGCTGTCCCGGCAGACGTTGCGCGTGATCAAGGGCAACTTGTTCTGGGCCTTCGCCTACAACGTGGCTGCGCTGCCGCTGGCCGCGCTCGGCCTGCTGAACCCGATGCTGGCGGGGGCAGCAATGGCGTTCTCCTCGCTCTTCGTCGTCGGCAACAGCCTTCGACTCCGCCGTTTCGCCGCACATGCCGACCCCGCCGGCCCCGACCCGACCCGTGAGGAGCACCACCGATGACCGATCTTCCCCGACCCGACGCCGAAGCCACCGGCTCGCACGGTTACATCGGCAACAAGGAGGCCTACCTGGCTCGGCTGCGGCGGATCGAGGGTCAGGCTCGCGGCCTGCAGCGGATGGTCGAACACGACAAGTACTGCATCGACATCCTCACCCAGGTGGCGGCGATGACCAAGGCCCTTCAGGCCGTCTCGCTCGGTCTGCTCGACGACCATCTCCGGCACTGCGTGGTCGAGGCGGCCCAAGCGGGCGGCGCGGAGTCGGAACAGAAGCTTGCCGAGGCTTCCGCCGCCATCGGGCGCCTGGTCCGGTCCTGATGCCGGCGTGCCCGGCACCCCAACGGAGCTGTCGGTGAACTATCTCAACCTGGTGGTGTTGCTCGGCGCCGGCGCCGTTGGCCTCGTGGTGCTGTACGCGGCTCACTGGCTGCTGCTCCGTGAGGCGCCGCAGCTCGCGACGCCGTTCCTGTCGGGAGCCCAACCTACCGAGCATGCGCTGTCGCGCTATCACGCCCGCTGGTACGTCGCCACCCTGCTTTTTCTCGCCTTCGACGTCGAGATGCTCTTCATGTACCCCTGGGCGGTCGTCGTTGCTGCCGAGGGCGCCGGGGCGGTGGTCGAGATGTTCGTCTTCCTCGGTGTGCTGCTGGTCGGTGTTGTCTGGGCCTGGCGCGAAGGAGCCCTGCGATGGGCCTGACCGACCGGCTGGGTGCGGCCCTTTCCGGGTTGGGCAGCCGCCGGCTCCACGTTCTCGTCGTCGAGGCCCCCGGGGCCTTCGATCTTCGGGTTCGGGTCGATCGAGCGGTCACCGGCCGAGGGTGGTGTGCAGCCCTGTCTCCGGCCGACGCCGACGCGTTGGTGGTCTGCGGGATCTCCCCGGAGCCGGCTTTCGCGGACGCGGTCGAGGTGGTGTGGGGTCAGCTTCCCGGTCCGCGCGTCCGCACCGAGGTGAGCGACCCCAGCCGGGTGGACGCCGTGCTGGACGAGCTGGCCTGGTCCTACCAGCACTGGAACCCCGCCGCCGACCCGGTGCCCACCGACCACCCAACCGGTCAGGAGGACGGCGACGACGACATGAGCGGTATGGACGACGACATGAGCGGCGACGACATGAGCGGCATGGATGGAATGGACATGTCCGGCCCGGGGGGCGTCCCACTCGCCTCCGGGGCAGCTGACCGAGACGGCCTCGAGATGGACGTCCTGCACCTGCCTCTCGGCCCGGTCCTGCCGTCCTGGCCGGCAGCCCTCACCGTCAGCTGCACCCTGCAGGGCGACGTGATCGTCGCCGTGGACGTCCAGCTCACCGCCGCGCAGGCCGACGACGAGCCGGGTGTCGATCAGGCTCAACCGCTCGCCTACCGCTTGGACGTCGCCGCCCAGTTGCTGGATCTCGCCGGCGCCGGTGACCTCGCGGTCCGGGCTCGGCGGGCCCGCAACCTGTCGTTGGACGGGGCCGATCCGGGTCTCGTCGCGCTCCGGCGCCGGGTCGGGCGCACTCCCCTGCTTCGCTGGTCACTGCGCCGGGTCGGCGACATCACGCAGGTGACGGCCGCCGAGCACCGGTGGCCGAAGGCCTGGGTGGGGGACGCGTACGACCGGCTGGGTCGGCTGCTGGAGCCGCCGCCCGACAGCAGCCTCGCCCTGACCGCGGTGGCGGCAGCGCTACCTGTGCTGCTCCCCGGGGCCGAGCTCGGCAGTGCCAGGTTGACCGTGGCGAGCCTGCTGGGTCACCCGCTGGACGTGAGCGCTCGTCCCTCGCCCGATCCGAGCGCGGTTTCCGCGTGACCGCCGGGCTGGCCCCGGTCGGTCTGAGTCTGGTCGTGCTGCTGCTGACCGGGCTGACCGCCGCCGCGTGGAACGGCGTCCTGGTCGCCCGGGCGGTCGACGCACCGATCGGGGCCGGTGTGTTGTCGCCGGTGTCCGAGACGGCTCGGCTGCTCCGGCAGCGACGCCGGACGACGCTGGCGGCCGACCGGCTGCTGTGGCGTCTTGCCGGAGCCGGGCTGGTGCTGGCTCCGCTGCTGATGATCGCCGTCGTCCCTCTCGGGCTGGCTCCGGTGCTGGACTCCCCGGTGGGCGTGGTCTGGTTCAACGCCGCCGACGTCCTGGTCTGGGCCCTGGTCTGGCTGCTCGGCTGGGGCGCCAACTCGGTGTACGGCCTGATCGGGGCCTACCGCTTCCTCGCCTCGGCCCTGGCCTACGAGCTACCGCTGATGTTCGCCCTCACCACCCCGGCGGTGGCCGCCGGCAGCCTGCGGGTCAGCGACATCGTCAGCGCCCAGGGGGTCTGGTATGTGGTCTGGATGCCGGTGGCGTTCCTGGTGGTGTGTCTGGGCGTGGTCGGGTTCTCGGTCTGGGGACCGTTGTCGCCCGCGGCCGGCCCGGACGTGGCCGGCGGGGTGCTCGCGGAGCTGTCCGGGCCCGACCGCCTCCTGGTGCAGTCCGGGCGGTACCTGCTGCTGGTAGCCGGGTCGGCCTTCGCCGTGGCCCTGTTCCTCGGCGGCGCCCAGGGTCCGACGCTACCGGGTTGGACGTGGATGGCGATCAAGACCTTGGTGCTGCTGGGCGTGCTGGTCGCGATCCGCCGGCGGGTGGCGTTGCTCCGACCGGACCGCTTCCTCGAGGTGGGCTGGCTCGTGCTGCTGCCCGCCGCCCTGGTGCAGCTGCTGGTCGTGTCCGTGCTCGTAGTCGGGGGTCGCTGAGGTGCTGATCATCTTCGTCGTGCTGTCGGTCGTCGCCGTGCTGAGCGGTGCGCTGGTCTTCGTGGTCGACTCGATGGCCCGGGCGACGTACGCCCTCGCCGTGTCGTTCGTCGCCGTCGCGCTGGCCCTGCTCGTCTTCGGGTTGGAGTACCTCGCGGTGATCACGGTGCTGATGATGGTGATGGAGATGGCGATCATGGCCGTCTACATGATCATGTTCATGGGGATGAACCCGGCGCTGATGCCGATGAGCATGGTGCACGGCCAGCGACCGGCGCTGGTCGCCTCGCTCGGGCTGTTCGTGTTGCTGGCGGTGGGCATCGTGCTGACACCCTGGCCCGACCGCGCCCCGACGGTGGCCGCCAGCTCCGCGGCACTCGGTCGGTCGCTGATGGGCGACAAGATGCTGGTGATGATGTCGGTCAGCCCCATCATGTTCGCCACCATCGTGGCCGGGGTGGTGTTGGCCTCCGGTCGGACTCGCTACGACCGTTTCGGCGACGATTTGGACCGGCACCCGATCGACCCCCAGCCCGGCGGGGTCGGCCGATGACGCTGCAGCTGGTGCTGATCGTGGCCGCCGCCCTCTTCTGCATCGGCTTGTACGGTGCGCTGTCGCAGCAGGTGGTCGTGATGGTGATGATGGGGCTTGAGCTGATGCTCAACGCGGTCATCCTCGCCGCCGGGGCGATGTGGTGGTTCCTGGCCCCAGCGCCGACCGGGCAGGTGCTGCTGCTGCTCGTGCTCGCGGTGATGACGCTCGAGATGGCGATGGGCTTTGCGGTGGCGATCATGCTGCACCGGGGCCGCGGCACCGACATGACCGACATGGTGGGAGACCTGTCCAGATGAGCGTCTCCCTGTCCACCCTCGGGTCGGGACTGCTCTGGGCCGCGGTCGGACTCCCGCTGGTGGTGGGAATCGCTCTGGTGCTGCTCCGACCCCGGTCGCGCCGGCTGGCGTGGGCGTCGACGCTGGGCGCGGCGTCGCTGACCCTGCTGCTCACCGGGGTCGTGGCCCGGCTGCGGCCCGAGGTGCAGGTCCCGTTCGTGCTGGACGCGGTGTTCGGATTGCGGGTCGACGCCCTGGCCGCGATCGTCACCGTCACCGTGGCGGCGGTCGCCGTGCTCGTGCTGGTGTTCGCCGCTGCGGACGTCACCGACTCCGTGGCCCGTTTCGGCGGTCTGATGCTGATCTTCGTCGCCGCCGTGCTGGTTACGGTCACCGCGACCACGCTGCCCACCTTGCTGGTGGCGTGGGAGGTGATGGGAGCGACGTCATACGCCCTGATCGGCTTCTCCTACGCCGACCTCGACCGGGTCGGGTCCGGCCTGGTCGCTTTCCTGACCACCCGGACCGCAGACCTCGGTCTGTACGTCGCTGCCGGTGCCGCCCTCGCCGCCGGTCACGGACTGGCCCTGGCCGACCTGGCCACCGCACCCCCCGGGTGGCGGAGCGTGATCGCCGTCGGGATCGCCGTGTCCGGGCTGGGCAAGGCGGCCCAGCTGCCGTTCGCCTTCTGGCTCTCCCGGGCCATGGTGGGTCCCAGCCCGGTGAGCGCCCTGCTGCACTCCGCGGCCATGGTGGCGATGGGCGGATTCCTGCTGTTGCGGGTGCCCGACCTGCTGTCCGCCGCCGGGTGGGTCGGACCGGCCGTGGCCTGGGCCGGCGCCCTCACCACGGTCGGCCTCGGGCTGGTCGCGATCGCCCAGCGTGACCTCAAGCAGGTCCTCGCCGCCTCGACGTCGGCCCAGCTCGGCTTTGTCGTCCTGGCGGCCGGCGTCGGCGGGGTGAGCGCTGGCACCGTGCAGCTGGTCGCCCACGCCGCGACCAAGGCGTTGCTGTTCCTCGTCGCCGGGGCCTGGCTCGCGGCCCTGGGCACCAAGCAGCTGAGCGCCCTGCGCGGAGCCGCGCGTCGCTGGCCGTCGGTCGGGGTGGCAGCGACGATCGGGCTGCTGGCCCTGGCGGGCATCGCACCGCTGTCCCTGTGGGCCAGCAAAGAGGCCGTACTCACCGCCGCATCGACCACCTCGGTGTTGCTGTACGGGGTGGGTCTGCTCGGCGCGGTGCTGTCCGCCGGCTACGCCGGCCGCGTCCTGAGCGTCCTCTGGGAACCCCAACCAATCGATGACCCCGGGCTGGACGCCGAGGAGCCCGGTACTCGCCGCGTCGGGTGGGCCAAGCGCGCACCGATGGTCGTCCTCGGGGTCGGTGCCGCCGGACTCGGTGTCCTGGTGCTCCCCTCCGTGCTCGATCGGCTGACCAGGGCCCTCGGGGGCAGGGTGGTCCCGGTGCCGGGTGTCGCCGAGCTGATCGTCTCCGCCGCACTGGCCCTGGTGGTGGTGCTCGTCGTCTGGCGTCGACCGCTACCCGCACCGAGCTGGGCCCAGGACTGGCTGCACCTGGAGGACCTCGCCCAGCGGGGACTCGTCCTCCCGACTCTGCGACTGGCCGAGCTGCTGGCCCGCGTCGACGACCGAGGACTCGACCGTGGCGTCCTGGCGCTCGGTCGCGGAACCTTGGCGCTCGCTACCCGGCTGGCCCGGGTCGACGACCGGGTGCTTGACGCGGGTGTCGTCGCGCTGGCGCGGGTCGTGCGTCGTGCGGGGCACCTGGCCCGCCGGCCACAGACCGGCCAGCTCCACCAGTATTACCTCCAGAGCGCGGCCCTGCTCGTGGCCGTCGCCGTCGTCCTCGTCCTGATCGGCTGAACCCGTGCTGTCCTTGATCATCTTCTTGCCGCTGGCGGCCGCCGTGCTGCTGGCGGCGACCCGGTTGCCCGACACCGTCGCCCGTTGGCTCTGGGTGGCCACCTCGACCGCGGTCCTGGTGCTCGTCGCCGTCCTCTGGCTCCGCCGTGAGCCGGCCACCACCTCGGGACTCTCCGCCGAGGCCCAGGTGCCGTGGATCCCCAGCGTCGGCGCCAGCTACCACGTCGGGGTGGACGGCCTGTCCCTGCCGCTGCTAGGCCTGACTGCGGTGATCTTCGTGGCCTGCGCTGGCTACGCCCTGCGTGAGCAGGACCGGCCCCGGGCCCACGCGGCCCTGTTCCTGTTCCTGGAGACGACCTGCCTGGGGGTGTTCGCCGCCCAGGACCTGATCGTCTTTTTCGTCTTCTTCGACCTCGCCATCGTCGGGATGTACTTCGCGATCAGCCGCTGGGGTCACGGCGACGCCCAACGCTCGGCGCTGAAGTTCTTCCTGTACACGTTCCTCGGCTCGCTGGCCCTGCTCGGCGGCTTCATCGGCCTCTACGTCGGCGCCGACCCGCACACCTTCGACATGGTGGAACTAGCCCGGGAAGCACCCCTGCGCGGTCAGCCGGTGGTTGCCGGGTTCGTGCTGGCGGCGTTGCTGCTCGGTCTGGCGGTCAAGACCCCGACCGTGCCGTTCCACACCTGGCTGCCACCGGCGCACACCGATGCCTCGGCGGTGGGGTCGGCCGTGCTCGCGGGGGTGCTGCTCAAGATGGGGACCTACGGCTTTGTCCGGGTCGCGATGCCTATGCTGCCCGACACGTGGCGCAGTTTCGCCGGGGTGATCGTCGTCGTCGGCGTGGTCTCGGTGCTCTACGGGGCGCTGGTCGCGCTGGCCCAAACCGACCTCAAGCGGATGATCGCCTACACCTCGGTCAACCACATGGGCTACGTCGTGCTCGGGGTCGGTGTCGCGGGACTCGGCAGCCCCTCCGACGCGGTGGCCCGCCAGGTCGCGGTGACCGGCGCGGTCACCCAGATGGTCAGCCACGGACTGATCACCGGCGCCCTCTTCCTGCTCGCCGGGGTGCTGCACGAGCGCCGCCAGGACTACGCTCTCAGCGGCTACGGCGGACTGGCCAGGACCGCGCCCCGGTTGGCCACCCTCTTCGCCGTGGCGGCTTTCGCCTCCCTCGGCCTCCCCGGTTTCAGCGGCTTCGTCGCGGAGTTCCAAATCTTCTCCGGCAGCATCGCGGTGGCCGCCGGCACCGCCGTCGCGCTGCTCGGGATCCTGATCACCGCCGCCCTTTTCCTACGTGCCCTGCAACGGATCTTCACCGGGCCGACCCAGGGCGGGTCCGTGGGATTCGACGACCTACGGCCTCATGAGGTCGTCGCCGCCGGGACGCTGATGGCGCTGTCGGTCGCGATCGGGATCGCGCCCCGCCCAATGCTCGACGTCGTCGAGCCGGCGGCCCGGACCCTGGTCGGTCTGGTCAGCCGATGAGCCCAACGCAGCACCTCGCGGAGCCGACCCGGAGGAGTCGATCATGAGCATGCAGCCGGATGCACTGCTGCCCGAGATCTGGCTGCTCGTCGGTGCGCTGGCGGTGCTGCTGACCGGGTCGTTCCTCCCCCGACGGCGGCTCGGCCTGGTGCGGGCAGGGACCCTCTTGGTGCTGACCGGGAGCGCCGTGAGCGCGGCGATCGACCTCGCCGGGCCGGCGCGGACCGTCTTCGCCGGGAGCTACCCGATCGACGTCGCCACCGGAGCCGTCCGGCTGACCAGCGTGCTGGGCACCGCCCTGGTCCTTCTGCTGGCCGGTGACGAGTTGAAGAACCACGTCCGACAGGCGGAGATCTGCGCGTTGTTGCTGCTCGCCACCCTCGGCACGATGATCCTCGGAGGGTCTGCCGACCTGCTGCTGGTGATCACCGGCTTCCTGCTGGCCAGCGTTCCGCTCTACGCCCTGGTCGGACTGACCCGGACACCGGTGGCCGCGGAAGCAGCCCTCAAGACCTACTTCTTCGGCTCGCTCTTCGGGATCGTGCTGATGGTCGGGGTGGTCATCCTCTACGGCCTCGGTGGCGGCACCGGGTACGCCGGCCTGACCACATCGCTCCTCGGCGTCCCCACCGGTCCGCTCGTCGTCGGATCGGTGGCCCTGCTGGGCGGACTGATGTTCAAGGTCGGGGCGGTGCCCGCCCACTTCTGGGTGCCGGACGCGGCCCAGGGCAGCGCCGCGTTCGCGGCCGCCTTCCTCACCACCGTTCCCAAGATCGGAGCACTGGTCGCGGCGTACCGGATCGTGGCGATGCTCCCCGCACCCGCCCAGGCCCCCCTGCTCGTCGGCCTGCTGGCCGTGGGGAGCATGACCCTGGGTAACCTCGCCGCCTTCGGACAACGCGACCCCCGACGGCTGCTGGGCTGGTCAACGGTCAGCCAGGCGGGTTACCTGTTGGTCCCGGTCGCGGTGGCCGGGAGAACCGACCTCGCCCTCCCGGCACTGCTGGTCTACCTGGTCGGCTACGTCGTCACCAACGTCGCCGCCTTCGCGGTGATCGCTGCTCTCCCGGGCCGGCGCAGCCTCGACGAATACACCGGACTGGCCAGGAGCCGGCCCTGGCTCGCCGCCGGCCTGGTGGCCAGCCTGCTCGGGCTGGTCGGCACCCCACCCACCGCCGTCTTCGTCGGCAAGCTGGCCGTGGCCACCGCTGCCTGGCAGGCCGGCGCGGCCTGGCTGACGGTGGCCCTGCTGATCAACTCGCTGCTCAGTCTCTTCTACTACCTGCGCTGGATCTCACCTCTGATCCGGCCGGGCCAGGTGATCACCGCCGTACGCCGCTGGGGCTCGACGGTCGCCGTCGGCAGCGCCGTGGCCAGTGTCGGTCTGGGTCTGCTCTCCGCGGCCATCTGGCGCCTGTTCACCGTCACCTGACCTGATGATCGCCACGCCATCGGCAGTCGACCATCCGGGGAGTGCCGCACCATCCCCGGTCGGCGGCAGGATCGTTGAGCGGTAGCTCGGTCCTGGCGCGTCCACGCTGCGCGTGTCGATCGGGGATCGACCGCCGTCACACGTCAGGTGGAACGGGGAGGGGTTCGATGGTCGAGGTGATCATCAGCGCGGGCGGTCCGACCGGGATGATGCTGGCGAGCGAGCTGCGGCTGCACGACGTGGACGTGCTGGTGCTGGTGCTGGAGAAGGATGTGGAGCCGAGCACACTGGTCCGTTCGCTGGGCTTGCACCCACGCAGCGTCGAGATCATGGACCAGCGCGGCCTGCTGGACCGGTTCCTGGCCCAGGGTCAGCAACATCTCGGTGGCGCCCGCCGTTTCGCCGGAATCGACACACCGTCGTCGGTGACCCTGGACAGCGCACCCGGTTACGTCCTCGGCATCCCGCAGCCGGTGATCGACCGCCTGTTAGCCGAGCGTGCCGTCGAGCTTGGCGCTCAGATCCGCCGCGGGTACGAGGTGATCGGCGTCGAGCAGGACGCCTCCGGAGTCATGGTCGAACTGGCCGACGGTGCACGGCTGCGCTCGCGTTGGCTACGCGGGCACGGACTTCGGGTCCACTCACCGCGCTGGCTCTCCCGGTTCACCGACGCGACCCGGCTGGCCGAGAGCTACCGCGTCGGCCGGGTGTTCCTCGCGGGCGACTCGGCGCACGTGCACCCGCCGCTAGGAGGACAGGGGCTCAACCTCGGTATCCAGGACGCGTTCAACCTCGGCTGGAAGCTCGCCGCAGAGGTGAGCGGCTGGGCACCGGGAGGGCTGCTGGACAGCTACCACACCGAGCGCCACCCGGTTGCCGTCGACGTCCTCAGCACCACCCGCGCGCAGTCGGAACTGATCTCCCCGCACCCAGTCCCCAGGCGGTGCGCCGCCGTGGTGGACGGCTCACCCGCCACGGGTGCAGCCCTGTGCGGTCGGCATCACCGCCGACGGGGGCGAGGCACCGAGGCACGCGCCCAGCGCAGGAGCCGACTGATGCGCGACGGCCGGCCCACGGGAACCACTGAGGGCCGCCCGTTCAGCGGCCCCCACGCGGCCCGGGCCGCCCCGACGGCCGGTACGACGAGCAGTGCCCCAGCGATTCCGGCCTGGTAGGTACCGAGCCCGAGCACCACGACGATGGCCAACGGGTGCAGCCGGACGTAGCGGCCGACCACGAACGGCTGCAGAACGTGGGCTTCGAACTCGTGTTCGAAGATCAGCACCCCCAGCAGGATGAGAGCCGGCACCAGACCGTGGGTGCCCAGCGTGATCAGCACGGCCACTCCACCTGTCGCCAACGCCCCGATGATGGGGACGAAGCTGCCGATGAACACCAGCAGGGCGAGCGGCAGCGCGAGATCGACCCCGAGCAGCCAGAGGGCGCTCCCGATCACGGTGCCGTGGATGCAGGCGATGATGAAGGTGCCCTGGACGAAGCCGGTCAGCGCGGTCCACGCAGCCTCTCCCGCGTCGGCAAGTCGCTGCGGGGCCCTCCCGGGTAGCAGGTTGCGGGCCCAGTTCCAGACGTGCGGACCGTCGTACAGCAAGAAGATCACCGCAAACAGGCACAGCAGCGTCCCGGCACCGACCTCGACGGTGGTCTGGGTGACCGTGAGCAGAGTCGACGGGAGGCCCTGCGTGGTCGCCCGGATGGCGTCTTGCAGCGCCGTCTCCGCGCGGTTGAGCAGATTGACATCCGTCGGCAGCGGCAACCGTCGGATCCCGTCGAGCAGCGAGGAGAAGGACTGGGTGAAGTCGTAGACAATCCGGTTCCAGCGGCTCGCGATGCTCAGCTTGGTCAGCAGGCCGACCCCGCCCAGCAGGGCCAGGAGGACCAGCACGGTGAGGACTGCGGCGAAGCCCCGGGGAAGGACGCGACGCAGCATCCGGTCCAGCGGCGTGAGCAGGGCGACGAACAGCATCGCGATCGCCAGCGGGACCAGGACGTTGGCCATCGCCCCCAGCACCTGGCCGGCCAACCAGGCCGTACCGCCCAAGACGATCAGGGCGAGCGACCAGACCACCCACGACAGCACCCGTCGCGGCAACAGCGGTGGCCGCACCGGGGGGACGGCTGGGTCGAGGTTCGACGGTGACACGTTGGGCTCCCTCCCCGGCCTGTCCCCCTGCGAGCATTGATGCGGGCCGGTCGGACACTGCGTGATGGGCCCATCGTCGCGCACGCACCCGATGACCGCAGGCACGGCGTCGCAGCGAGGACCGCGACCTCGGGGCGACCGGACGCCAGACCCCCAGGCAGAGTAATGATCACGTCGCCGTCCGCCTGTCCGCGTCGTCGCCTTCCTCGGCCCGCCCGACGGCCCAGTTACGCACCGGTAACTGGTCAGTTCTACGGGTCTGCACGGCATGTCCCGCGTCGTTTGTGACCACTTTCGCAAGGGGTGGGGCCGGCAGCGTCCGTACTCGATGGCCGGGCGTTCCTTCGGCGTCCCGCACTCGTTTCTGATAACCGTGGCGTTGGTGGCCATCGCCTGGGTCTACCTTCGGCACACCGCGGGCGGACGCCACTTCTACGCCATCGGCGGCGATCAGGTGGCCGCGCAGCTGGCGGGGGTGAAGGTCCGGAAACGCGTCC
>JBPCRP010000116.1:0-42548 GCA_050996715.1 Propionibacteriaceae bacterium
GTGCTCGGGCCACCGACTGATGCGGGTGGCGACGATCTGGGCGTGAGAGGGTTCGGCCATGACCAGTGGAGTCCCTGGGTCGGCCCGGATCCGGGCCGCGACGCGGCACGACGTGCCCGCCGTCCTGGCCATCTACAACCACGCGGTCGAGCACACGACGGCGACCTACGACCTGGTCCCGGTGTCGCTGCCGGAGCGTCTGCACTGGTACGACCGCAAGGTCGTAGAGGACTGGCCGGTGCTGGTGGCCGTCGGCGATAACGGGACGGTCCTGGGGTGGAGCACCTACGGCGCGTACCGGGGCAAGGCGGGCTATCGGCACACCGTGGAGCACAGCGTCTACGTCGCCGAGGACGTTCGCCGCGACGGAATCGGCTCGGCCCTGCTGGTGCCGCTGATCGAGCATGCCCGTGCCGGGGGTCGGCACGTGATGATCGCCGGTGTCGACGCCGACAACACCGGCAGCATCGTCTTCCATCAGCGGCACGGATTCGTCGAGACGGGCCGCCTCCGCGAGGTCGTTCGCAAGTTTGACCGGTGGCTCGACATCGCGTTCCTGCAGCTCACCCTGTGAGGTTGTCGCCATTTCGTCGCGAGCTCACGTAAATGGCCCTTCCTGGGCCCATCCCGACCGCTAACGACGAAATGGCGACATCAAGAGCCAGGTGAGCCAGTGTCCACCGACCAGCCTTGCTGTGGCCGTCCACGCCGATTCCGATGTGCGTCGGGGGCGCCACCTTCCTAGACTTACGCGGTGACCACCGAATCGCTTGCCACCCGACCCGACGTGCCGAACGCCGGCGCGCCGGTCGTCCCGGACAAGCCGGTGCTCGAGGGCCTGGAAGCCAAGTGGGCCGACCGCTGGGCCGACCAGGGGACCTACGCGTTCGTCCGACCGGAGTCTCGGGCCCAGGTGTTCAGCATCGACACCCCGCCACCGACCGTGTCCGGCTCGCTGCACGTGGGGCATGTGTTCTCCTACACCCACACCGACCTGATCGCCCGTTACCAGCGGATGACCGGCAAGCACGTCTACTACCCGATCGGCTGGGACGACAACGGGCTGCCGACTGAGCGCCGGGTCCAGAACTTCTACGGCGTGCGCTGCGACCCGAGCGTTTCGTACGACCCTGACTTCACCCCGCCCTCGAAGCCGGACCCCAAGAGGCAGCTGCCGATCAGCCGACGCAACTTCGTGGCGTTGTGCCACCAGCTGACCACCATCGACGAGCGGACCTTTGAGGACCTCTGGCGCACGGTCGGCCTCAGCGTGGACTGGAGCACCCTCTACACGACGATCAGCGACGACTCGACGGCCGTGGCGCAGAAGGGGTTCCTGCGCAACGTGGGCCGGGGCGAGGCGTACCTCTCCGAGGCACCGACGCTGTGGGACGTGACCTTTCAGACCGCGGTCGCCCAGGCCGAGCTGGAGGCGCGGGACTACCCCGGCGCGTACCACCGGGTGGCCTTCGGTGCGCCCGCGGGACCCGTCTACATCGAGACCACCCGGCCGGAGCTGATTGCCGCCTGCGTGGCCTTGATCGCCCATCCCGACGACGCGCGCTATTCGGGTCTGTTCGGATCCACGGTGACCAGCCCGGTGTTCGGGGTCGAGCTGCCCGTGCTCCCCCACCCGGCCGCCGAGCCGGACAAGGGCTCGGGCCTGGTGATGTGCTGCACCTTCGGCGACCTGACCGACGTGACGTGGTGGCGCGAGCTGCAGCTGCCAGCCCGGGTGATCATCGGCCGCGACGGCCGGGTACTTCGAGACACCCCGTCCTGGATCTCCGGGGACGGGGTGGCCGCGTACGCACAACTGGTGGGCAAGACAACCTTCTCGGCCCGCGAGGCCATGGTCGAGCTGCTGCGCGCGGCGGGCGACCTCGAGGGAGAGCCGACCCCCACCCAGCGCAAGGCGAACTTCTACGAGCGCGGCGACAAGCCGCTCGAGATCGTCTCGACGCGGCAGTGGTACATCCGCAACGGCGGCCGCGACCCCGAGCTCAAGGCCGAATTCATCGCTCGCGGTGCGGAGCTGCGCTGGGTGCCGGGCTTCATGAAGACCCGATACGACAACTGGGTCAACGGGCTGAACGGCGACTGGCTGATCAGCCGACAGCGCTTCTTCGGGGTGCCGTTCCCGGTCTGGTACCCGCTGGACACCGACGGCGAGCCCGACTACGACGCGCCGATCCTGGCCGCCGAGAACACCCTGCCCGTCGATCCGAGCAGCGAGTGTCCCCCGGGCTTCGACGAGGTCCAGCGCGGGGCGCCGGGCGGCTTTCTGGCCGACCCGGACGTGATGGACACCTGGGCCACCTCGTCGTTGTCGCCGCAGATCGTCTGCGGGTGGGAACGCGACCCAGAGCTGTTCGCGCTCACCTTCCCGATGGACCTGAACACCCACGCGCACGAGATCATCCGCACCTGGCTGTTCTCCCGGGTGGTCCGCGCCCACCTCGAGAACGGTTCGCTGCCGTGGCGCCGTTCGATGATCAGCGGCTTCGTGGTCGACCCGGACCGGAAGAAGATGTCCAAGTCCAAGGGCAACACGGTGGTCCCCACCGACATCCTGCAGACCTACGGTTCGGACGCGGTGCGCTGGCGGGCGGCGATGGCCCGGCCGGGACTCGACTCGCCCTTCGACGAGAAGCAGATGAAGGTCGGCCGACGACTGGCCATGAAGGTGCTCAACGCGAGCAAGTTCGTACTGGGGTACGGCGACCCGGGCGCGGACGCCTACGCCACCGAGCCCGCCGACCTCGCCCTGCTGATGGGCCTACGGACCGTGGTCACGCAGGCGACCGAGGCGTTCGAGCGCTACGACTACACCGGTGCACTCGAGGCGACCGAGACGTTCTTCTGGTCGTTCTGCGACGACTACCTGGAGCTGGTCAAGGAGCGGGCGTACGGCGCCCTCGGCGAGGGCCCGGCGGCCTCCGCCCGGGCCACCCTGCGGCAGTCCCTCGACGTGCTGCTGCGGCTGTTCGCGCCGATCCTGCCCTTCGTGACCGAGGAGGTGTGGTCATGGTTCCACGACGCGTCGACGGCGGGATCTGTGCACCTGGCCGCGTGGCCGACGGTCGAGGAGATCCAGGTCGAGGGCGGTGACGCGCAACTGCTGACCGACGTGGCCGCCGCGCTGATCGCCATCCGCGGCGCCAAGTCCCAGGCGAAGGTGTCGATGAAGACCGAGGTCAGCGCCGCGGCGATCACCGGACCGTTCGAGGCCCTGGACCGACTCCGCGCCGTCGAACCCGACCTCCGTGCCGTCGGTCGGATCACCGGCTCGCTCTCCTACACCGAGGGCGCCGGCCCCGTCGCGATCCAGGTCGAGCTGGCGCCCGTCCCCTGACCCGCCCCTGCCCGCCCCGCCCCTGCCGCACCGCCCGCCCCTCTCCTGCCGCACCTCCCTGGCGAAAGTGGTCACAAGCGACGCGGGACACGCCGTACTGTGCCGGCAAACTGACCACTTTCCACAGGGCACGGGGCGTTCGGAAGCGTCATCCCCAACGGGCCGGACCTGGCGTCCAGCTGACGACTGCGCGCCGATGGTATCTGCGTGGACAGCGCGGACGCCGTACGCGGTCGGCAGAGATCGCGCGACTGGGAGCGGCTCGACCATGGGCTGTACTGGAAGCGATCGTGGCCGGACGTGCAGCTGGAGGAGCTTGCGGCGCGATCGCTGGTGTTGCCCCGCTCGGCGGCTTTCAGCCACCTGACGGCCGCCCGCACATACGGCTGGTGGCTGCCCGCGCCCATCGACCACCCGATCTTCGTGGCCCAGTCCACGGCTGACGGTCGGGCTCGACGGCAGGGAATGTTCGTCTGCCGCCATCCGCAGCCCTTCCCCATGGTCGTGTGCTCCGGCGTTCGACTGGCGGCACCGGCGGAGGTGATCCTCAGCTGCTCCAGGGATCTGGGGGTGCTCGACCTCGTGGTGCTCGGCGACTCCGCCCTGCGCAACCAGAACTGTTCGGTGGCCGACCTGTGGCGTTCAGCCAGACAGCGGCGCCGAGGAGCACCACTTCTTCGCACCGTGATCCCGTTGCTGGACGCGCGGAGCGAGTCGCCGTGGGAGTCGATCATGCGAGTCCTCTACGGGGCGGCGGAAATCCCCGTCGAGCCGCAGTACGTCGTCCGCGACCCGAGATCAGGCTTCGTCGCGCGAGCCGACTTCAGAGTCATCGGGACCAACCATCTGCACGAGTACGACGGGGCTGGTCATCGCAACGGCGAGGTCCACGCGGGTGACCTGACCCGCGCCCGCCACCTGCTCGGCACGGGCTGGGTCCGCGTCGGGTTCACGTCCACCGATCTTCTCCGCGACGGTCGCCGCATCATCGCTGACGCCGATCGGTTGCTCGGCCGGCCTTGGTCCCGAGATCGGGTCGACGCCTGGGAGCAGCTCATCGATCAGTCGTTGTTCGACCCACGCTTTCGCGCCCGAGCCCATCGTCGGTGGCGGCAGCCCCCAGTTACTGACGAGTAAGTGGGCAGTTTCTGAGTCGGGCGCGGCGTGTCCCGAGGCTTGTGTGACCACTTTCGCAAGAGAGCGGGCTGACTAACCTGGCGGGGTGTCGTCGATCGTGCCTCCGCTCCGGACGGCGGCGCAGCAGGTCACGGCCCGCCCGGAGGCGTGGCTCGAGCTGGCGGTCGCCGAGCAACTGCCACCCGGGTGGATCCGGGTCACCGACCTGATCGCCCAGCCTGCCCTCCTGCGTCTCCGGCAGGACCGCGCGGCCGCATTCCTCCTGTCGGAGTACGGCCGCACCGACGAGCTGGCGGCAGCAGTGGCGGTGCTGGAGCGGCAGCTGCAGGCGGTGACGATGCCGGCGGGGGCGCTCTTCCGGCACCACCGCCGGGTGCCCCGCCTGCACCCCACCGCGGTGGCGGTCCCGGTCGATGCGGCGCCGGCGATCCCGGAGATCACCCGGGTGCAGCTGCTCGACGCCCGCTTCTGGTGCCTACCGGAGGACCCCGACCGCCGTCACCCGGACGCGACGGTAGTCGACGACGACACCGCGCTGGGGAGCCGCTACCGCGCCGAGGTGGCTCTGCACGCCGGAGCGTTCCTCGACGCGTACGCCCCACTCGTCCGGCTCGGCCCCCACCAGCTCTGGGGTGCCGTCACCGACGCGGTCGAGCACGGGTTCTGGTTCACCGGCGCTAACGACCTGCCCGCCGTCGTCGCCGACCTGGCCGAGCTGGTCCTGCCGGCGGTCCTGCCGCCGTTCACCACCCGCTCGCAGTTCTATGCCGTGGCCCGAACCGGTCGCGACCCGATTTGGACCCGTCGTCGGGCGACCTGCTGTTTCGTCTATCGGGTCGCCCCCGACCGGCTGGAATGCGCGACCTGCCCCCGTCGTACGGACGCGTCCCGAGCCGCCCTGCTCCGCAGCTACTGACCGACGCAGCACGACCTCGACTCCCACGAGGAGCCGATGCCGTTCGTCGTGATGCGGTGCAGACCCCGTCGTTCGCCGGTGCTAGGCGCTCTTCTCGCGCCGCTCACGCTTGGCCAGCTTGCCCTTGGGTACCAGCGTCGGCAGTACGTTGTCGCGCACGACCTCGCCGGTGATGATCACCTGACCGACGTCTTCCTGGCTCGGCACGTCGTACATCACGTTGAGCAGTACCTCTTCGAGGATGGCCCGCAACCCACGCGCGCCGGTGCCGCGCAGCAGCGCCAGATCGGCGATGGCCTCGATCGCCTCGGGGCTGAACTCCAGATCGACGCCGTCGAGCTCGAACAGCTTGCGGAACTGCTTGATCAACGCGTTGCGCGGCTCCACCAGGATGCGGATCAAGGCGTCACGGTCCAGCGGGCTGACCGACGCGATCATGGGCAGCCGGCCGATGAACTCGGGAATCAGTCCGAACTTGACCAAGTCTTCGGGCCGGACGTCGCCGAAGGGGTCCTCGTTCGGCGGCTTGCGCGACTCGAGCGCATTGTTGAAGCCCAGCGGGCGCTTGCCGACGCGGGCGTCGATGATGTGGTCCAGACCAGCAAAGGCCCCCCCGACGATGAACAGCACGTTGGTGGTGTCGATCTGGATGAAGTCCTGGTGCGGGTGCTTGCGACCACCCTGCGGGGGCACCGAAGCCGACGTACCCTCCAGGATTTTGAGCAGCGCCTGCTGCACACCTTCACCGGAGACGTCACGGGTGATCGACGGGTTCTCGCTCTTGCGGGCGATCTTGTCGACCTCGTCGATGTAGATGATCCCGGTCTCGGCCTTTTTCACATCGAAATCTGCGGCCTGGATGAGTTTGAGCAGGATGTTCTCGACGTCTTCGCCGACGTAGCCGGCTTCGGTCAGCGCCGTGGCGTCCGCGATCGCGAACGGCACGTTGAGCATCTTGGCCAACGTCTGGGCGAGGTAGGTCTTGCCGCAGCCCGTCGGGCCGATCAGCAAGATGTTGGACTTGCCGAGCTCGACCCCGTCGTCCTCGGCGCGCCGGGCCGGGTTCTGCGCCTGGGCCTGCACCCGCTTGTAGTGGTTGTAGACCGCGACAGCGAGAGCCTTCTTGGCGTTGTTCTGACCGATCACGTAGCTGTCGAGGAACTGTCGGATCGACTGCGGCTTGGGGAGCTCCTCGAGCCCGCCGACCTCAGAACCCTCGGAGAACTCTTCCTCGATGATCTCGTTGCAGAGGTCGATGCACTCGTCGCAGATGTAGACGCCGGGACCGGCGATCAGCTTTTTGACCTGCTTCTGGCTCTTGCCGCAGAACGAGCACTTGAGCAGGTCACCGCTCTCACCGATCCGTGCCACGAATCCTCCTCGTTGACGTGATTTCCCAGATTAGCCCGCGAGCCCACCGATGTGGAGGCCATTCAGCGCGTGGTGTGGCGCGTCTGGCCTGGTCGGAACGCTCTCGGACGGAGCAACACCAGCCCGGCTCAGCCGACCGGGATCTCCTTGAGCGAGGTGAAGATGTCGTCGATGATCCCGTATTCCTTGGCCTGCTCGGCGGTGAGGTATTTGTCACGCTCGATGTCGTGGCTGACCTCTTCGACCGACTTGCCGGTGTCACTGGCGAGCATGTTTTCCATCAGCGACCGGATCCGGAGGATCTCCCGCGCCTGGATCTCGATGTCGGAGGACTGGCCGTAGCCACCCTCGGTCGCCGGCTGGTGGATCAGGATCCGGCTGTTCGGCAGGGCGAGCCGCTTGCCCTTCGTGCCCGCCGCGAGGATGACCGCCGCCGCCGAGGCGGCCTGGCCGAGGCAGACGGTGACGATGTCGGGCTTGACGTAGCGCATCGTGTCGTAGATCGCCGTCAGCGCGGTGAACGACCCACCGGGGCTGTTGATGTAGATGCTGATCTCGCGATCGGCGTCCATCGACTGCAGGCACAGCAGCTGGGCCATCACGGCGTTGGCGATCTCGTCGGAGATCGGGGTGCCGAGGAAGATGATCCGATCCTCGAACAGCTTGGTGTAGGGGTCGATGCGTCGCATGCCGTAGGAGGTGCGCTCTTCCCACTGCGGGATGTAGTAGTCCATCTGCGGCGCGAACGGCTGACCCTCGGCGATCGGGTTTCCGAAACGGGATGACATGTCTGGGGTCCTTATTGGGTCTCGGAAGCTCACTGGTTGGGCGCGTCTTCGGTGTCAGGGATCTGCGCGGCCGAGCGGTAGACGTGGTCGATGAAGCCGTAATCCTTGGCGTCCTGGGCGGTGAACCAGCGGTCGCGGTCGGAGTCGGTCTCGATCTGCTCGAGAGTCTGGCCGGTGTGCTGGGCGATCAGACCCTGCATGACGGCCTTGATGTGCAGCGACTGCTCGGCCTGGATCCGGATGTCGGAGGCGGTGCCGCCCAGACCACCTGAGGGCTGGTGCATCATGATCCGGCTGTGCGGCAGGGCGAAGCGCTTGCCCTTGGTGCCGGCGCAAAGCAGGAACTGCCCCATCGACGCGGCGAGCCCCATCGAGACGGTGGCGACGTCGTTGGAGATCCACTGCATGGTGTCGTAGATCGCCATGCCGGAGTCCACCGACCCACCCGGGCTGTTGATGTAGAGCCAGATGTCGGTGCTGGGGTCTTCGGCGTTGAGCAGCAGCATCTGGGCGCAGATCGCGTTGGCGTTCTCGTCGCGGACCTCTGAGCCGAGGAACACGATGCGGTTCTGCAGAAGACTCTGGTAGACGTTGTCGTCGAGCCCGAAGCCACCCTTGGCCGCCATGGTGGGAAGCCTGGTGGGGGTGGCCGTCCGCGGCTGACGATCGGCGGTTTCGATAGGTCCGTTCACGAGTGCGAACCTACCCCGCACCCACCCACAAAACCCGTGGACGACCCGCCTGTTCGCTGTGGGCGCACGCTGGGTGACCCCGCCCGAGGGTCGACCAGACGCAGCCCGATCGGCCGACGTTGACCACACCTCAGCCACCGACCTCGGCAGTCCGCGACGGTTCAACCGCTCGGTGCCCGCGGATCGCGGTACCGACGAGCCGGTTCGGGCAGGGCCCCAAACCGTCGACGACCCCCGCCCGGAGAGGCAGGGGTCGTCCCGGGTGCTCGAACGCCGTTCAGGCCGTGGCCGGTTCCTCGTCCTGGAGGTGCTCCTCGGCGGCGTCGCTCCCGGACGCGTCGGTCTCGGAGGTGTCCTCGACCTCACCCTCGATCTGACCGGCGACGGCACCGTCGCCCTCGACGGCGCCCTCGACCTCAATCTCGCCGATGCTGCCGTCGGGCTGCAGGTTGGCCAGTTCGACGAGGTCACCGTTGCTGTCGGTGACCGTAGCCCCCTCGACGATCACGGCGAGCGCCTTACCGCGCCGAATCTCGGTCATGTACTCCTGGATGTGGTGCGGGTGCTCCTGCATGTGCTCGGCCACCTGCTGCGGCGAGGTGCCCTCATTCTGCGCGCGACGCAGGATGTGCTGGGTCAGGTCGTTCTGGTCGACCCCGATCTCGCGCTCGTCGGCAATCTTGTCGAGGATGATCTGCGCCTGCAGGGCCTCGGCCGCCCGCTTCTCGACGTCAGCCCAGAACTCTTCCTCAGTCTGTTCCTCCTCGGCATCGAGGAGATACTGCTCGAGGGTGAGGCCGGCCTGATCCAGTTGGGTCTGCACCTGCTGACGCCGGTTGGTGATCTCCTCGGCCAGCACGCCGGCCGGTACGTCGAGGTTGATCTTGGCGATCAGGTCCTCCAGCACCGCGTCGCGGGCCTTGCCGGCCTGCTCGAGACGCGCCATGTCGGTCAGCCGCTCGCGCAGATTCGCCCGCAGCTCCTCGATCGTGTCGAACTCGCTGGCCAGCTGGGCGAAGTCGTCGTCGGCGGCCGGGAGGTCGCGGACCTGGACCTTTTTGACGGTCACGGTGACCTCGGACTCGGTGCCCTTGAGCGGGCCGCCGACGAGCTCGGCGGTGAAGGTCGCGGTCTCCCCCACCGACAGGCCGGTCACGGCGTCGTCGAGCCCGTCGAGCATGTTGCCCGAGCCGACTTCGTACGACAGGTCCTCGGCCGTGGCGTCGGGCAACGGCTCGCCGCCCTTGGTGGCCTCGAGATCGATGACGAGCAGGTCGCCGTCCTCGACGGGGCGGTCGACCGCGTCCAGGGAGCTGAAACGGGTACGCAACAGGTCGAGCTGCTCCCCGACGGCGTCGTCCTGCAACTCGAGCGCGTCGACGGTGACGTTGACGTCGTCGAACGTGGGCAGATCGAAGTCGGGCCGGACGTCGACCTCGGCGGTGAACTCGATCAGCTGACCGTCTTCGAGCTTGGTCACCTCAACCTCGGGCTGGGCCAGCGGGTTGAGGGAGTTCTCGGTGACGGCCTCGCCGTAGAACTTCGGCAGCGCGTCGTTGAGCGCCTCCTGCAAGATCATGCCGCGGCCGAAGCGCTGGTCGATGAGCGCCGGGGGGATCTTGCCCTTGCGGAAGCCGGGGATAGTCACGGTGCGCGCGATCTCGGCGTACGCGTTGTCCATGCTGGGCTTGAGGTCGGCGAACGGAACCTCGACGGTGATCTTTACCCGGGTGGGGCTCAGCTGCTCGACGGTGCTTGGCACGTGGAAACTCCTGAATTCTGGAAGGCTCGTGGGGCCGGATGCGGCAGGCGACCGAGGCCGTGGGCAGACGTGCGCACGACACACAGTCGGCCCGCGCGAGGCCGTCGTCCATCGTAGGCCCGGGTGCATGAGGGGCCAAACCGCCGTCGCCGAAGGTGATTGGTGGGGCGCGCCGCGTACCGTAGACTCCGCGGCACGAGGCGGAGGGACGTCGTCGACCGGGGCGTAGCGTAGTGGCTAGCGCGTCTGCTTTGGGAGCAGAAGATCGCAGGTTCGAGTCCTGTCGCCCCGACTCAGCACCGCGCGGGTGTAGCTCAATGGTAGAGCCCCAGCCTTCCAAGCTGGTCATGCGAGTTCGATTCTCGTCACCCGCTCAGCTTAAAGGCCTGGCCAGAGGCGTTCCTGGCGCGGCAAGCCCGCGAGATCGCCCCGCTGCGATAATCCTCCTATGGAGGTGCGATCGGCGGTCATCGGCGACGCCGAGCGCATCGCTGCTCTTAACGCGGCCGGCTGGCGCGCCGGGTTCCGCGGAGTGATCAACGACGCCTACCTGACCGACTATGACGGACTGCCAGGGCTGCGCCACGCGACGCTGGCCGAACCCGGGAACGACGACATTCAACTGGTGGCCGTCGACGGGGAGGAAATAGTTGGCTGGGTCGCGGGCGGACCGGCGCACGAGGACGATCTCGGACCCGGGGCCTACGAGGTCCGGGCCTGCTACGTGGACCCCGCGCGCTGGCGGACCGGGGTCGGGCGCCGCCTGGTGGGTGCCCTGGTCGAGGGGTTGGACCTGGGGCGCTGGACCCATCTGATGCTGTGGACCCCGCGCGATGCGGCCCCGACCAACGCGTTCTACCGGTCGTTGGGGATGGTGCGCGACGGACGGGAGTCGCTGCTCGACCGGGGCGGTCCAGTGCCGCTGGTCCGCTTCTCCGTCCCGCTCACCCGGGTGGTGCACGGACCCACTGCCACCCCCTCGACCGGTCGGATGAGATTGGTTGAAGCCGCTGCGGCGGAGGACGCCGGTACGGATCCTGCAGCACTTCATGACGTTTGTACAAGCAAACATTTGTGTTAGCCTTCGACGAGGAGGTGGACGTCCATGAGCGACCCGTCCGTCGAACTCGATCGAGCGTTTCGTGCGCTGGCTGACCCCAACCGCCGCGCCATCCTCGCGGCCGTTCGCCACGGTCGCCGCGCGGTGGGCGAGCTTGCTGACGCCCTTGGGCTGTCGCAGCAGATCGTGTCCCACCACCTGAAGGTGCTGGGGGCTGCCGGCCTGGTGAGCGGGGCGCGATCCGGCACGCGTCACCTCTTCGCGGTGCGCGTCGACGGACTCGCCGTCGGCAGGGCGTTCTTCGACGATTTCTGGCCGGAGCGGCTGGGCGCGTTGAAGCGGGCCGTGGAGGAGCCTTCGCCGGGGGGCGGTGATGACTGAGTACCGGACGTCGATCGACATCGACGCGGTCCCGGAGAAGGTGTTCGAGTTCCTGGTGACCGACACGGGCATGACGTCATGGATGGGTCAGTGGGCCTCTCTGGATCCCGTACCGGGCGGGCAATTCGCGGTGGACATCGCCGGCTACCCCGCGCGCGGCACGTTCCTCGAGGTCGACCCACCTCGCCGGGTGACCGTCTCCTGGGGTTTTGCCGGCAGCGAGAGCCTGCCCCCGGGAGCGTCGACGGTGTCCTTCGAGCTGACACCGGTCGGTACCCGCACCCGGGTCGAGGTCGTCCACACCGACCTCCCGCCGGCCGACGTCGCCGGCCACGTCGACGGGTGGCACCACTTCCTGCCCCGATTGACCCGAGCCTGCGCCGGCGAGCAACTGCCCCCCGACCGCTGGAAACCGCGCCCTGGGCAGTGACGTGCCCCTCGCTCTCTGACCGCTCTCTGCCCGCTCTCTGACCGATGGAGTTGCCCGATGCCGACCTCCGATACAGATGCCCTCGCGACCGTCGAGGCGTACCACCGGGCCTGGACCGGCGGAGACGTCGGCCACGCCCTCACCTACGTCTCCGCCGGCGTTCGCTGCTACGCCCCCGACCCGGGCGTCACCACCAAGGACGACTGGGGCGGCTACCTCGCGCGCTTCGCACCCATGCTCACCGGCGCGCCCGAGCTCACCCGGATGACCGACGGCGACCGGGTGGCCCTGTGGTACTTCCCCCAGACCGCGGTGACCACGACGACCCTGGCCAGCGAGTTGTTCACCGTCCGAAACGGCCAGATCGTCGAGATCCGGCTCGCGTTCGACCGCCTCGGCTACCTCCCTCCGGACCCCCAGCGGTCATGAACTCCGTTCGAGCCGACGACCGGTCCGACGCGCTGCTGCACCGGATCCGGGCGTGCCTGGCTGGTGCGCACGTCCGGGAAGTCCGCATGTTCGGTGCGACCGCCGTCATGATCGACGGCGCCATGGCCGTCGCCGCCTCCAAGGACGGCAGCCTGCTCGTCCGCGTCGATCCGGCAGCGGACTCCCGACTGCTCGAGGACCCGGATGCCTCCCGGGCGGAGATGGGTGCAGGCCGCTCCATGGGGGCAGGATGGATCCGCGTCGACGCGCGGGCGCTGAGCAGCGACGAGGCTCTGGTCGGCTGGATCGAGTGCGCCACCCGCTTCCTCGCCCAGCGCCGGGTCAATCGCGCCTGAGTCGGTCACTTTCGGTGTCAAGGCTCAGTCACCGGACCACGAGCGTCTCGGTCTTCAGAAGCCCGACGGGTACCGTCGGACGGATCATCGGATGAGGTGAGCAGTACCCCACCCTGGGGTGGACTAGAGTTGTCGTTTCGTCAACCCCCGGAGAATCTTGACCACGCAGGCGGCAGCACGCGTGCCGCAGCATGCCCTGCGGCCGGTGCCGGCACCCCTGACGACGCCGCGAGACGGGGGTGGCGACCGGTCGTCGGTGACCAAGCCTGGTCTGCGCACCGACATCGAGGGACTGCGCGCGCTGGCCGTCGGCCTGGTCGTGGTCTACCACCTGTGGCCGGGCGCCGTCCCCGGCGGCTTCGTCGGCGTCGACGTCTTCTTCGTCATCTCCGGCTTCTTGATCACGAGCCACCTGCTGACCACGCCACCGCGGCACTGGCGCGACCTGACGGCTTTCTGGTCCCGCCGGATCCGACGTCTGCTGCCGGCTTCGCTGACGGTGCTGACCGCCTCGTTACTGGCCAGCCGGTTGCTGGCCCCGGAGACCCAGTGGGCTCATACGGCTCGACAGATCCGGGCTGCGGCCCTGTTCGTCGTGAACTGGCGGCTCGCCGGGGACGCGGTCGACTACTCCGCGGCCGACGCGGCCGCCTCTCCGGTCCAGCACTTCTGGTCGCTGTCGGTGGAAGAACAGTTCTATCTCGTCTGGCCGCTGCTGATCGGGCTCGCGATCCTGCTGGCGGTCCGCGTGGGGGTCCCCGAGCTCCGTGCCGTACGCCTGGTGCTCGTCGCCCTGGTCGTGGGTTCGCTCACCTACTCGGTGTTCCTCACCATCCACGACCCGGCCCAGGCCTACTTCGTCACCCCGACCCGGATCTGGGAGCTCGGCATCGGAGCGCTGTTGGCGGCCACCCTGCTCAACGTGCGCTGGCGGCTCAGTTCCCGCAGGCCGGGGCCACAGCGGCTGCGGATCGCCGTGACGTGGATGGGGCTGCTGGCCATCGTGGTCGCGGCCGTCGCCTACAGCAGCACCACCCCCTTCCCCGGCAGCCGGGCGCTCCTGCCGGTGCTCGGGGCGGCGGCGGTGATCGCGACCGGTGACCCACGCGGGGCCGGGGCACCCGGAGCGGTGCTGGCCCTGCGTCCGGTGCAGTGGGTCGGCGGCGTCTCCTACGCGGTCTACCTCTGGCACTGGCCGCTGATGATCGCCCTGCCCTACGTCAAGGGCGACAGCCTCGGTGAGCTCGACCGGGTGACGATCGTGGCGGTGACGATGGTGCTCGCCGGCGCGACCAAGAGGTTCGTCGAGGACCCGTTCCGTACGCGCCGGGTCCAGCGGTGGTGGCGACCGTTCGTCGCCGCGGGACTGGCGATTGTGCTCCTGGTGGGACTGTCCACGGTCCAGCTGGTCGAGGTGGGGAAGCGCCAGGCCGATCAGGATGCCCGGGTCGCTACCGCTTTGGCCGTCGGCGGGACCTGCTTCGGCGCCGCCGCGCTGGACGACGGCGCACGCTGCCCCGAGACGCCCGTCGACGCACTTGTTCCCGCGGTCGGCCAAGCGCCCCTGGACCAATACGACACCGCGCACCAGCTGCGAGGAAACAACACCTGTTGGGCCTCCGAACCACGCTACGACGTCCGCACCTGTGAGTTCGGCGATCCGCGCTCGGACGTGCACGTCGCCGTCGTCGGGAACTCGCACGCGGCCCAGTGGCTCGGCGCGCTGGAAGACATCGCCGACCGGCGCGGGTGGCGACTCACCGTCATGGTCGCCCACAGCTGTGCGATGATCGACGCCCGCCAGAGCTTCGCCACCGGCGAGCAGACCAGGGGATGCCAGCGCTGGGTGACCAGCGTGCGTGATCGGGTCGCCGCGGGGGACTTCGATCTCGTCGTGCTGTCGAACAAGGTCTCCGCCCGACCTCCGGGCCGGAGCCGCGCGGAGAGCCTGCCGGAGCTGACCGCTGGTTATCAGCAGGTGCTGGGGTCCTGGCTGAGGTCAGGGACGCCGGTGGTGGCGATCCGCGACACGGCCGAGCCGGCGCGAACCATTGGTCGAGTGCCCGAATGCCTGGAACGGCATCCCGACGAGCCCCGGGCGTGCGGCGGCACGCGGACGGACTGGCTGCTGCCCGATCCGGTCGTCGCGGCCGTGGCCGCGACCGACGACCGCCGCGTCCGGCTCGTCGACCTCAGCGACCACCTGTGCGAGCCGGACTACTGCGCCCCGGCGGTCGGCGGAGTGGTGGTCTACTCCGACTTCTCCCACCTCACCACGACCTACGCACGTACCCTGGCGCCCTACCTCGACGGCCCGCTCACCCAGGCGCTGCACGACCGCTGAGCGAGCTCAGCGACCGGCTGTAGGCGCGACCGGCCGCCGCGCGAGGCGCCAGGCCGGTTCCTCGTCAGGGAGTCCGATCCCGGTGCGGCGGTCCGACCGACCGACCAAATCGACCCAGTCGGTTGTGAAGATGTTAATCGAGCAATCACCTGCGGGAGGCGCGTAGGCGTGCTAACTTCCTTCGCGGCTCGGCGGAGCCACACCCGACGACGGAGGTCAGATGAAGGTCAGCGCGCGTCTGGCTGAACGTACCTATCTTGCCGAGCGAGTTCGTAACCGGTTGCATCGGTTGTGGTCCGACCTCCCCCAGGCCCGGCTGTCCTCCGAGCTGCAGTTCCGCGCCGATCGCGCTGCCCACCGCTTGCACGGTCCGATCGTCGCAGCCGACGCCGGACTGCTCGAGTCGCTGCGGACAACGGGCATCGCGGTGACCACCGTCGATGCGTTCGGCCTCGCCGACGTGGTGGCTGCGGCACAGCCACTCATCGCGGAGCTATTGGCCGTACCCACGCCAGCCGATCTGCCTGCCACCCACCTCGCGGCCGACCGGCTGGCGGATTCTCCGGAGATCTTCCGCTGGGGCGCGAGCGATCGGGTGCTCGACCTTCTCGAGCACTATTTCGAGGTGCCGGTGGCCTACCACGGGGTCTACCTGCGCAGGGACATGGCAGTCGAGCAGCCGGGCGCCTCCAACCTGTGGCACCTCGACATGGAAGACCGCAAGGTGATCAAGATCGTGGTCTACCTCACCGACGTGGCTGACGGCGACGGCTCGTTCCAGTACCTGCCGTTGGAGCAGAGCCTGGAGCTCCGTCGCTCTCTGGGCATGACTTACCGCCTCGGCACCGACGTCGACATGATGAAGCTCGTGCCCGACGACCAGTGGCGTACGGCCAAGGGCTCGGCCGGCACCGTGTTGATCAGCGACACGGCCGTGCTGTTCCACAAGGGACGTCGACCGCAGCAGCGGGATCGCGTGACGCTGTTCTACGACTACACCTCGAGCCGACCGACGCACCCGTTCTACTGCAAGTCGGCCCTGCCCCGCAGGCACCTGGAGCAGCTCTCCGAGGATCTCGGTCAGCGCGCACAGAAGGCGGTCTTCTGGCGCCCGCGGCTGACCGAGTTCGACCCGGACAAGCACGAGTGAGTCCGGCTCCGCACTGATCGTGGCCGCCTGGGGTGGACGCGCTACTCCGTAGCCCGCCGGCGTCATCGAGGTCTGGGCCAGTTGCCGAGCCAGCCAGGGGTCAGAGCTGGCCCGCCCCGCAGTGGCACGGCGCCTGGCGACCACCCTGCGCGCCTCCGACGGGAAAGAAACAAACCTTGCCGGCTGTCCCATCCGTGAGCCCAAGGGTGACGAAGCCGACTATGAGAGCACGTCGCGACGACACCTTGCGCAACCCTGCGACCTGCCCCCCTCTCACGCTCACCGTTCGGTGGGTGTTCCGCTCCGCAGTAAGGGGTAGTCCATGTTCGGAAAGTCCACCGTGGTTGACATGATCAACCGCAGCGCCGAGAACGAGAACGATCGACGCAAGTTCCTCCGTTCGGCCGGTCTTGCCGGTCTCGGTGTCGTCGGCGGCGCGGCGCTGCTGGGGTCGACCAGTCCCGTGGCTGAGGCCGCCGCACCCAGTGACAGCGCCGTGCTGAACTTCGCGCTGAACCTCGAATACCTCGAGGCCGAGTTCTACCATCACGCGGTCTACGGCACCGGCCTGCCGGACTCGCTGCTCTCCGGCAAGGGTGACCAGGGTGGGGTCTGGGGTGGCCGCAGGGTCCACTTCGCGAGCAAGTGGGTCGGCCAGGCCGCTCGCGAGATCGCCACGGACGAGAAGGACCACGTCGCGTTCCTGCGCAAGGCGCTCGGCTCGGCCAAGGTGGCCCAGCCCTGGATCGACCTGCGCACCAGTTTCACCGCCGCCGCCCGCGCCGCCGGGTTGATCACCTCGAAGCAGACTTTCGACCCGTTCGCCAACGAGAAGAACTTCCTGCTCGCGGCCTTCATCTTCGAAGACGTCGGCGTCACGGCTTATAAGGGTGCCGCACCACTGATCAACAACAAGACCTATCTGGAGGCAGCCGCGGGCATCCTCGCCGTCGAGGCCTACCACGCGGGCACGGTCCGGACGGCCCTGCTCGCTTACGGTCTGGGGGAGGCGGCGAACAAGATCTCCGCCGCCCGCGACAGCCTCGACGGCAAGTCCGACGACGACCAGGGCGTCACCCGCCGCGGCCACGTCAACATCACCCCGGTGGACAAGAACGGCATTGCTTACAGCCGGACCCCGGGCCAGGTGCTCAACGTGGTCTACCTCACCCCGAAGTCGGTCAAGAAGGGTGGGTTCTTCCCCAACGGCGTGAACGGCGCCGTGAACACCAGCGCCGACAACAGCTGACCCGCCGACCTCCTCGTGACGACGGCCTGAGCCTGTCGGGCGTTCATCGACAGGCTCAGGCCGTGGGCGAGGTCAGACCCACCGTCCAGTCCTCGCCCAGGTCGAACACCTCCGAGGTCGAGCCGATGGGCCACGCAGTCGATCAACTCCCCTTCGCGGGGCTCGCCTTCGCGGTCGGGGACTTCTTCGTGGCCTTCTTAGCTGGCGCACGCGGCGACTTCTTGGTCGAGGACGACTCCCTGGCGATCTTCGGCTGAGCCTGCTTGGCTCGGGCCTCTGACGCGTCCCGCTCCTCCTGCGGCACCACCTTGGTGGAGAGCACGACCACCGAGTGAGCGTTCACCGGGTAGGTGTTCGCTGCCTCCCACGGCGTGGTCTCGGTCGGGTCGACCTCGCCGTCACCGCTGCTGAGGCGCACGGCCCAGGTCGTGCCGTAAGTCGCCGGCGGCATGGTGAACTCGATCGGCTCGCTGTAGGCGTTGAACAGCAGCAAGAAGTGGTCATCGCCGATCCGGCGGCCCATCGAGTCGGGTTCGGGAATGGCGTCCCCGTTGAGGAAGACCATCAGGGTCCGGGCGAAGCCGTCGTTCCAGTCTCTGTCGTCCATCGGGTAGCCGTCCGGCTTGAACCACTCGATGTCGCCCAGGTCGGACTTGCCGCCGTGGCTGGCGTCACCGGCGAAGAAGCGACGCCGCCGGAACACCGGGTGCTCTTTGCGCAGCTTGATCACCGCCGAGGTCCAGTCGAGTAGGCGCCGCTGGTCGGCGTCGAGGTCCCAGTCCACCCAGGAGATCGGGTTGTCCTGGGCATACACGTTGTTGTTGCCGCGCTGGGTACGGCCCAGCTCGTCGCCGTGCGCGATCATCGGTACGCCTTGGCTCAGCAGCAGCGTCGCAAGGAGGTTGCGTTGCTGCCGGAGCCGGAGAGCATTGATCGACGGATCATCGGCCGGGCCCTCGACGCCGCAGTTCCAGGACCGGTTGTGGCTCTCGCCGTCGTTGTTGTCCTCGCCGTTGGCCTCGTTGTGCTTTTCGTTGTAGGACACGAGATCGCGCAGGGTGAAGCCGTCGTGAGCGATCACGAAGTTGATCGACGCGGTCGGGCGGCGGTCCGAGTGGTTGTAGAGGTCACTCGACCCGGTCAGCCTCGAGGCGAACTCACCCAGCGCCGCTGGCTCACCGCGCCAGAAGTCGCGCACGGTGTCGCGGTACTTGCCGTTCCACTCGGTCCACAGGGGCGGGAAGTTACCCACCTGGTAGCCCCCGTCGCCGAGGTCCCACGGCTCGGCGATGAGCTTGACCTGGCTGATCACGGGGTTCTGCTGGATGATGTCGAAGAACGCCGAGAGCTTGTCGACCTCGTGGAACTGCCGGGCCAGCGTCGCCGCCAGGTCGAAGCGGAAGCCGTCGACGTGCATCTCCAGCACCCAGTAGCGCAACGAGTCCATGATCAGCTGCAGCACGTGCGGGCTGCGCATCAGCAAGCTGTTGCCGGTCCCAGTGGTGTCGTAGTAGTGGTCGAGCGAGCCGTCGACCAGCCGGTAGTAGGACGCGTTGTCGATGCCCCGGAAGGCGATCGTGGGGCCCAGCTCGTTGCCTTCGGCGGTGTGGTTGTAGACCACGTCGAGGATGACTTCGATGTTGGCCTCGTGGAGCGTCTTGACCATGGCCTTGAACTCGGTGGCCTGCTGGCCCCGGCTGCCCGAGCTGGCGTACCCGTTGTGCGGGGCGAAGAAGCCGATGGTGTTGTAGCCCCAGTAGTTGGACAGACCCTGGTCGACCAGGAACGAGTCGTTGACGAACTGGTGGATCGGCATCAGCTCGACCGCGGTGACCCCGAGCGAGGTGAGGTGGTCGACGACCGCGGGGTGGCCGAGGGCCGCGTAGGTCCCACGCACGTTCTCGGGCACCTCGGGATGCTGCTCGGTCAGGCCCTTGACGTGGGCCTCGTAGAACACAGTGTCGTGGTACTGGTGGTTGGGCGGCCGGTCGTGGCCCCAGTCGAAGAAGGGATTGGTGACCACCGAGTACATCGTGTGGGCGAGTGAGTCGAGTTCGTTGAGCTCAGTCCGGGTCTCGTCGGCGAACTTGTAGGAGAACAGCGACTCGTGGCCGTCGATCTGACCATCGATCGCCTTGGCGTAGGGGTCCAGCAGCAGCTTGGCCGGGTTGCAGCGCTGCCCCTTCGCCGGGTCGTAGGGTCCGTGGACGCGATATCCGTAGCGTTGACCCGGCTGGATCGCCGGCAAGTAGCCGTGCCAGACCGAGCCGTCGACCTCCTCCAACGCGAACCGTTCCTCCTGGAGATCGTCTCCGATCAGGCACAGCTCGACGGCGTTGGCCACCTCGCTGAAGATCGCGAAGTTCACGCCGCGGCCGTCGAACGTTGCTCCCAGGGGGTAGGACCTGCCGGGCCAGATATCCATGTGCTCCTCTTCGACGGACCGAGTTCAGCGGTCCCGAACCTGCGGACCGAAGCCTGATTCTGCCGGACGAGCACCCGCCCACCTCGACGTGGGGCCGTCCGCGGACACCGGCCCGAACGCGCTACGGGGAGCAGGTGTGTTTCCCGGGCTGGACGTAGTGGTTACGGTAGACGGGTACAACGCAACCTGATCGACCCATCCAACTCACAGTTCTGAGGCGAGTTCCCGTGGCCGAGCTCTCGGCAACCCGTGCCGACGCTGTCCCGGGGAGTCGACCGTCCCGACGCAGGTTCTTGGATCGGGACGAGATCCTGCGGACGGCGAGGCGGTACATCGACGTCCACGGCTTGGCCCGGTTGACCATGCGTCGGCTGGGCGCCGAGCTCGGCGTCGAGGCGATGGCGCTCTACCGGTACGTCCCCAGCCGCGAGGACCTGCTCGACGGGATCGCCGAAGGTCTGGTCGACGAGTTGCTCGACGACGATCGGCTTGTCGTCCGCTCGCCCGAGTGGCAGGCCTACCTGCAGGAGCTCGCGCATGCCGTCCGCGACGTCGCTCTGGCGCACCCGCAAGTGTTCCCGATCGTCGCGACCCGGCCGCCGACCGCACCGTGGCTCCGCCCACCCCTGCGGAGCCTGCGGTTCGTGGAGTCGTTTCTGAGCTCCCTCGACGCCTGCGGGTTCTCCGAGCCCGCCATCGTCTACACCTACCGGGCGTTCTCCACGTTCCTGCTCGGCCACCTGATGCTCGAAGTGTCCGCTTTGGGGGCCGACGTCGAGGCGTCGGCCGACGCTGACGGGTCGGGTGAGCCGGGTGAGCTGAACCAGTACCCGACCGTCGTCCGGCTCGCGCCTGCCCTGGCCACCAACCACGGCCTGCAAGAGTTCGAGGAATCGCTGGAGAGCCTGCTGGATCGGATCCACACGTCAATCACGACGAACTGAGCCCTCCCCGACGCGACCGCGTCGACCGGCGATCCGGATTCTGGGCTGTGATCAGACCCGGGTCGCGATGTGCTCGATCAGCGCGGTCGTCGACACCGACGGCGTCCGCGGGAAGTAGACGACCTCGCACAGGTCGCTGACGAAGTCGAACCGGCCTTTCCAGTCGTCGCCCATCGCGAGCACGTCGGCTCCGAACCTCTCGATGTAGTCCCGCTTGAGCTCCAGACTCTCCTCGACGAACACCTCGTCGACGGCCTTGAGGTTGCTGACGATCTCGATCCGTTCGTTCTCGTCGAACACGGGCGGTCGGCCCTTCTTGGCAATGTTCAGCGCGTCGGAGGACACCCCGACCACCAGCCGGTCACCGAGGTCACGCGCACGGTTGAGGATGCGGATGTGACCGACGTGAAACACGTCGAAGGTGCCGAAGGTGATCACGGTCCGGTCGCTCATGCGCGCTCCTCGAGGAGTCAGACGCCCCTCGCGAGGGACGGGATGGCGGGTCAGGTGCGGGGCGGGTCGAGGCCGAGCCGGCGTCACCACTGCCAGGACCCACCGCGCGTGCGTCGAGCCAGTATGTCGGTTCGGAGTGGGCAGGGCAGGCAGGATGGGCGTCATGCGTGACGAGGCGTCGGTTCTCCATCTCGACCTCGACGCGTTCTACGCCTCCGTCGAGCAGCGGGACAAGCCGTCGCTGCGGGGCAAGGCCGTCGTCGTTGGTGGAGTCGGCCAGCGCGGGGTCGTGGCCACCGCCTCCTACGAGGCCCGGGTGTTCGGCGTCCGCTCGGCGATGCCCGCCCACGAGGCCCGCCGCCGCACCCCCAACGCGGCTTTCCTCTCCGGCCGCTTCGGGGCCTACCAGGAGAGCAGCGCCCGAGTCATGGCGGTGCTGCGGGCCCTCTCACCGGCGGTCGAGCCGCTGTCGTTGGACGAGGCCTTCGTGGACCTGCGGCAGGCGTACCGTCCCGTGGCGTACGACGCTGCCTCGCTCACCGAGCTGGTCACTGCGTTGAAGTCCGACGTCGCGGCCGTCACCGGCGGCTTGACCGGCTCGGTCGGGGTGGGCACCAGCAAGTTCATGGCCAAGGTGGCGAGCGAGCTGAACAAGCCCGACGGACTCCATCTTGTGCTGCCCGGGACCGAGGTCGAGCTGGTGGCCCCAATGTCGGTGCGGGTGATCCCGGGCGTCGGCCCGGTGACCTTCGACAAGCTGCAGCGGGTGGGGTTGCGGACCGTTGCCGATCTGCAGGCCGCCTCGGTCGAGGAACTGGTCCGGCTGGTGGGCCGGGCGGCCGGCGAGACGTTGGCCGAGCTGGCCCGGGCCCGCGACGACCGCCCCGTCGAAGCCGAGCGAGCGTCGAAGTCGATCTCGGTCGAGGACACCTTCGAGACCGACCTCGTCCAGCTCACCGAGCTGGAGCAGATCGCCACCCGCCAGGCCCGTCAGGTGGCGTCGCGGCTGTCGGCGGCCGGGCTGTTCGCCCGCACCGTCACGCTCAAGGTCCGCCGGCACGACTTCGTCACCCACACCCACTCCCGGACGTTCACCGGCGGCACCGACCGGGCCGACATCATCACCGAGGTCGCCACCGGGTTGCTGCGGAGCGCGGACCTCGGCGGCGGCGTACGACTGCTCGGGGTCGGGGTGGCCGGGCTCACCGACGTGCTTCAGGAGGACCTCTTCGGACCGGACCCAGACGTGGATCCCGCCGGCGAGGTGTCGACCACCGCGACGGTGATCGCCCCCGAACCACGACGATGGTCGACCGGCTGGGCGCCGGGAATCGACGTCGAGCACACCGGCTACGGGCGCGGCTGGGTCTGGGGGTCAGGTCGCGGCGTGGTGACCGTACGGTTCGAGACCCGGGAGACCGCGCCGGGGCCGGTACGAAGCTTTCGCACCGACGATCCCGATCTTTCCCGTTGCGACCCCCTCCCTCTGCCCCCGGTCGAGCTGCGGGCCGTCGGACCCGCGGCGGTCGGGAGAGGTATCAGTGCACCCGCCGAGGTCTCCTGACCCGTGTAGCCGGGGTCCGGTTACCCAGCCCCGGTCGTCGCGAGACGGAGACCACCGAGGTCGGCGGTCTCCAGGGAACCGACGGCTTCGGGGGAGGTGGTCTTCGGCTCGCGATCTGGGCCGAGCCGACTGGAGTCAGTCGGGGTGGGCCCGGTCTGTGTGAGGCTGGGCCGCATGTGGATCGGCTGGCTGGAGCTGGACGTGCTGCTCGGTGATGTGCACGGGCTGAAGGAGAAGCGAGCGATCATCCGCCCGATCCTCGCCGAGATCCGCCGCCGGTTCGCGGTCAGCGCCGCTGAGGTCGACGTGCAGGACCTGCACCGCCGCGGTGCCCTCGGGGTCGCGTGCGTCGCCGGCGACCAGGGCCATCTCGTCGACCAGCTGGATACGGTAGAACGGTTTGTCGCCGGCCGTCCCGAGATCGACCTCCTGTCGGTCCGTCGACGCGTGCTGCGCTCCGACGACGAGTAGGACACGGCGGTGTCGGCGGTGCCCGGGCCGGCCGACTGGTGGCCTGATGTCAAGGTCTGGTTCAGCACGGGCGCCGGACGGGCAGGGGCGTCGACATCGTGGAACCAGGCTTCCTCCGCACCGAGCTGCTCGTCGAGGGCTCGGCGACGATCCGTCCGGACCTGGCTACGGGACGCGACCGATGAAGCCGAGCAGGCGGGTCTGCACGTCGGCGTCGTCCGACACCGACACCCGGGGCCCGTACTGCCCCGAGGACCGCATCAGGTCCTCGATCGGGGTCATCCCGGCGAGCAGCACGCCGCAGGTCTGGGGGTCGAGCCGCTCGTCCTGGCCGGTGGCGCGGGCCAGGTCCCAGGTGTGCAGGAACACGTCCGTGGTGTAGAACCGGTCGACCGCGTCCGGCAGCGGCATCGCCCCCACCATCGGGTGCTGGAAGGGAGTGGTCGCCGCCGGCCCGTCGAGCAGCCGCTGCACCGCGTCGCTGTGCACCTGCCAGGCCGAGACCGGATCCTCCTCCGGCGACGGGCCGCGGTCGAGCACCAGGCCGGTCGCGCTCGTCAGGAAGCCCGGGAACCAGTCCACCAGATGACCGACGACGTCCCGGGCGCGCCACCCGGCCACCGGGGCGGGCGCATCCCAGTCGGACACGCCCCGCACCCGCTCCGTGAAGCCGGCGGACACCGCCCGATGACGTCCGGCCGGATCTGCGGGGAGCGTCATGGCTTTGCTCCGGCCCGGGCAGCCACGTCGCGCCGGCTCCTGCCGGGACCTGCGTTCCTGCGCTCCGGGGTTGTCGTCGTGTCGTGCATGCTGTCTCCTCTGCCCGCGTCAGACCATCTCGTCGTCGACCAACCACGCAAAGCACCGGTGGCTTCGCGACCGGATCGCGTCCGTCGGCCCGGCCCGGCCCGGCCCACGATCACCGGGGACAGAGGGTCGTCTGCAGCACCCACGTCTTCTGCTTGGCTGACGCGACCCTACGCCCGAGCTCGCCGTGTTGTCAACCGGTTGGTTGACAACGGGGCGAGACCGCCGCGCCTGCGTCACCTCGAGGCGGACCGCACGGCGCACCGGCTCCCCATCAGGACGGGCCGACCGCAGCGATCGCCGCAGCGAGCGCATCGGGGCGGTCTAGCATGATCAGATGCCGGGAGTCGGGGAGAACGATCTGCTCCCCGTGCAGCCGACGGGTCAGGGCGTCCTGCGCCCGCACCCACGACTCTCCGCCGTCGCCGGCGGCGGTGACCACGCGGACCGGGATCTCGGGCAGGTCGTGGGTCGCCCGCAGCCGGTCGAGGTCGGTGAGCTGACGGTCGTACGCCGCCTGCTCAGCCACCACCATGGCCACCGTGTCCGGGTCCCGGTACGCGGTCCGGGCGGCGGGTGACACGTCGTCGAACAGGGTCATCCGGTGGCTCTGGTTGGCCGAGAGCACCCGGTCGACCAGCGGGCCGAGGGGCTGCACCGGCCGTAGCCGCATCGCCTGGCGAGCGACCCGGGCGGCTGTCAACCACCGACGTTCGGTCGCCGGGTCGGGGATCTTCGGCTCCGGCTCGGTGCTGCCGTCGGCCAGTACCAGACCGGCCACCAGTTCGGGGCGGCTGCGGGCGAGCGCCTCGGCGTGCGGTCCGGCCATCGAGTGCCCGACCACCACCACACCGGCGGCGTCCCCCGCGCCAGCCTCCACGCCCGACCCACCATCAGACCCCGCGCCACCAGCGGCCGAGGTCCGCAGGTGGTCAAGCAGCTCGGCGAGGGTCGAGATCTCTTCGGCCAGCGTGGGCAGCCGGCCCGGCCACGGGGTTCCCGCCATCCCGGGCCTGTCCATCATGATCACCGCACGATCGCCGAGCAGCGCGATCAACGCCGGCCAGACCCACGACCCGACGCCGCAGCCGCCGAGCAACAGCACGGCCGGGGACCGACCCGCGCGACGCGACCACCCGACGGCGCGGCCGCCGAAGGTCCCGATGTTCGTCGCCGTGAACTCAGCGGCCACGGGTCTGGCCGTCCGACGCAGTGGGTGCCGACGTACTCGGCTCAGGACTCGTCTCGGCGGCCACCTTGCTGGCCAAGACGGCCTGCACCTCCGCCGATGGCGGAGCGGCCAGTCGCCAGCCAACGACGCAGAACCAGATCGAGGCGACCGCCACCATCACGGCCTGCGGGTAACCCAGGCCAGGGGCACCGAGGACGAGCATCGCCATCATGATCACCAGGGCCCCCGACTCGACCGCGGTGATGGTGATCATGGCGACCCGCAGGGCGCCGTCGACAGAGCTGCGGAACATCGCCACGCACATCGCGATCATCGAGCCGCAGATGCCGACCTGAGCGCCCACGCTGGTGAAGTCGTGCGCAGAGTGGATCGTCGAGAGCTTTCCCGCCGCCTCGGCCACCCGACACGCCTGGCTCAACGACGGCGAGCAGTCCATCGAGAAGAACGCGTCGAAGAAGGTCGAGACCCCGAAGAGGGCCAGCATGATCGCGCTCAGCGCGTGCCAGCGCGGCCGGTGCCGGTAGCTAGCCGGCCAGCGCCACAGGGCCGCGATCCCCATCGGGATCACGATCACCGCCGTGGCCAGATCGCCGCCCCGGAAGAAGAAGTTGTGCGGCTGGTCGCTGGCGGAGAACTCCGAGAGGTAGCCGTTGAAGATCGCGACGTGGCCGTTCATCGGCTCCCAGAACAGCCAGGTGTTATAGGTCAGCAGCACGAGCCCGCCCAGCATGGCCCACAACCGTCCGCCGCCGGTGAACAGCACCCGGATCCGGGCGAGCAGCTCGCTCACCGGCTGATCCTTGCTCGTCATCGGATGGCTCGTCACCGCCGGGGGCGGACAAGAGGAAACGTGATCGTCTCGCGGATCGAGGTCTGCGTCAGCATCATCACCAGTCGGTCCAGCCCCATCCCGAGACCACCCGAGGGGGGCATCGCGTACTCCAGGGCGATGAGAAAATCGTCGTCGAGCGCCATCGCCTCCGGGTCACCGCCCGCCGCCTGCAGCGACTGCGCTGTGAGCCTAGCCCGCTGTTCCACGGGGTCGACCAGCTCGGAGTACGCCGTCCCGATCTCGGCCCCGAAGGCGACCAGGTCCCAGCGTTCGGCGAGTCGCGGGTCGACCCGGTGCTGCCGGGTCAGCGGTGACACCTCGGCTGGGAAGTCGGTGTAGAAGGTCGGCCGCACGGTGCGGTCCTCGACCAGGTGCTCGTAGAGCTCCAGCAGCACCAGTCCCCGGGTCCAGTTCGGGTCGTGGGCGATGCCCAGCCGGCCGCAGAGCGCGCGCAGGGCAGCCACGTCGGTGTCGGCGGTGACGGCTTGGCCTGCGGCGGCCGAGACGGCGTCGTTGACCGTGACCACCGGCCACGGCTCGGCGAGGTCGACCTCGTGCCGGGTCCCGTCGGCGCTCGTGCCCTGCACCACAGTGCTGCCCGTCGCCGCCGCCGCGCGGGTGACCAGCTGACGCGCGACCTCGCGCATGGTGTCGTAATCGCCGTAGGCCGCGTACGCCTCGAGCATGGTGAACTCCGGGTTGTGGGTGGCGTCGGCCCCTTCGTTGCGAAAGTTCCGGCCGATCTCGAAGATGCGGTCGACCCCGCCGACCATCAGCCGTTTGAGATACAGCTCTGGGGCGATCCGCAGGTAGAGGTCGAGGTCGTAGGCGTTGATGTGGGTGGTGAACGGGCGGGCGTTGGCCCCACCGTGAACCGTCTGCAGGATCGGCGTCTCCACCTCGAGGTAGTTCAAGTCCCCGAGGGTGTCGCGGACGGAGTGGATGATCGCCGACCGGGCCGCCAGCTGCCGCCGGGCCGTCGGGTTGACCGCGAGGTCGAGGTAGCGCTGGCGAACCCGCGTCTCGGGATCGGAGATCCCGCGGTACTTGTCCGGCAACGGCCGCAACGCCTTCGAGGTGAGCGTCCACCGCCGTACCTCCAGCGACAGTTCGCCGAGCTCGGACAGCGCCCCGGTGCCCTCGGCGCCGACGTGGTCACCGAGGTCGACCTGGCGCCGGAACACCTCCATCGCGGCGCAGCCGGTGCTTGCCTGCGTGAGCATCAGCTGGGCGTCACCGCTCCAGTCGCGGACGGTCACGAACACGACCCCGCCGTGGTCGCGGATCCGCAGCACCCGGCCGGCGGTCGCCGCGTCCTCGCCCAGCCGGAGGGCGGCGCAGACGTGGTCGGGCCGGAAGGTGACGGGGTAGGGGTCCTCGCCGGCGTCGATCATGGCCTGGCGAACGTCCATCCGCAACCGGGTCTGTTCCGGCACCCGCACGACCGGCGCCAGGTCGCCGGCGAGGTCCACGGCTGCGGGCGGGTGCGGAGCCTCCAGCCGACCGCTGGGCCCGACCGCCAGCACCACCGGGTTGTACCCGGTCGCCGGCGGCTCGGGCGGCCGCAGGAAACCCGGCAAATCGATGAACCCCTCGGCGACTCCCGAGGCCGCGCCGACCAGCGCGATGTCGCGGGTCTCGGCGAAGCAGAGGAAGCGCGGCTCCCATTGGGGCCGGTACTTCACGTTGGACCGGAACAACGACTCGATCTGCCACCACCGCGACGCCACGAGCAGCAGCCGACGCCAGAGCCGGATCACCGGGCCGGCGCCGATTCGGGCGCCCTCTTCGAACGCCGAGCGGAAGACAGCGAAGTTGAGCGAGACCCGGTGGATGCCCAGGCTCGGGGAGGCCGCCATCAGTCCTGCGACCATCAACTCGGTGACACCGTTGTGGGCGCGCGGACTGCGACGCATCACGTCGAGGGAGAAGCCGTCGTTCCCCCACGGCACGAAGGAGAGGATGCCCGCGACCTCGGGCGGCCCGTCCGCCGCCGAACTTCCCTCGCGCCGCTCCGGGAACAGCGCCTCCACCATCAGGCAGGCCCCGTCAGCAGGGTCGCCGAGTCGACCGAGCGCCATCGAGAAGCCGCGCTCGTTCTCGGTGTCACGCCAGCTGTCGACCTTGTCGATCAGCTCCTTGAGCTCGGCCGGCTCGAGATCGGCGTGTCGCCGTACCCGAATCGTGTAGCCGAGCTTCTGCAGCCGCTGCACGGCCTGACGGACCGGGCGCATCTCGCGCCCCTCGATGGTGAAGTCCGCAGGCTCCAGCACCGCCTCGTCGCCGATCCTGATCACCCGCAGCCCGGCCCGCGCGTAGGCGGTGGCGCCGAGCTCGCTCGCCCCGATCACCGCCGGGGTCCACCCGAAGCGGTTGACCTGCTCCTGCCAGGCGGCGATCGCCCCGGGCCAGTGGTCCGGTGGACCGATCGGGTCGCTGCTGGCGAGGCAGACGCCCAGCTCGACCCGGTAGGTGACCGCGGCCCGTTGCCTCGGTCCGAAGACGACCGACTTGTCGCGGCGGGTGGCGAAGTAGGCGAGGGAGTCGTGGCCGGACTGGGCAACCAGGGCGCGGACGACCGGCTCCTCCTCGGCTGTCATGTACGCGGCCTGCCGCTGCGAGCGGACCAGCATGAGGACGGCGGCGAAGAGGGACAGGCCGACCATCACCCCGACGACGGTGCTGATCCACGACGGCGGTCCGACGAGCACCTGGGTGTTGCCGTTGAAGGAGTCGCCGATTCGGCGGCTCACCCACGCCAACCGGCCACGCGGCCGGCCGAGCGCGCCGGGGAACGCGGTGACCAGGGCCAACCCGGCGCCGAAGGTGACGACCAGTCCGACGACCAGGGTGACCAGAGCCGTCCGCACGCTGCCCGGTGGTCGCCGCGCTTCGAACTCGCCGCGGTAATGAACCAGGGTTATCACGATCGCGCTGGCCGTGGCCAGGTTGAAGGCGAACCGGGCCAGGGCGTATTGGTTCTCGACCTGGATGGTCTCGGAGCTGAAGATCGTCGCCACCAGCGCGACGAAGGGGATCAGGTCGATCAGCACGACCGCGCTGAACCCGACGAGTGCCACCACCCAGGCCACCCGTTTGCGCCGGGCCAGGGCCAACCCGAGCAGGACAGCGAAGGCCGCTAGCCCGACCCCGAAGGAGTCGATCGGAAAGACCAGGGTGGAGAAGATGTCGGCCGCGAGTCCGAACCAGGCGACGGCGGGGAAGAGCGCCTGGGCGACCAGGATGGCCGCGGCAAGAAAGAACAACCGGGACATCAGGTACGGCAGGACGGGAAGCCCAGCTCGCGCCTCGGTCACGGCCCAAGTCTAGGACGATCAGGTGCGTTGCGGCTCGGCGACGCACAGCCACGCCAGCGCCCCCATGGACAGGTCGGGGACGGCCAGCAGACCCGCGCGGGCCCGGTCGGCCAACGTCGGGACCGAGCAGTCCCACTCGCGCTCGAGCTCAGGACCCAGGGACTCCGGCACCAACCCGAGCAGCACGATCCGATACGCCGACCCCGCAGCGTCGCTCGGCCGTAGGTCGTGGCCGGGTAAGCCGGAACCGAGCTCGGCCCCCAGCGCACGGACGTACCCGAGCAGCTCGGCTGGGCTGACGCTGCCGGGTGCGAGCAAGGCCCGTTCCGCGGCCGGACCGGCGGGCTCGAGCCGGCCCTGACGTCGCCCGGTGACGATCCCCGCCAGAGCGGACTGGGCGGCGGCCAGACCTGCTCCGGGTCCGTCGTGACCGGTCGGCAGGTCGAGCAACGACGGATCCCCGCCACGGATCACCTCGCGGGCGACCACGATCTGAGCGAACGCGTCGAGTGCGCGGTGCCGCCGGTCCGGGCCTTCCACGAGCTCGCCCACGAACAGCTCGGCAGCCTCGGCCGCCAGCTCGTGGTCGTCGACCAGACCGGAGCCCACGGCGTACTGCAGGACGAGTGCGGTTGCCGCGTCGGGGAGGCGGGGGGTCCCGGCCTGGGTGCGCGGGGTCTCGGCGAGCACGACCGAGGTGCGCGCGGCCACCGTGTCGGCGAGCGTCGGCGCCCACGCGACCTCGGCCAGCACCGTGCCGCGGGCCGAGCGCAGCTCGATCCGGTAGCGACCAGGACGACGGGCGGTGATCTCCGTGCTGCGCTCCCCGTCGCGTACCGACAGCTCCTCGGGGGCCAGCACCACCCGATCCGGGTCGGTGGCCAGGTCCCACACCTCCCCCACCGCGAGCGCCGACCCGGGCGGCAGCGTGCTGCCGAACCGCTGCTGGACCTGCAACGGGGTCGCGTACCAGTCGAGCCGCCAGCTGACGGCGTAGCGCTGGCCGGGCCGCAACCGGACGGGCCCGGTGTGCATCCGACCCTCCTCGACAGCCACAATCGACCCGGCCTGCAGCCGAGCCGCGAGCACCGGCCCGAGGCCGTCGACGGGGAGCACCGCGACGCGGGCCTCGGCTCCGGCGGCGTACCCCCAGCCGACCATGGTCGGTCCGAGCACCAGCTCGACGACGAGCTCGGCGACGTCGACCGCGTCGTCAACCGGCTGGTCGGCCGCAGGCTCCGAGGCGACGAGCTCGAGCACCCAGCGCTCGCTCCAGACGGGCTCGACGGCGTGCCGGACCTCCAGCCGCAGCCGGCGGTCGGCCCGCCACTCGTAGCCGACCTCGCACTCGTCGGTGTCCTCGGTCCGCCATGACTGGACCCAGTCGGAGGTCACCCCGCCGACGGTCGCGGTCCGCGGCCCCCAGGTACGGACGTAGCCCTCGCCGGGTCGGCCGTCGTGCTCGACCCCCGCGATGCCGCCGTCGGCGCCGATCCCCACCTCACCCGACGCGGCCCGGAGCCTCAGCGACGGCGCTGGCATCGACGGCACCAGAACAGGTTGCGGCCGGCGACGAGCTCGGTCCGGATCGGGGACCCGCAGACGTAGCAGGGCTGACCCGTCCGTCGGTACGCGTACACCCGGCCCCGGCGCATCCCGGGGTTCGCGCTGCGGAAGTCGTCGAGGTGCTCCGCGCGCAGGGTGTCGATCCGGCCCCGGGAGACCCCGAGCGGCATCAGCTCCACCAGGTCGCCCCAGATCGCGTCCCAGCTGGCCCGGCGAATCTCGGTCCCCGGCCGGAAGGGGTCGACCCGGGCCCGGAAGAGCGCTTCGGCGCGATAGACGTTGCCGACGCCGGAGAGCACCTTCTGGTCCATCAGCAGGGCGGCGATGGAGCGCTTCGAGCGGTGGATCCGGGCCCAGGCGAGGTCGGGGTCGGCGTCGGCGCGCAACGGGTCCGGGCCCAGCTGAGCGATCTGGGCGGTGATCTCGTCGGCGGTCCGCAGGGCGCAGACGATGGGGCCGCGCAGGTCGCCGGCGATCTCCTCGGTGGCCAGTCGGAGCCGGACCGCACCGTAGGGCGGGCGGAGCGGGGAGACGGTGAACCTGCCGATCAGCCCCAGGTGGACGTGCAGCCAGCGCTCCTCGGCGAACGCGACGAACAGGTGCTTGCCGTGCGCGTACGCCTCGCCGTAGGCGACGCCGTCCAGCTCGGCCGCGGACGCGGCGAACCGACCCTGCGGGCTCGACGCGTGCGGCGACGTACCGGTGAAGGCGTCGTTCAGCGTGCGGGCGAGCCGGTGCAGGGTGTGCCCCTCCGGCATCTGTTATCTCCTCGTCATCGCTTGCTGGCCCGGATCGGGGTCCAGGCGTCTACGCTCGACGCCGTGAACTCCCTCGCTGGCGAACGTACCGGTGAACAAAAGGATCGGCTGGGCGAGCACTGGCCACGCGACTTCGGCCGCGACGGCGTCTCGGGTCTGCTGACCGGTGACCGTGCCCTGCGGGCCCGTGACGTCTCCAAGCCGACCGCCGACGACGAGCTGAGCGCCGAGCAGGCGATCGGCTCGCTGCTCTCCCGCCTCGACGGTCGACGCTAGGTCGGACCTGCGGCCCGCGATCAGCTCAGCCCGAACAACTCGGGCGCTCAGCCCCTGGTCGCCTCGTACTCCGCCAGCAGCTTGATCCGCCGGAGGTGCCGCTCCTCGCCGCTGAACTCGGTGGCGAGGAAGAGCCGGACGAGCTCAAGCGCCTCGGCCGGCTCGTGCATGCGGCCGCCGAGGGAGATCACGTTGGCGTCGTTGTGCAGGCGGGCCAGCTTGGCGGTGTCGCGGTCGTAGGCGAGCGCGGCGCGGGTGCCCTTGACCTTGTTCGCGGCGATCTGCTCACCGTTGCCCGACCCCCCGAGCACGATGGCGAGCGAGCCCGGGTCGGCCACACAGGCCTCGGCGGCCGGGATGCAGTAGGTGGGGTAGTCGTCCTCGGCGTCGTAGTCGGGGGCGCCGTGGTCGACCACGTCGTGGCCGTCACCGACCAGGGATTCGACGAGGAAGGTCTTGAGCTCGTAGCCGGCGTGGTCGCTACCGATGTGAACGCGCATGAGGCTCAGTCTGTCGGATCGCCGCGCCCCGTCGGAAGCCCGGTCAGCCGGCCACCCTCGCGAGTGCGCCGTCAGGGCCGCTTCAGTTCCGGTCATCGGACCGTAGGTGCGCTCTCGCGCTGACCTCGGACGGTTCGTCGACGTGCCGCCGCTGCCCGTCAGGTCTGGCTACCCGCTCAGTCGGGGGGAAAGATCGGCCCGACCGTACGCGTCCGCTTGAGCTCGAAGAAGCCCGGGTAGGACGCCAAGGCCAGCACCGCGTCGAAGAGCCTGCCGGCCTCCTCGCCGGAGGGCCGCGGGGAGATCACCGGCCCGAAGAACGCGACGCCCCCGACGTGGATCGCCGGGGTGCCGACGTCCATCCCGACCGGGTCCATCCCCTCGTGGTGACTGCGCCGCAGGGCGTCGTCGTTGTCACCGGTGTCACCCGCGTCGGCGAGCTCGGGGGTGAGCCCGACGTCGACCAGTGCGCGTTCGAGGGTGTCACGCCCGTGGCCTTCCTGGCGATGGTGGATCCGGGTGCCCAGGGCGGTGTAGAAGGCCGCGAGCTGCTCGGCCCCGTACTTCTGCTCGACGGCCAGGCAGACGCGGACCGGCGCCCACCCGCGGTCCAGCCCGGCGCGGTAGTCCGCCGACACGTCGCGGTCGGAGTTGAGCACCGACAGGCTCATGACGTGGAAGACGGTCGTCACGGGCCGGACCTTCTCGACCTCCAGCATCCAGCGCGACGTCAGCCAGGCCCAGGGGCAGGTCGGGTCGAACCAGAAGTCGACGGTGGTGCGGGGCGAGGTCTCGCTACCGGCGTCCAGGGCGTCGGCCGCGGCTCCGGCGAGGTCACGGGCAAGCTTCTTGGCCTTGCCCAGCTTCTGGTCCTTGCCAGCCTTGCCTTTCGCGTCCCCTGCCTTACCGCCGGTGTTCTTTGTCGAACCCTTGTTGACCTTGGTTCTGCCCTTTGCCATGAGGCCAGCCTATGAATCCGGCGCCCGTGGCAGGATCGGGGTCATGTCCGCGGAGAATCTGACCCGGGCCGAAGCCGCCCACCGGGCCGACCTGATGGCCATCGACAGCTACGTCGTCACCGTCGACCTGACTGGTCGCGGTCTCGACGGGAGCCCGCTCGACGACCCTGAGACGACGTTCGTGTCGAGCTCGACGGTGGGCTTCCACGCCGCGCAGGCCGCCAGGAGCCACCTGGACCTGATCGGGGAAGCGGTCCTCACCGCTGACCTCGACGGTGAGCCGCTCGACCCGGAGACGTTCACGGGCTCGCGCCTGCCGTTCCGGGTCGGCGCCGGTGACCACCTGCTGAGCGTGACCTCGCTGATGCGCTTCAGCCGGGTCGGGGCGGGGTTGCACCGGTTCGTCGACCCGGCCGACAGCCGGGTCTACCTCTACACCCAGTTCGAGGTCTCCGACGCGCGCCGGGTCTTCGGCTGCTTCGAGCAGCCCGACCTCAAGGCTCGGTTCTTGGTCTCGGTCAGCGCTCCGGCGCACTGGACCGTGATCTCCAACGCGACGGCGACCGTACCCACACCGCTGTCCGGCGGCGAGTTCGGTCGGTGGGACTTCGACCTGACCGCGCCCATGTCGACTTACCTGGTGGGGATCGTGGCCGGGGAGTACCACCGCGTCACCCGGGAGGCCCGCTCGGCGGCCGGCGAGCTGCCCATGTCGGTGCTCTGCCGGGAGTCGGTCGCGGAGTCGCTGGACGCCGACCGGATCCTCGACGCCACCCTCGAGGGCTTTGCCGTCTTCGAGGAGCACTTCGACTACCCGTACCCGTTCCGCAGCTACGACCAGGCCTTCGTCCCGGAGTACAACATGGGCGCGATGGAGAACGTGGGGTGCGTGACCCTGCGTGACGACTACGTGTTCCGCTCCCGGGTGACCCAGGCGGCCTACCGCAACCGGGACAACACCATCTGGCACGAGCTCGCGCACATGTGGTTCGGCGATCTGGTCACCATGGTGTGGTGGGACGACCTCTGGCTGAAGGAGTCCTTCGCCGAGTGGTCCTCGACCTTCGCGATGAGCAAGATCGGCCCCGACGCCGACGCGGCCTGGGCGATGTTCTGCAACGCCCGCAAGACCTGGGCCTACCGCGCCGACCAGCTGCCCACCACGCACCCGATCGCCGCCGACATGGTCGACCTGGATGCCGTGGAAACCAACTTCGACGGGATCACCTACGCCAAGGGCGCCTCGGTGCTGCGGCAGTTGGTGGCCTACGTCGGCGAGGACGACTTCCTGGCCGGGGTGCGCCGCTATTTCGTCGACCACGCCTACGGCAACACCCGGCTGGGTGACCTGCTTGCCGCCCTGGAGCGGGCCTCGGGCCGGGACCTGTCGGGCTGGTCGGCCCAGTGGCTCGAGGCGGCCGGGGTGAACACGATGCACCCGGTGATCGAGGAGTCCAGCTCGGGGCTGATCACTCGCTTCGCGGTCGAGCAGACCGCACCGGACCAGTGGCCCACGCTTCGCGACCACCGGATCGCCATCGGGCTCTACGAGCTCACCGACGGCGAGCTGCACCGGGTCGGCCGCGTCGAGACCGACGTCTCGGGGTCGGTGACCGAGGTGGACGCTCTCGTCGGGGTCAAGCGTCCCGACCTCGTCCTGCTCAACGACGACGACCTCAGCTACACCAAGATCCGGCTCGACCCGCGCTCGCTGGCCACCCTGCTCGATGGTCTGCCGACCCTGGGCAGCGCGCTGACCCGGGCCGTCTGCTGGAGCGCCCTGTGGGACATGACCCGCGACGCCGAGCTGTCCCCGGCGGCCTACCAGGACGTCGCGCTGCCGGCGGTCGGCCGCGAAAGCGACCCGTCGTGCGTGCAGTCCACGGTGAGCCAGCTGCTGACCGCGGCGGAGCAGTACGTCGCCCTGGCCGACCGGCCGGCCCAGCTCGCCGAGCTGGGAGCCGGGTTGCTCAGGCTGCTCGGTGCAGCGGAGCCGGGCTCGGACCACCAGCTGACGTTCGCCCGCGGCTACGCGGCGTCGGCCACCAGTCCCGAGGCCGCCCGGCGCCTGACGGACTGGCTCGTGGGCACCGACGTCCCCGACGGGCTGGTCGTAGACACCGACCTGCGCTGGTCGCTGGTCCGGGCGGCCGCCCGGGTCGGAGCGCTGGACGGGTCGGCGATCGACGCCGAGCTCGGCCGGGACCACACGATCGCCGGTGCGCAAGCCGCCGCCGGGGCCCGGGCCGCGATGCCGACCGCCGAGGCCAAGGCCTGGGCCTGGACCGCAGCGGTCGATCGCGACGACGTGCCCAACGAGACCCAGCGCTCGATCTGCCTGTCGTTCTGGCAGCGCGACCAGGAGGAGGCGCTGGACGGGTACGCCGACCGCTACCTCGCGCTCGCCCAGGCGATCTCCGACCGAGCCGGGGTCTGGGCCGACCGGGGCCTCGCGCTGCGGACCAACGCGCTGCGCTATCTCTTCCCGCCGGTGAAGGCCGTGCCCGACATCGTGGAGCGGTTCGACCGGTGGCTCGGCGACGCCCGGCTCAACCCCTCGGAGCGGCGGATCGTGGTCGAGTGCCGTGCCGACGCCGCGCGGGCCCTGCGCTGCCGCGCCGCCGCGTAGCGGTGACGTCGTGGGGCCGCAGCCCGGCGGTGATCGGGCGGTGACCACGGTCGGGGACGTCGTCGCGCTGATCGACCGGAGGTACCCGTTCGCCACCGCTGAGTCCTGGGACCGGGTGGGCCTGGTCACCGGTGCGCTCGACGACCCGGTGAGCACGGTGCTGGGCACGGTCGACGTCACCGACGCCGTGGTGGCCGAGGCCGAGGACCGGGGTGCGCAGCTGATCCTCGCCCACCACCCACTGCTGCTCCACGGAGTCTCGGCGGTGCGCGCTGACGAGCCGAAGGGGAGGTTGCTGACCCGGCTGATCCGGTCGCGGATCGCGCTGCTGACCGCGCACACCAACGCCGACGTCCCGGCCGCCGGGGTGGCAGACGCTCTGGCCGACGCCCTGGGACTGACGGGTACCACTCCCCTGCGGCCCCGGTCGCCGGCCACGCTGGACAAGATCACCACGACGGTCCCCCCTGATCATCTCGATGCGGTGCTGGGCGCCTTGGCCGACGCCGGCGCCGGCGCGATCGGGACCTACGACCGGGCGGCGTTCACCACGACCGGGACCGGGCAGTTCCGCCCCCTGGCCGGCTCGGATCCGTTCCTGGGCAGGGTCGGCGAGGTCGAACGCGTACCCGAGACCCGGCTGGAGATGATCATGGAACGGGCGCGACGAGGTGCGGTGGTGGCCGCGCTGCTCGCCGTGCACCCCTACCAGACCCCGGCGTACGACGTGGTCGAGGTCGCCCCGACCGGGGCGGTGACCGCCGGGCTGGGACGGGTCGGTGACCTCGCCGCACCCTGTGCGCTGGCGGAGTTCGCGGCGCGGGTGGTGCAGGTGCTGCCCCGCACCCCGGCCGGGATCCGGGTGGCGGGTGACCCGGGTCGGGTCGTCCGCCGGATCGCGGTGCAGGCCGGCGCCGGCGACGACCTGTTCGCCGCGGCCCGCGACAGTGGAGCCGACGTCTACCTGACCTCCGACCTCCGCCACCATCCGGCAAGCGAGGCCCTGGCGTACGACGGTTCCCCGGCGTTGGTCGACGTCTCGCACTGGGCCGCCGAGTGGACCTGGCTGCCGGTGCTGGCCGGGCTGCTGCACGACGTCGGTCTGCAGGCCCACGTGAGCACGATCTGCACGGACCCGTGGACGTCGGTCTTTCGCTAGGGATCCCACCCCGGACGAGGCAGGATCACCGCTGTGCCGACGATTCCCGACGACGCGACCGGCGAGCGACAGCCGGACCGGCTGGTCACCGAGTCCGGGGCCGGTCCCCGGAACCTGGCGCCGGACCAACGGATGCACGCGGCCCGGTTGCTGATCCAGAGCACGGCGCTGCCGATGACCGACGTGGCGTCCGGGGCGGGGTTCAGCAGCGTCCGGCAGCTGACCGACACCGTCCGGGCGGCGTTCGGGACCACACCGGCGGGCTTGCGCGCCGCGCGGGGCGCCGTCTCGGCTATGACGGAGCCCGGCCGGCTGACCCTCAGCCTGCCGGTCCGCGTGCCGTACGCCGCGGCGGACCTGCTGGGCTTCCTCACCCACCGGCTGGTCGCCGGCGTCGAGGCGGCGGTGCCGGGACGGCCGGGTGACCCGGTGGGGTACGCCCGCAGCTGCGCCCTCGAGCATGGGGAGGCCGTGTTCACCGTGGCGGTCGGGGCCGCGTCGAACGGAGGGGACCGGCTGACTGTCGACGTCGAGCTCGCCGATCTGCGCGACCTGGGCAGTCTGGTGACCCGGGTCCGGCGGCTCATCGACGCCGACGCCGAGCCGGCCGCGATCGACGAGGGGTTGAGTGCTGATCCGACGCTCGCGCCGTTGGTGCGGCGGCGGCCCGGGCTGCGCGTACCGGGCACCACCGACCCGGCCGAGCTGGCGTTCCGCGCCCTGATCGGCCAGCAGGTCTCCCTGGCCGGGGCGGCGGCCTGCGCGGCCAGGATCACCCGGTCGTACGGCCGGCCGCTGGCCCGGATCAGCGACGTCCCGGGGGTCACCCACCTCTTCCCCGGTCCGGCCGCGCTGGCCGAGGTGGATCCGATGACCTTGCCGATGCCGCGTGCCCGTGGTCGCGCCCTGGTGGCCCTGGCCGTCGCCCTGCGCGACGAGACGATCGACCTGTCGCTCGGATGCGACCGGGCGGCGGCCCGCCGTCAGCTGCTCGCCCAGCCCGGCATCGGACCCTGGACCGCCGACTACGTGCTGATGCGCGGGCTCGGTGACCCGGACGTGCTGCTCAGGACCGATCTGGCGATCAGACGCGAGCTGGAACGGCTCGAGGTCACCGCGACCGAGGGCTGGGCCCCCTGGCGCTCGTACGCGACCATGCACCTGTGGCACGGCTACCTGGCCGGCGAGGCCTGAGTCGACCGCATCCGATCAGGGGGTGAGCAGCGCCACGATGGCCACCACCCCGATCACCACGATGCAGCCGCGGAGCACGGCCGGCGGCAGCCGTCTGCCGATCTTCGCCCCGACGAACCCCCCGGCGGCCGCCCCGAGCGCCACGCAGCCCGCGATACCCCAGCGGACGTCGGCGGTGAGCGCGAAGACGATCGCCGCGACGACGTTGGTGGTGCCGACCAGCAGGTTCTTCAAGGCGTTCAGGCGCTGGATGCCCTCGGTCAGCAGCAGGCCGAGGAAGCCGAGCATCAACACGCCCTGCGCCGCGCCGAAGTAGCCGCCGTAGACCGCACCGAGGCCGGCTACCGCCACCAGCGCGACCGAGGTGCGGCGCCCCGGCGTGGGGTTCTCGGACCGGAGCCGGGCGGTGAACCGCGGCCCGACGACCACCAGCACCAGGGCCAGCCCGATCAGGACCGGGACGATGGTCGCGAAAGCCGCCGCCGGCAGGGTGAGCAGCAGGAACGCTCCGACGACCGAACCGACGACGGTTGCTGCCCCCAGCGTGCGGATCCGCCGCCCCTGACCCTTCAGCTCGGCCCGGTAGCCGTACGCGCCGACGAGGGACCCGGGGAACAGGCCGACGGTGTTGGTCACGTTGGCGGTGACCGGCGGCAGGCCCAGGGCGAGCAGCAGCGGAAAGGTGACCAGGGTCCCCGAACCCACGACGGTGTTGATCGTCCCGCCCCACAGGCCCGCCAGCAGGGCGATCACGGCGTCGGTCCAGGTCACCCGGTGATGCTGTCAGGTGCTGGCTTGCTCGAGTTCGGCCGTCACCAGATCGTGGTCGGGGTCAATCTCGAGCGTGCAGCGTCTGTGGGGCCCGAGCGGCATCACCGAGCTGGTTGATGCCGGCCACCAGACCGCCCGAGATGTCGCCCACGGCAAAGCTGGTCTGCATCGTCGCGGCCGCGAGCCCGACCGCGGTGTCGTCGAGATTCCGCCTGGCCGCCGCGCCGGTGACGATCTCGAGGGCCCGGAACTCCGGGTCGCAGAGCACCAGCACCGAATGGTCCGGGTCGGCCAGCGCGGCGTGCAGCCGTCGGGCGTAGCGCTGCGCGTCCTCCTCGGCGACCCCGACATAGACGGAGAACGACAGCCCGGACACCCGCTCGGCGGTGCTCATCGCCTTACGGATCGTCGCCACCTGCGGCGCCGAGAAGTACTCACCAGCGCGCACTGGCCCCACCTACCTGGTCGCCGGCGTGCTCCTGCGTTCGTCGCGCGGCCACCGTCTCCGCCGGACCCGACTGGGTCACGCTGGCCGGCAGGGCGATCCGCTCGCCACCGGGGATGGCCGAACCGGCACCCGAGGGTGCGCCGAGCCACAGCGGCTCGTCCGCCGACACGGCCTGGGTCTCCGGTCGGTGCCGGGCGGCGCCGAGCTTGCCGATCAGGCTGAAGAGAACGACCACGGCCAGGGGAAGACCCAGCAGCAACCCAACGATCTCCAGCCACGGCGGGTCGGGGGCCGTCCACCCCGGCAACGTGTGGAGGGGCACTACCATGCTCAGCAGTTGGCTCACGTCGCTGAGGATAGTGGAGTCGGCCTCGTCTGAGCAGGCCACCGTACGACGGAGGAGTCCTTGACCCATACCGGAGCAGAACCGGTCCGGGATCGGCGTTCTCGGGTGGTGCTCGATGCGGAGGAGATCTCCCGGGCCTGCGCGCGGATGGGCCACCAGATCCTGGAGTCCAACCGTGGTGCGACCGACCTGGTCGTGCTCGGCATCCCGACCCGTGGGGTCGTCCTCGGGCGACGGCTGGTCGAGGCGATGACCGCGGTGGAGGGGGTGGAGATCCCCTACGGCTCGTTGGACATCACGATGTACCGCGATGACCTGCGCGCCCACCCCACTCGTACGGTCGGGCACACCCACCTCCCCACGAGCGTCGACGGCAAGGTGGTGGTGCTGGTCGACGACGTGCTCTTCTCCGGCCGGACGGTACGGGCCGCGCTGGACGCGCTGGGCGACCTCGGCCGACCCCGGGCCGTCCGGCTGGCCGTGCTGGTCGACCGCGGCCATCGCCAGTTGCCGATCCGGGCCGACCACGTCGGCAAGAACCTGCCCACCTCGGCCGGGGAGTCGGTCCGGGTCCGGCTCGAGGAGACCGACGGGGTCAACGACGTGATGATCATCGAGTCCCTGGACCCCGACGAGGGAGAGGTCGCCTGATGCGACACCTGCTGTCCGCGGCCGACCTCGACCTGGCCGCGACCCAGCGCCTCCTGGACCTCGCCGAGGAGATGGCCGCCGTCCAGCGTCGACCGGTGAAGAAGCTGCCGGCCCTGCGGGGCCGGACCGTGGTCAACCTGTTCTTCGAAGACTCCACCCGCACCCGCTCCAGCTTCGAGATCGCCGGCAAGTGGCTCTCGGCCGACGTGATCAACGTCTCCGCCAAGGGGTCCTCGGTCTCCAAGGGCGAGTCGCTGCGCGACACCGTGCTCACGGTGGCGGCGATGGGGGTCGACGCGCTGGTCATCCGGCACCACGCCTCCGGAGCCCCCCTGCAGACCGCGCACTGGACCGACGTGCACGTGATCAACGCCGGCGACGGTACCCATGAGCACCCCACCCAGGCCCTGCTGGACGCATACACGCTGCGGCGGCATTTCGGTACCCCCGATCTGGCCGGCCGCACCGTCGCGCTGGTCGGGGACCTGACCCACTCGCGGGTGGCGCGCAGCAACGTGATCCTGCTCGACACGCTCGGCGCCGAGGTGGTGCTGGTGGCCCCGCCGACCCTGCTCCCCGCGGGGGTGGACAGCTGGAAGGTGCGGGTGGAGACCGACCTCGACGCCGTGATCGGCGACGTGGACGCGATCATGATGCTGCGCGTACAGCGGGAACGGATGTCGGGTGGCTATTTCCCGAGCGCCCGGGAGTACACCGTGGGCTACGGACTTACCCGCGACCGGTTGGCGAAGCTCGCCCCGCACACCGCCATCTGCCACCCCGGGCCGATGAACCGCGGCTTGGAGATCTCCGCCGATGCGGCCGACGCGGCCGACTCGTTGATCTTGGACCAGGTGGCCGCCGGGGTCGCCGTCCGGATGAGCGTGCTGTACACCCTGCTGGGTGGAGCAGACGAAGGAGCACCCCTGTGAGGGATGGCGCGGTGACCGGGTCCATGATCATCAGGGGTGCCGACGTGCTCGGGTCGGGTCGGACGGATCTCGGCGTGCGCGACGGCCGGCTGGTCGAGATCGCCGACGTGGCGAGCGACCACTCCGTGATCGACGCCGACGGCCTGATCGCCCTGCCCGGGCTGGTCGACCTACACACCCACCTGCGCGAGCCCGGTCGCGAGGACGCCGAGACCGTGCTCAGCGGCACCCGGGCCGCGGCCCGTGGCGGGTTCACCGCCGTGCTCGCCATGGCCAACACCTCGCCGGTCACCGACACCGCCGAGGCCGCCGACCACGTCGCGGCGTTGGGCCGCCGCGGCGACGCCCAGGTGGTGCCCGTGGGAGCCGTCAGCAAAGGGCTGGCCGGTGCAGAGCTGGCCGAGCTGGGGCTGATGGCCCGGAGCGACGCCCGGGTCCGAGTGTTCTCCGACGACGGGCACTGCGTCGCCGACGCCCGGCTGATGCGGCGCGCGCTGGAGTACGTCCGCGCCTTCGACGGCGTGATCGCCCAACACGCGCAGGATCCTCGGCTGGCGAGCACGGAGGCCTGCGCTCACGAGGGCGAGGTGTCGGGTCGGTTGGGGTTGCCCGGCTGGCCGGCGGCGGCGGAGTCCACCATCGTGGCTCGTGACGTCGAGCTCGCCCGGCTGACCCGGTCGCGTCTGCACGTCTGCCACGTGTCCACGGCCGAGACGGTCGAGGTGTTGCGCTGGGCCAAGGGTCGAGGCATCGACGTCACGGCCGAGGTCGCGCCGCACCACCTGCTGCTGACCGTGGCCGAGCTCGAGGGCTACGACCCGACCTACAAGGTCAACCCGCCGCTGCGGCCCACCACCGACATCGAAGCGCTGTGGGCCGCGCCTGCCGAAGGCACCATCGACTGTATCGCCACCGAACATGCACCGCACGCCCA
>JBPCRP010000128.1:0-10728 GCA_050996715.1 Propionibacteriaceae bacterium
TTTCCAGATAAAGGGTTTGGGGTCGTCGTTCCAGTGGTCGGCCCAGATCGTGATGGCTTCGGTGAGGTCCGCGACGGAGGTGAACACGCCGCGACGTAGGCGTTTGTCGGTGAGTTCTTTGAACCAGTGCTCGACCACGTTCAACCAGGAGCTGGAGGTCGGGGTGAAGTGCCTGGGGCGGCGATGTACGCGCGGCTCGCCTCCCTGGCCGGCCACGCCGCATCCTGGGGCTCCAGCTTTGCGATCGGCCCGGTGCACGCGTTCCTGGCCCTGTCCGCCGCTGCCACCTCCGAGCGAGGGGTCGCCCGCGAGCACGCCGACCAGGCGATGGGACAGATCCGGCAGTGGGGGATTCCGCTGGTGGGGCGGTGGCTGCAGGACCTGCGCGACCGGTACGACTTCTGAGGTCCGGCCCGCCGGATCAGCTGGCGGGTCCAACCGCCCCGGTCCAACCGCCCCGGTTCAGCCGATCCGAAAGGGCTCGATGTCGGCCTCGCGGATCGACAGTCCCATCCCCGGACGGGACCGGTCGGGTCGCAACAAGCCGCCGGGTTCGGGGGTGAGGGCGCCGTCGAAGACCTTGGCTTCGATCCGGACGTGGTCGTGGAAGTACTCGAGGTGCCGCAGGTGCCAGACGGCGACGCCGACCTGGGCACTGACCTGCGGCGCGCAGTGCAACGATAGGTCCATGCTGCGGGCGTCGCAGAGTGCCGCGACGCGCATCAAGCCGCTGACCCCCAGGCACCGGGTCACGTCGGCCTGGAGGCAGTCGACGGCCCCGGCGTCGAGCATCCGCTGGAAGTACGGCAGTTGGTAGCCGTACTCACCGGCCGTGATATCCATCGCGGCCGGACCCCGGTCCCGCAGCAGGTGCAGCCCCTCGAGGTCGTCGGAGCTGACCGGTTCTTCGAACCAGCGCACATCGCGATCGGCAAACCGCTGCGCCCAGCCCAACGCCTGCTTACGGGTGTAGGCCCCGTTGGCGTCCACGAACAGTTCGCTCGCCGCACCAATCGCTCGGCGGGCAACCGCGACCCGGTGCCAGTCCTTCTCGGGGTCACGGCCTACCTTCATTTTCACCCGCGGGATGCCCACATCCACCCAGCCCTGCAGCTGATCGGCCAGCTGCCGGTCGTCGTAGGAGGTGAAGCCCCCGCTGCCGTAGATCGGTACCGCCGCGTGCACGGCTCCGATCAGCACGGACAACGGCTGACCGGCCAACCTGGCGTACAGATCCCATAGGGCGATGTCGGTGGCGGAGATCGCTTCGGCCACCAGGCCGGGCTTGCCGAGGTTGCGGACCTCGTGCAGCATCGACGCCCACGTCGCGGTGGGCGTGAGCGCGTCGCTGCCCTGCACCAGATCCGCCAGCTTGTCGGTGATCACCGTGGCCGCCGCCGGCCCGGCGTAGGTGTAGCCGACGCCCATCTGGTCGCCGGCGAATGCCGTGACCACGATCATCGTGGTGGCGTCCCAGGTCAGGGTGCCGTCCGATTCGGGTGCGTCGGTCGCGAAGGTGTAGACGGCCGTTTCGAGACGGTCCACCGGCACGGTGCGGGAGTCGGTCATGACGATCTCCTCAGTGCGACACGAGGTTCCGGGCGTTGGCGAACAGCTGGGCGCCCATCGCTCGGACGGAGTTGGCGATGACGGCGGCCTCGGCCGGGTCTCCCTTCGCCAGGCTGGTGAGGAACCCCTTGGCCTCGGCGAAGGAGATGTGGGCGGGGAGCGGCGGCACGTTGGGATCGGTGTGCACGTCCAGCAGGACCGGACGATCGGCGGTGAACGCGGCGTCCCAGGCGTCGGCCACCTGATCGGGTCGGTCGACGGTGATGCCTGTGAGCCCGAGCACCTCGGCGTACCCGGCGTAGTCCATGTCCTCGACGAGCTGGGAGGTGTCGAAGCGGGGGTCACCGACCTCGCGCATCTCCCAGGAAACCTGGTTCAGGTCGTTGTTGTGCAGCACCATCACCACGAAGCGCGGATCCTTCCAGGTCTTCCAGTGCCGTTTGACGGTCAGCAGCTCGTTCATGCCCAGCATCTGGAAGGCGCCGTCACCGATGGTGCAGATCACCGGTCGATCCGGATGGGCGAACTTGGCGGCGACCGCGTAGGGCATGGCGGCCAGCATCGAGGCGAGCATTCCCGAGAGGTTTCCGCTCATGTGCCGGCCGAGCTTGATGTGGTGGCCGTACCAGTCGGCGGTGGAGCCGGCGTCGGCGGTGACGATGGCGTTCTCGGGGAGGCGCTGGTTGAGCAGGTGATAGACGTAGCGAGGGTTGATCGGGTCGGCGGTCGCCATCGCCTCGCGCTCGGTCACCTCGTCCCAGTCCTTCATCCCGGTGATCACCTGTTCCTGCCAGCTCAGGTCGGTTTGCTGCTCCAGCAGCGGCAGCAGCGCGGTCAACGTGGCCTTGGCGTCCCCGGCCAGGTTGACCTCCATCGGGTAGCGCAAGCTCAGGTGTCGCTGAGACAGGTCGATCTGGACCCCGCGGGCCTGCCCGGTCTTCGGCAGGAACTCGGCGTACGGGTAGTTGCTACCGACCATCAGCAAGGTGTCGCAGTCCTGCATCATGTCGTAGCTGGGCCGCGATCCCAGCAGCCCGAGCTGTTGGGTGTGGTACGGCAGATCGCCGGGCACGACGTCTTTGCCGAGCAGAGCGGTGATGACTCCGGCGCCGAGCCGCTCGGCGACGGCGATCACCTGGTCGGTGGCGCCCCGGGCTCCTTCACCCACGATCATCGCGACCTTGCGGCCCGCGTTGAGGGCGTCGGCGGCGCGGCGCAGCTCCGACTCAGGTGGGGTGAGGTGGGTGGACGCGTGTCCGACCCCGGTGCGGGACACCCAGTGCTCCAGCGTGGGTGCTGCCATGTCGGCGTTCTGGATGTCGGCGGGCAGGATCACCACGGTCGGGCAGCGCTGGGCGCGGGCGATCCGCACCGCACGGTCGACGACCAGCTGGGCCTGCATGGGGGTGGTCACGGTCTGCACGTAGCCAGCGACGTCGGTGAAGACCCGTTCCAGGTTGAGTTCCTGCTGGGTGTCGCTGCCCAAGGACACCAACCCCTGTTGACCGACGACGGCCACGACCGGCTGATTGTCCATCTTGGCGTCGTAGAGCCCGTTGAGCAGGTGCACCGCGCCGGGGCCCGAGGTCGCCATGCACACGCCGATCTCGCCGGTGAACTTCGCGTGCGCGCACGCCATGAAGGCCGCGATCTCTTCGTGAGTGGGCCGGATGTAGCGGAAGTCCTTGCCGTCGGACTGCGCCCGTTCCAAGGCGCCGTCCAACCCGCCGACCCCGTCCCCGGGGAACCCGTAGAACTGGTGCAGATCCCAGGCGATCAAGCGGTCGATCACGAAGTCGCTGACGGTGTCGGTCATCTGTTCTTCCTTGTCGGTGAGGCGGTCGGGTGAGTTCAGCGCGAAGACGTGTGGATGAGCCGGTCGGCGGCTCGGGCGGAGTTGGCCATGATCGTCAGGGCCGGGTTGGCGGAGCCCTGCGTCGGCAGCACGCTGCCGTCGACGATCAGCAGGTTGGGTACGGCGAAGCTGCGGCAGTCGGCGTCGACCACGCCGTGACGTTCGTCGGCGGCCATCCGGGCCCCACCCACCAGGTGCGCGTTGCGGGTGAAGGTGATCGTCTCCGTCGCGCCGGCGGCGTTCAAGATGTCCTCCATCACCGTCTGGGCGGCAGTCAGGAGCTGTTTGTCGTTGTCGCACTGGCTGTAGGAGAAGTGCGCCACCGGTAACCCGTAGCGATCCTTCTCCGCCGCCAGCGTGACCCGGTTTCGAGCTTGAGGGAGGAACTCGCACAGGGCACCGAGGACCGACCAGTGCACGTAGTCGCGCAGGTAGCGGCGCAGGTCCGCGCCCCAATGGCCCTGACCGGCGACGTGCTCGGCCCAGGTGATCGGCAGCGGTGACACGGTCTGGATGGAGAAGCCGCGCTGGTAGGGCTTGGCCGGATCGGTCTCGTAGAACTGTTCGGAGGAGACCTCCGGGGGTGGGGCCTTGTACATCCGCACCTCCGCGGCGAACCGGCCGGCGGTCTGCGGTGCGCCCTGGACCATCAGGTAGCGGCCGACCTGGTCGAAGTCGTTGCACAACCCCTCGGGGAACCGGTTCGAGGCCGAGTTGAGCAGCAGCCGCGGGGTCTCGATCGAGTACCCGGCGAGCAGGACGTGCGCGGCGCGTTGTCGGTACTCCACGCCGTCGCGCAGGTAGCGCACCCCGGTGGCCCGGCCGGTGCGTTCGTCGACGTCGATGCCGACGACCATGGCGTTGGCGCGGATCTCGGCGCCGTGGGCAAGGGCGTCGGGGACGTGGGTGATCAGCGGCGACGCCTTCGCGTTGACCTTGCAGCCCTGGAGGCAGAAGCCCCGGTAGATGCAGTGCGGTCGGTGCCCGAAGCGGCCGTTGGTGATCGCGACCGGCCCGACCCGGGTTTCGATTCCCGCCGCCCGCGCGCCGCGTTGCAGCACCTCCCCGTTGCCGCCCACGGGATGCGCCTGCTGCGGGTACCGGTGCGGGTCGCCCCAGGGCCAGTCCTCGCCCGCGACCGGCAGTTCCCCCTCGATGGCCTCGTAGAAGGGCCGAAGTTGCGCATAGCTGATCGGCCAGTCCGCGCCGACGCCGTCGGCGCTGAAGGTACGGAAGTCACTGGGATGGAAGCGGGGGACGTAGCCGGCGTAGTGCACCATCGAGCCGCCCACCCCGCGACCGGAGTTGTTCGACCCGAGAGGGACGGGGTTGTCGCCACTGATCACGCGCGGCTCGGTCCAGTACAGATGATGCGACCCGGCCTTGTCGGACACCCAGTCCTTGTCCGGGTCCCAGAACGGGCCCGCATCCAACGCCACCACGCTCCAGCCGGCCCGGGCCAGCCGCTGTGCTGCGGTGGCGCCACCGGCGCCGCAGCCGACGATGACGGCGTCCACCACGTCGTCGGCGGCGTGGCGCTTCATGTCGACGCGAAGCTGGTGATTGGTGCGCTGCTGGCCGATCGGCAGCAGCCAGGCCGACTCGTTACGCTCGCGCACCCGGTCGGCTGACCCGTCGTGGGCGTCGAAGAACGAGCGCAGCCCGCCGGTGACTCGAGACGTGGGCCCCTTTGCGGTCACGACGACGCCCCGATCGGATCGACCGGGTGGTGGTCGGGCACCTCGTAGGGTTCGCGCGCGTCGATCCCGCGGTTCTTGTAGCCGCGCGGATAGGCCGGACCGGAAAACCCGATCTCGTTCCAGGCCCACGGATGCGCGTAGAACGCGGTGCAGGCGTACCTGGTCCACAACGACCAGATCCGGTCGGCTCGCATCCCGTGCCATGGGTCGTCGCCGGTATCCTGGACCGCCTGGACCAGTGTCGCCTGCTGGTCGCCTGTGCAGGCAGCGAACGATGAGTCGTGGCGGGATCGGGCATCCTGGTCGATCGCGCTCAGCGATCGTCGCCAGGCAAGTCCGTCTTCAGGGAGGTCGGCGTAGTGCCACCCGTCGGTCAGCTGCTCGGTGAGACGGACGTCGATCATCTCCAGCACCGGGATGCGGGGGTCGTCATGCTGATCAAGCAGCAGGTCGAGCAACGGTCGGGCCACGGCCTCCTCCACCAGCGTGAAGAAGCGCAACGGGGCGGGCATCGACAGCCGGGCCAATACCACCCCCGCCGTCACCGGGTCCCAGTGGTCGACCTGGGCCAGCACGTCGAACCCGGGGAACCGGGTGGGCTGATGGCCCGGTGTCGTCCCCGCAAGCACCGGGTCGGGCGCGGGCGTCACTGCTCGCGCCGCAGGAGTGAGGCCAGCAGACCCATGCCGCCGACCATGGTGACCAGCAACGGCGCCATCAGAGGCGGACCCATCTCCATGTTGTAGGAGAAGTTCTTCCACCCGCCGGGTTTCTGGCTGATCCCGCGCGCGTGCAGGTAGGTGCCCTGCAGACCGTTGGCGACGATGATCGCCGACACCACCGGGAGCGTGGTCTTGGCCATCTTGGTGCTGACCGCTCCCGCAACTCCGGCGGCGACGCCGAAGGGGCCGAGAACGATCGGCAGCCACATCAACCGGTTGCCGAAACTGGCCGAGTCGTGTTCGAAGAAGATCTCTGCCGTGGCGGTGGCCGCGCCCAGCGCGGTCAGCACCGACAACGATCGTTCAAAACGACCCGTCCGGACATCACGCAACGCCCGAGCCGCCAGGCCCGCCGTCTTCGTCTCCGTCATGATCAACCTTTCCGGTAGGCCCGCGCGGCCAGCACCGACAGGACTCCAGACGTTCCGGCCACCGTCCCGCTCGTCAGGGCCGCCCGGCGCAGAGTGGGTTCCTTGACCGCGACCGCGATCATGCTTCCCGCGTGGAGGAAATCGACGACGGCTTCCAGGCGGGCGAAGTGGTGGGGTGCGGCCACCTGGACCAGTCCCTGGGCCAGGTGACGCGTGCCCAGGGCGGTGATCGCGACTTCAGCACCGGCCGATGGGCTATGTCGTTGGATGAGCTGGAACAGCTCGCGTCCGCGCCAGAGCAGGGCCGCCCCCCAGACCAGGCCGGCCACGCCGGTCAGTCGGTTCCTGACGCCAACCCGGGTGCTCACCGAGACGTCTTTCGCGCGAGGAGCACGCCGGCCCCGGCGATCGCCGCCGCTCCAGCGGCGATCAAGGTCTTGTGGTGGTGGGAGAACCACAGCTGCGGGGCGACGTCCTTGGCCCGGTCGTCAAAGGCCCCGTGGGCGCCGAAGTCCTTGCCGTCGGGGCCGTCGGCCGGGTCGAACAGGTTGGCCGGCTGGTTCGGGTCCTTCGGTTGCCCGGTCTGCTGGGACGCGAAGCCGGTCTTGGCGAGGTAGCGGTCCAAGATCCCGGGAAAGAACTTGTTCCCCACCAACGTGCCGACGGTGCTGACCCCCACCCAGTACTCCCGCCGCTTCGGGTGGTCTGCTGCGTACAAGACCGCCTTGGCGGCGACTTCTGGCTGATAGATCGGCGGTACCGGCTGGGCGTGATCAGGCAGCTTGGACAACACCCACGAGAACTGCGGGGTGTTCACGGCCGGCATCTGCACCATCGTGGTGTGCACGTTGCTGCCCTCGTGCATCAGCTCGACCCGCAGCGAGGTGTGGAAACCCTGGATGGCGTGCTTGGCGCCGCAGTACGCCGACTGCAGCGGGATCGCCCGGTAGGCGAGTGCGGACCCCACCTGCACGATTGTCCCGCGATCGCGCGCCATCATCCGTTTCAGCACGGAGTGGGTGCAGTAGACGTAACCCAGATAGCTCACCTCGGTGGCTCGTTTGTACTCAGCAGGCTCGACGTGCCAGAACCGGGCGAACACCGCGGTGAAGGCCACGTTCACCCACACGTCGATCGGCCCGAGCTCGGATTCGATCCGCTCGACGGCGGCCTCGACCGCGTCGGCGTCGGCCACGTCGACGGGAACCACCAGCGCCTTACCGCCCCGGGACTCGACGTCCGCCGCGGCTCCGGCCAGACCCTTCTTGCCGCGCGCTAGCAAGGCGACGTGGGCTCCGCGCTCCGCGAAGGCCCGGGCGACGGCACGGCCGATACCCCCTGAGGCTCCGGTGACGGCAACGATCTGGGCTGCTGGTGCCATGTGGGTTCTCCTTTCCTGAGCGTGAAACCCCGGCGTGGGCCTGTGGGCGGCCCGATCGGCGTAGGGCTTGCTCCGCGGTGTCATCAATCTCTTGGGTAATACCAATAGTTGCATAAGACCAAGCACTCGGCAAGGTCGGCGTCACATATTGCGTGAGCGCAACCATTGCATGAGGGGAACTTTTTGGGCAGGATGGGCTGGTGGATCTCGACGGAGCTGCCGCAGACGAGCTGCAAGACCGTGAGGTCGCGGCCGTGATGCGGATGGCGAGGGTGCTCTTCGGCGTGGTCAGCCGGTCGGCGATGCAGGCGGACGACGCGTTGACGTTGCCCCAGCTCCGCGCACTGGTGCTGGTGGCGACGTCACCGACCCCGGTGACCATCAGCGCGGTCGCCGCAGTGCTCGACGTGCACCTCTCGTCGGCCAGCCGACTGTGTGACCGGCTCGTCACCGCGGGGTGGATCGATCGTCGTGACTCGCTGGCCGATCGTCGCCACCTCGTGCTGAGCGTCACCGATGCCGGCTGGACAGTGCTCGCAGCGGTGATGACCCACCGTCGACAAGCCTTCATCCCCATTCTCCAGCAGCTCACGCCCAGGGACCGCGCGGCCGTACGCCGCAGCTTCGACAAGTTTGCCGACGCGGCCGGCGAGCCGCCGACCAGCCTCGACCATCCGCCGTTCGGGGATCGTGGACGTTCCGGGGTGCAGGGTGCACGCGACACGGATCCACGCGACACGGATCCACGCGGACCGTCATCGACAGCAGCAGGTCGTCCGTGACCGCCGGCTCACCTCCCGGGTCCACCGACGCCGCCGAGATCCAGGACCGGATCGCCACGGCGCGAGCACAGCTGCTCGGTGGCCGCGGGATCGGGGTCGCTCAGACCGAGATCGACGAGCTCACCCGGGGCCGCATCGTGTTGGGCGGTGAACCGATCGCCCAGCATCTGGCCGCGGTGGCTCGGCAGACCGCCATCGCCGGCGGCGACACGGCGGCCGTCGCCCTCGATCTCGTCGCCACGCGGCAGCACCTCGAGGCCACCGTCCAGGCCACTGCGGAAGTCATCGGCGACCGGTTCGGTCGCCCTCGAGTCGAGGTCCCACCGATTTTCGCGCTGCGGCTGGCGTGGACCGGTTGGGCGATCCTCGGCGTCGTGGTGGTGGTGCTCGGCACGCGAGCGCGCCGCCAGGTCAGGTCGTCGCGTTGACCCCGCAGACCTGCGGGTAATTCGTCCTCGGCTCATCCGACGGCGCTCCTGGGTCGGCCCTTTCGCTCCAGCGTCGCCGTCACGCGCTGACCGTGGTCAGCCGGTCAGGCGAGGTGCGCGCCCCAGCTGTGGCTCGTCGACTCGCCGGGCTCGAGGCGGAGCACGCCGTCGCCGGTCTGGAAGGCGTTCGGGGGGCAGCTCATCGGCTCGCTGCCCAGGCCCCGCCGACGCCGATCCGGCGCCAAGGTGTCCCCGGTGAACAGCTCGACGATCGGGTAGCAGTCATCCACCCACAGCTCGGCCCGGCTGTGGTCGGGTGCGGTGAGCCGGACCCAGGCCCGCTGGTCGTCGTCGCGGGTGAGTTCGGTGAACGGGAAGTCGAGCTGCTGGTCGCCCAGCGGTCGGCCCGCGGAGAAGTCCAGCGCCGTCCCCGCCGTTGGCTTGCGGCCGGCCGGCAGCTGCCGCTCGTTGTCGGTGTCGATCCACGTCGCGGCCTGCAGCTGCAGCGTGCAGTCGTCCAACCGGCCGCGGCCCGGTGAGAGGTAGGGGTGCTGCCCCACGCCGTACGGGCAGGCGCGGTCGCCGCGGTTGGTGGCGGTGGTGGTGACGGTCAGCCCCTGCGTGTCGCTGAGGGTGTAGTCGACCTGGACGTCCAGCACGTGCGGGTAACCCATCAACGGATGCAACCGGATGGACATCACGACCCGGTTCGGCTCCTGTTCGACCGCCCGCCAGTTGCGCCAGCGCAAGAAACCGTGGATGGCGGTGTGCTTGCCGGGCTCGGTCAGCGCCACCTGCTGGTCGGTCCCGTCGAAGGTGTAGGCGCCGTCAGCCAACCGGTTCGGCCACGGGATCAGCGGGGCACCGTGCGCGCCGTCGCAGACGGCGTCCAGCGCGTAGGGCTCGAGGACTTCCCGGTCGCCCACGGCGTACGTCCGGATCCCCCCGCCAACCTCCACGATCGTGGCCCGGTGCTCCCCGGCGCGGATTTCGAACTGCTCGCCAGACGGCGGCACAACTGACATCGGGTGGACCTTTCTCGGGTGTGCAGGGTGCGCCGACGCGGCGCTAGCGGTGATGGGAATCCGACCAGGGACGGGCCAGCCGGGCGGCACCTTCGAACATCAAGGCGTGGACGAAGGCCTGCGGCAGGTTTCCGCGCAGCTGGCGTTGACGGATGTCGTACTCCTCGCTGTAGAGACCCGGCGGGCCGCACGCCGCTCGGTTGCGTTCGAACCAGCGGACGGCCTCGATCTCGCGGCCCTGTTGGTGCAGGGCCAAGGCCATGGTGAATCCGCACAGCAAGAACGCGCCTTCGGCGTCGGACAGCGGACCCGGCTGCTGACGGAACCGGTACAGGTAGTGGTCGCGGGCCAGATCCTCTTCCAGGGCGTGCAGCGTGGCCAGCGTCCGCGGGTCCGTGGCGGGCAGTGCCCCGCGGATCGGTGGCAGCAACAGCGCGGAATCGCACCGTTCGTCGTCGGGCGCCCGCTGCCACCGCCCCGACGGATGGGTCGACTCGGCAGCGGTCTCGGCGAGGATCCTCTCGGCCAGCGCCAGCCAGCCTCCGGTCTTGGCCGCCGGGGCGCCCGCCGAGCTGATCGCCCGTAGCCCGGCCACGCAGATCAGCCGGCTCTCGGTCCAGCGGCGCGCCTCGAGTTCCCAGATGCCAGCCTCCGGTTCGCCCCAACGGGTCGCGATCGCCTCGGCCGCGGTCTCGGCGGCACGCCAGCCGTCGGCGTCGAGATGGTCGGCGCGGGCCGCGGTGGCGAACAGCAGCAGCGATTCGCCGAACGCGTCGAGCTGGAACTGGGCGTTGACGTGGTTGCCGAGGACGTCCTCTCCGCCGGGATAGCCGGGCAGTCCCAACGAACGTTGGTCGGGAACAGCACCGCCGAGGACGGTGTAGGCGGGACTCAG
>JBPCRP010000099.1:0-2714 GCA_050996715.1 Propionibacteriaceae bacterium
CCCGCCTTGGGCATCGGCAGGTAGCCCGGCAGCAGGTTGAACAGGGTGGGGATGTCGGTGCTGCCCTGGATGCTGGCGTGTCCGCGGAGCGCCATGATCCCGCCGCCGGGTCGACCGGCGTTGCCGAGCAGCAGCTGGATGATCGCGGCGGTGCGGATGTACTGGATCGCCACCGTGTGGTGGGTCCAGCCCACCGAGTAGACCCAGGCCGTGGTCCGGTCGCGGCCACTGTTGGCGGTCACCGCCTCGCACACCTCGGTGAACTGTGTGGGGCTGATGCCACAGACCTCTGCCACCAGCTCGGGGGTGTAACGGGCGAAGTGCCGCTTCACCACCTGGAGCACGCAGCGCGGGTGCTGCAGGGTCTCGTCGCGCTGGATGTTGAGGGGGCTGATCGCCGCGCCGTGCCCACCCAGCTCGTGGGCGGCGCCGCGGTCGGACTCAGACCCCTCGTGCTCGTGGTCGCTGCTGACCCCGCTCGACCCCTGGCCGGGTCCGTCCTCGGAGTCGCTGGACGTCGGTCCGGTGGTGGCCGCGTGCTCGGTGGTCCCCGCGTACGCCCAGGAGTCGGTGTCGTAGGTGCCCGTCTCGGGGTCGTAGCCCGAGAACACCCCGTCGAGGTCGTCGACGTCGACGAAATCCTCACTGACCAGGTGGGAGGCGTTGGTGTAGGCGAGGACGTAGTCGTGGAACCACGCGTCGTGGCTGAGGATGTAGTTGACGATCGCGCCCAGGAAGGCGATGTCGCTGCCCGCCCGGATCGGCACGTGGGTGTCGGCCACCGCCGAGGTACGGGTGAAGCGCGGGTCGACGTGGATGACCTTGGCCCCCCGCGCCTTGGCCTCCATCACCCACTGGAACCCGACGGGATGGCACTCGGCCGTGTTCGAGCCCTGGATGATGATGCAGTCAGATTCCTGCAGGTCCTGCAGGAAGCCGGTGGCGCCGCCCCGGCCGAAGGAGGCTCCCAGACTGGGAACCGTGGCGGAGTGTCAAATACGCGCCTGGTTCTCGATCTGGATCGCACCCCAGGACGAGAACAGCTTCTTGATCAGGTAGTTCTCTTCGTTGTCCAGCGTCGCCCCACCGAGGGCCGCGATCCCCATCGTCCGGCGCAGCGGACGGCCCTCCTCGTCGGTGTCTTGCCACCACCTGTCCCGCGAGGCCACCACCCGGTCGGCAATCATGTCGGTGGCCCGCTCCCGGTCGAGCGGCTCCCACGCGGTGCCGCCGGGGCGCCGGTAGAGCATCTGGGTGGCCCGGCCCGGTGAGTTGACCAGCTGCTCGCTCGCCGAGCCCTTGGGGCACAGCCGGCCACGGGAGATCGGGGAGTCGGGGTCCCCCTCGATGTGGGTCACCCGGCCGTCGGCCACGAAGACGTTCTGCCCGCAGCCGACGGCGCAGTACGGGCAGATGCTCTTCACGACCTGATCGGCGGTGGTGGTGCGGGCGGGGGTCCGGCGCGGCGAGGTGGCCGCTGTCCCGCGACCCAGCGGGTCCTTCCCCGTCAGCTGCCGGACGACCGGCCACCCGAGAAACGCGTCACCGAGCTTCATCCCCACCTCCAGGTTCACCCCCGTACCGTCGCATCCTGCACCAGACACGGGGAAGGAGCGCAGCGTACCTCCTGGCTGGTCGGTCACCGGGGCGGGGCACGGCCGACGACACGGCTTGGGCCCCGGGGTTGACACCCCTCCCTCACGCGTGAGGTAGTTAGCTGTGCACGGGGGGATCGAGGTGGACGGTGATCCGGCCGTCCTGCGGCTGGACGACCAGCTGTGCTTCGCCCTGTATGCCACCACCAACGCCGTGGTCCGCAGCTACCGGCCCCTGCTGACCGCGCTGGGGCTCACCTACCCGCAGTACCTGGTGCTGATGACGCTCTGGCAGGACGACGACGTCCCCGTGGGGCACGTCGGTCGCCGTCTCGATCTCCCCCATCACGCCGTCGGCCCGGTACTGGCCCGGCTCGAGGTTGCCGGTCTGGTGGCGCGGCACCGCGACCCGGTCGACCGCCGTACGGTGCTGGTCCGGCTCACCCCCGCCGGCGCCGAGCTGGAGCGGCGAGCCGCGGTCGCGCAGGCGGAGGTGGTCTGTCGCACGGGGCTCACCTCCGAGGCCCTGGACGACCTGCGGGACCAGCTGCACGCGGTACGGTCCCAGCTCGCCGGCGTCGCCTCGGCGGGGTCGACCACTCAGACCTCTGGCGCCACCTGACCTCCGGACGGCGTCGGCGTACGAAATCCCCCTCTTACCGCTGACGCCGTCCGGACCTCCTTCCGACCGAGTCCGTAGCCTCAGGGCGTCGGTTCGAGTGAGGGAGTACGTGATGACAGAACTGCTGGGAATCAGTGACATCGAGGCGTTCGCGGTCGTGGTGTCGACCGTCTCGATGTACCTGCTGCTGCTGCTGCTGGTCAGGCTGCTCGGGCAACGCCGGCTGGCCAACCTGTCGAGCTTCGACTTCGGGGCCGCGGTGGCCGTTGGGGCCGTGCTGGGGCGGGCGGCCCTGCTGGAGCGCCCCACCCTGGCCGCCGGTGTGCTGGTGCTGGTCACACTCTTCCTCCTGCAGCTGGTGGTGGGCCGCCTCCGGCTCTTCCGACGGATCGACCACCTGGTCAACCGGCCACCGATGCTGCTGATGGCGGGCTCGGAGCTGCTGACCGAGAACCTGCGTCGGACCGACATCGTGGAAGACGAGCTGCGCCAGGTGC
>JBPCRP010000072.1:0-20904 GCA_050996715.1 Propionibacteriaceae bacterium
ACGTCCAGCGCAGCCTTGCGGGCCTTGGCGCGGGCCGAGCCGCGCCGCTTCGGCGTGCCCGAGGATTCCTGGGTCGTTCCGGCCGGGACCGTCAAGAGGTCAGCTGCCGATCCGGCCGAGGTAGTCGCCCGTGCGGGTGTCGACCTTGACCTTCTCGCCGGTGGTCAGGAACAACGGCACCTGGATCTGCAGACCGGTCTGCACGGTGGCGGGCTTGGTGCCGCCGGTGCTCCGGTCGCCCTGCAGGCCGGGCTCGGTGTAGGTGATCACGAGCTCGACCGAGGCCGGCAGGTCGATGTAGAGCGGGTTCTCCTCGTGGATGGCGACGGTGGCCATCTGCTCTTCGAGCAGGTAGTTCTTCGCGTCGCCCACGGTCGCGTCCGGGATCGAGATCTGCTCGTAGGTGGAGGTGTCCATGAACACGAACCCGGCACCGTCGTGGTAGAGGTACTGCATCTCCCGCCGGTCCACGCTGGCCGTGTCGACCTTGGTGTCGGAGTTGAAGGTCTTGTCGACCACCTTGCCCGACAGCACGTGCTTGAGCTTGGTCCGGACCACCGTGTTGCCCTTGCCGGGCTTGTGGTGCTGGAACCAGATGACCGACCACAGCTGCCCGTCGAGATCGAGCACCATGCCGTTCTTGAGATCGTTCGTCGACGCCACGTCGTACCTTCCCGTTTCGCTGCGCCGACCCACCGTCCGGGCCGGGGCAGCCTCCAACTCTAGCGGCACCCGAGCGATCGTCAGATTCCCGCTTCAGACCACGCTGAACCCCGGCGGCAGCCGACGACGTCCGGTCAGGGTGAGCAGCAGCTCACGGCCGTCCCCTCGCGCCGCGGCGATCTCGGCGGCGAGGGCGGCGCAGCTGGCCAGCACGTCCCGGCTCACCGACGGCGGGTCGAGGTCAGCAGCCGTGGCGATGTCGAAGCCGTGCACCACGAGCTCGAAGGTGCGGGTCGGCAGGTAGCTGCTCAGGTGCATACCGCCCACGATGGTCTCGATCAGCGGGTCGGCACCGGCCAGGGCCAGCCCCAGGACCCGAGCGAGGACATGGTCAGCCAAGGCCGACACCGTGGCCAGCGGGTCGTCGCCGAGGGCCACCCCGGCGGCGCGGCCGCGTTCGGTCACCGCGGCGGCGTCGGTGCCGGCCCCGGTCGCCACCTGCAGGTAGTAGGCAACCGACGTGGGTACGGTCTCGGTCGCGGCCGGCCGGTCCAAATAGGTCTGCACCGTGATCAGCGACCGGCTGGTGTGACCGACCAGCGAGCGGAGGTCCCACGGCCCGAGTCCCGGCCCCGACCACTGGGACGCGGCGACCCGACGGACCAGGTCGACGTACGCGCGGGCGGCCTCGGCGAACGGTTCCACATCGACGAACACCGCCCCATTGTGGCTCACCGTGCTTTTCCGGCTGCGCCGTGACAAGATCGGCCGTTCACACCGCTGCGCAGCAGGGATGCTGACGCGTTGGTGCAGGCATCGAGAGGCACGGACGAACGAATCGGCCCACGTCCTCGGAGCGCCTGGACAGACCGGTGCCGCCGTCGTGTAGTCGTGGTGGGCCACGCCGAACCCCGGTGATCGGTCTCGGCCGCCACAGGTTTTCCCCGCTGAACCAGAAATGAAGGTCCCCCCATGAGTGTTCCCGTTCGGTCGAAGGTCGTCCTCAGCCAGAGATGTCGACGGCGTTGCGGGCTCGATCACGTGATGCGGCAGAGGGTCGCTCCCCTCGTCCTCCTGCTCGTCGCGACAGCGACGGCAGCGGGCTGCACGCCGACGCCGCCTCAACCCGGTACGCCGGACCGCCCGGCCGCATCGGGCGCCAGCCAGCGGCCGACTGCCTCCGACACCCCACCCGCACCCTCGACCACGCTGACGCCGATCCGACACCCCGTCCTCGTCGCCGACGCGAAGCAACCGAGCGAGCTCTCGGTTCAGGTGAGCCGAGCGCTGTACGGCTCCGCGCCGGTGGTGGTGGTCGCCAGCGTCGAGGAGCCGAGCGCGCTGGAAGCAGCCGCGGCCGACGCGGCCCGGATCGGGGTCCCGCTGCTGCTGCTCGAGGCCGAGCCCACCTCGCTCCCTCGCGAGGTCGTCGACGAGATCGCCCGCCTGCGGCCGACCACCGTGTTGGCGGTCGGCGCCGGGACGTCCGCTGCCGCAGACCAGCTGCCCGCGGTGAAGGTCGTCCCTGACGCCGCGCAGCTGCCCGAGGTCACCCTTGCGGCGCCGACGTCCTCGCGGGCGGTGCTGGCCCGGAAGGCCTCCGGCGAGCACGAGTCGGTAGCCGGGGTCCTGGCCACGACCGCAGCCGCCGCGACGGGCAGCACCGTGATCCCGGTCAACCATCAGGACCTCCGGGCGGATTCGGACGCCATCACCGCCCTGGCTGACCAGAAGCCCGAGCAGGTGATCGCGATCGGCGGGGGGTTCGGCCCCGTCGACCGGTTCGCCGGCCGGGTCGCGGTGGCCACGACCGGGGTCCAGCTGCCCGACGGCGGCCAGGTCCTGTTCCCGGGCCACCGTCTGGTGGCCCTGTACGGACACCCGGCCACCTCGGCGCTGGGGGTGCTCGGTGAGCAGGGGCTGGAGGCCAGCATCACCCGGGCACAAAAGACCGCTCAGCGCTACGACGCGCTCAGCTCGGTCCCCGTCGTACCGACGTTCGAGATCATCGCGACCACGCTCCAGAGCTCCCCCGGCCCCGACGGGGACTACTCCGGGGAGAGCTCGGTGGAATCCCTGCGGCCGTGGGTGACCAAGGCGCAGGCGGCCGGCCTGTACGTGGTGTTGGACCTGCAGCCGGGCCGGGCGAACTTCCTCGACCAGGCCAAGCGGTACGCCCCGCTGCTGCGGCTGCCCAACGTCGGGTTGGCACTGGACCCGGAATGGCGGCTGGGCCCCGGGCAGGTGCCGCTGCGCCAGATCGGCGGGGTGGACGCCAGCGAGATCAACGCGGTGTCGGACTGGCTGGCGCAGCTGACCGCGAGCGAGCAGCTCCCGCAGAAGCTGCTGGTGCTGCACCAGTTTCAGCTGTCGATGATCCGCAACGAGAAGAAGCTGGACACCAGCCACGACGAGATCCAGCTGCTGATCCACATGGACGGCCAGGGCTCGCCCGAGCTGAAGGAAGGCACCTGGCGGGCCGTGGTGGCCGCGGCGCCGAAGGGGATGCCGTTCGGCTGGAAGAACTTCTACGACGAGGACAAGCCCACCTTGACCCCGAAGCAGACCATGGCCAAGCGGCCTCAGCCCGACATGATCTCCTATCAGTGACCGACCTGAGCCGGCGCGTGTTGCTGATCACCGCCGCCGGTGGGCTGGCCGCCGCGGCCGGGTGTGGCCCCGGCGCCCGCCCGGTCCCCACCTCGACCGGGCAGCCGGCGGTCTCCCCCGGGTCGGAGCCGAGGACGCCGACACCTTCGGCCACGGCGGCGTCCCCCCGACCGAGCGTCACCCCGCGACCACGCCCTCGGTCATCGCCCGCGTCCGACGTCCAGATCGCCGCCCGGGCCACGGTGCCCGTGCTGTGCTGGCACCAGCTCCGGAACTGGACGTCGAGCGACGACAGCTACGCCCGCACCCTGCTGATCTGCCCGCCGGCGACGTTCCGAGCCCAGCTGGACGCACTCGCCGAGGGCGGCTGGACCACCATCGGACCTGACCAGTACCTGGCCCATCTGACCGCCGGAGCAACGCTGCCCGCCAAGCCGGTACTACTCAGCTTCGACGACAGCCAGGGCAGCCAGATCACCGAGGGCCTGCCGCAGCTCCAGGCCCGGAAGATGACGGCCACGTTCTTCGCCATGACCGTGGTGCTGGACAAACCGGGATGGTTCAGCCGGCGCGACCTGCGCCGCCTCGACGACGCCGGGATGACCGTCGCTGCCCACACCTGGGATCACCACCGGGTCGACCAGTACACCGGCCGGGACTGGTCGCTGCAGCTGAAGAAGCCGCGCGAGCTGCTCGAGAAGATCCTCGGGAAGCCGGTCGACCACTTCGCCTACCCCTACGGAGCGTGGAACGCGGCGGCCCTGCCGCACGTCGAGGCGGCGGGCTACCGGTCGGCCTACCAGCTGGCCGACAAGACCCCGTCGACCTCGGCACCGCGGTACACCCTGCGGCGGGAGCTGGTGGCGTCGACGTGGAGCGGCCGGCAGCTGGTGCGCCAGCTGCAGTCGCCCTAGCTGCGGCGTGGGGGCGAGAAGCACGACACGGATCCAGCCACGACCTTTCCGGCGGATCTGTGTCGGTGCTGGCCCCTCAGCGTGATCGGGCCGAAACGGTGTCGATCAGCTCCCCCAGCGCCACCCCCGGGTCAGCCAGCCGAGCAGGATCCATGGGTTCCCGGGTGCTGATGAGGTCCCTGATGGCGTCGTTGACGTCCCAGGTGTTGACGTTCATGCCGGCCAGCACCCGACGATCGGCGGCCAGCCAGAACGCGATGAACTTGCCTGAGCCCATATCACCTCGGATAACGACGTCTCGGTAGCCGCCCGGCTCCGTGTAGCCGACGTACTCCATCCCCAGGTCGTACTGGTCGGTGAAGAAGTAGGGCAATCGCTGGTAGGTCGCGTCCTGGCCGAGCATGGCCTGGGCGGCGACCACCGGTTGGTTCACGGCGTTGGCCCAGTGCTCGACTCGAATGTGCTTGCCGAGCAGCGGGTGGAAGGCGTTGGCCACGTCGCCGGCGGCGTAGACGTCGGGGTGCGAGGAGCGCAGGCTCGCGTCCACCCGGATGCCGTTGTCCACGTCCAGGCGCGCCTGCTCGGCGAGTCGGGTATTGGGTGTGATGCCGACGCCGACGATGACGGCGTCGGCTTCGGTGAGAGAACCGTCGCCGAGCAGGACCCCGGTCACCTGACCGCTGGCGCCGGTCAGGCCCGCCACCTGCACGCCGCAGCGTAGGTCGACGCCGTGGGCCCGATGCAGGTCGGCGAAGCTCTGCGCGACCTGGGGGCCGAGAACCCTCGACAGTGGCAGTGACGCGGTTTCCAACACCGTCACGTCGACGCCGGCGGCGCGGGCGGCAGCCGCGGCTTCGAGCCCGATCCAGCCAGCACCGATGATCGCCACCCGTGCGGACCTGGACAGGGTGTCTCGAATGCGGCCGCTGTCGCCCACGCTGCGCAGCGAGAGAACCCCGTCCAGGTCGGCACCGGGTACCGTGAGTCGGCGCGGGGTGGAGCCGGTGGTCAGCAGGAGCTTGGAGTAGCGCAGTCTGTCCCCGTCGGCCAGGCTGACCTGGTGTGCGACCGGGTCCAGGCCGGTGACCTCGGTGGACAGGCGCAGTTCCACGTCGTGGTCGGCGTACCAGCGGTCGGGGTGGACCTTGATCGAGTCGCGGTCGGCCTTGCCCTGCAGGTAGTCCTTGGACAGCGGTGGCCGTTCGTACGGGTGGTCGGGCTCCGTGCCGATCAGGACGATCGACTCGTCGCAACCCTCGTCCCGCAGGGCCTGCGCGGCCCTCGCGCCGGCCAGGCCGGCACCGACGATGATGTGCGGCGGTTTGCGGTTGGACATGCTCAGCTCCGGTGCTGGGTGGGTGGGATCTGCAGCCGATCGGCGAGCTGTGCTGCGAGCCGGTCCCAGCTCGCCTCGAACGCCGCAAGACCGTCGACTTGCAAGGTGGTGACGACGTCGTCGTAGTCGATGCCGAGCGACTGCAACCGGTCGAGCGTGTCCTGGGCGTCGCCGTACCAGGGCCGGATCGAGTCGGGGGGCACCACGCCATGGTCGGCGACCGCGTGCAGCGTCGCTTCGGGCATCGTGTTGACCACGCCGTCGGCGACGAGGTCGACGACATACCGGGTGTCCGGGTAGGCGGGGTCCTTGGTGGAGGTCGAGGCCCACAGCGGGCGCTGAGGCTGGGCGCCGGCGTCCGCCAAACGCTGCCACCGCGGTGAGGAGAACGCGCGCTCGTAGTGCTGGTAGGCCAGCCGTGCGTTGGCGATCGCCGCCCGACCCCGGAGTGCGGCCGCCTGAGTGGTCCCGATCGTGTCCAGCCGGGTGTCGACCTCGGTGTCGACCCGGGAGACGAAGAACGAGGCCACCGAAGCGATCCCGGACAGGTCGTGGCCGTTCGCGCGGGCCCGCTCCATCCCGTCGAAAAAGGCGTCGATGACCTCGTCGTAGCGGACCAGCGAGAAGATGAGGGTGACGTTGATGCTGATGCCTTCCGCCAGGCAGGCTGCGATCGCCGGCAGGCCCTGCCGAGCGGCGGGGATCTTGATGAAGACGTTCGGCCGGTCGACGGTCCACCACAGGGCCCGGGCCTCCGCCATGGTCGCGGCGGTGTCGCGGGCCAGCCGCGGATCCACCTCGATCGACACCCGCCCGTCGACCCCGCCGGAGGCGTCGTAGGTGGGGCGGAGCAGGTCGGCGGCCTCACGGACATCGTGCGTGGTCAGCGCGCGTAGCGCCTCGCCGACGTCGACCTCGCGCGCGGCCAGGTCATCGATCTGAGCGTCGTAGGCGTCGCTGCCGGTGATGGCCTTCGCGAAGATCGTGGGGTTGGTGGTGACCCCCACGACGTGCTGGTGCGCGACGAGGTCGGCCAGACTGCCCGTGCGCAACCGTTCTCGGCTCAGGTCATCCAGCCAGATCGAAACACCGGCCTCGGTCAACGAGGTCACAGGATCGGACATGGTAAATCTCCTTCGGCTTGCTGTCGTCTGCTTGTTGTCATCTGCTGGTGGTGGAACCGAAATTTCCGGTGAGCGCCAAGAACTCCTGCCGCGACCGCGGATCGCTGCGCAGCGAACCGAGCAGGGTGGAGGTGACGGTTGTCGACCCGGTGGCGTGCACCCCGCGCAGGGTCATGCAGGTGTGCTCTGCGGTGATCAGGACGCCGACCCCGCGCGGATGCAGCTGCTCCTCGAGCCACTCGGCGACCTGCTTGGTCAACCGCTCCTGGACCTGGGGACGGCACGCGAAGTGTTCGACCACCCGGGCCAGCTTGGAGAGCCCCAGGATCCGGTCGCCGGGCAGGTATCCGACGTGGGCGACACCGGTGAACGGGAGCAGGTGGTGCTCGCAGACCGACCGCAGGGGGATGCCGCGGGCCAAGACCAGCTCGTCGTACCCCTCGTCATTGTCGAAGGTGGTGGCCTCGAACGGACGCGGGGCGAACAGCTCGGCGTACGCGTTGGCCATCCGTCGAGGCGTCCTCCGCAGGTCCGGGGTGTCGGTCGAGATGCCGAGGGCCTGCAGGAAGCTGGCGGCTGCCTGCTCGGCCCGGTCGAGGTCGGGCTCGCGGGGGTGGTGGACGAGGTGAAGGGCGGTGAGGTGTTCCATCGCTGCTCGTCAGTCCTGCGCCGGGCGGGGGTGACGGTTCCAGATGGCGACCGCGTCGTAGGTGACCGCGAGACGAGCCAACGCCAGGGCTCCGACCAGCAGCCCGAGGTCACGCAGCGCGATGTCGTAGAACCCGGAGTAGATCAAGAAGTTGAAGATGATGCCCGCGAGCCACAGTGCGACGACGTACGCGGCGTAGCGGGGCCTGATCGCCACCAGGACCGCGGCCAGGATCTCCACCGCCCCCACGACATACATGGCGGTCTGCGCGGAGAACGGCAACAGATGCACGATCGAGGGCGCCAGGTAACCGGACCACGCATCAGTCAGGACCCTCGCGTACTTGTCGATCCCCATCAGCAGAGGGAGCACGACGTACCCGATGGTCAACAGCACGAAGGCGCCGTAAGCGGGCTCGCGGTGGGCTCGCTGGAGGACGGCAGGGAGTCCCCGGGTGGGAAGGTCATTGCTGGTCATGGTCATCGCGAACCCTTCTATCGCTAGTTGTTATTATCAATAGAATGCTCCCGCCGCCCCAATTTGTCAATAGAGATTGGTGGTACATTTTGGCCATGAGTCGACCCACCGCCGAGGACGGCGGCCCCGGTGATCTGGCGGGGCTGAGCACTCTGGTGGACCCGGTGCGACGGCGGCTCTACGAGTACGTGATCGCGCAGGCGACGCCCGTGACCCGGGAGGCGGCAGCGTCGCACACCGGGATCGCGCGCACCTTGGCCGCGTACCACCTCGACAAGCTGACCGGGGCGGGCCTCATCGAGGCCGGCTACGCGCGTCCCGAGGGCCGTAGTGGCCCCGGGGCGGGTCGGCCGGCCAAGCACTACACGCGCGCGGACCGGGAACTAAACGTCACGGTGCCGGCCCGCAGCTACCTGCTCATCGGTGACCTGCTCGCCGAAGCCGTGGCGGCCGACAAGACAGGGGAGGTACGTACGGCTGCTGCCGACGCGGCCCACCGGGCTGGCCGGGCGGCGGCCGCCGAGGACGGCATCGAGGCGTCACTGCGCCGGTGCGGCTACAAGCCGGCCCGCACGGCGGACGGCGACGTCGAGCTTCGCAACTGCCCGTTCCATCAGCTCTCCCAGGCACATACGGAACTGGTCTGCGGGCTGAACCTCGACCTCGTCGAGGGCCTCCTCGAGGGGATGGGAGAGCTCGCCGACCGGGCGGAACTGGCTCCCCAGCCGGGCCGTTGCTGCGTCGTCATCCACCCGGCTGCCGCCCACGGCGACGAGTCGACGCCAGCATCCTCCGACGAGGCTCGATCACCCGCGCGACGCGACCCACCCGCACCTCGGGCCGGCGGAGTCCTCGAACCGGGACGTTGACCACGACTCTGTCGAACGACGCCCGTCGACCGATCGCCGCGCCCCCGGGTCCGCGCCGGGTTGGCCGGACCCTGCGGTCGAGCCGCAGCCGCGGTTCGGGTCGAGCCACCGAGCGGCCGCATCGAAGGTATCGGCGGGGCCACGGACCAGGGACGTGATAGGGGTCGAGTCCGATCACGAGCACACCCGGTACCTTGTTAGCGGCGCCCATCGCCCGTCGGTACATCGGAGGCCCGGCTGTCTCGCTGGACCGGCACCGTCGGAGCACCCCGCCCAGCCGTCAGGGATGCATCGCGCCGTACGCGGTCCGCAGCAGGTCGGGAGCTGGACCCGCCAGCACCCGGGCCCGTCCCAGACCCTCCAGCACGATGAAGCGCAGCGTCGAGCCCCGCGCCTTCTTGTCCATCCCCATCGCCGTGACCAGCTCGTCGAAGGCGTCGGGGTCGTAGCGCACCGGTAGGCCGAGACCGGCCAAGACCTGGGCGTGCCGATCGGCGACCTCGTCGGCCAGCAGCCCGGTGTGCCGGGCCAGCTCGGCGGCGAAGACGAGCCCGACGCTGACCGCGTCGCCGTGCCGCCAGCGGTAGGCCTCGCGCCGTTCGACGGCGTGCGCCAGGGTGTGCCCGTAGTTGAGCAGCTCCCGCCCCACGGTGGTGCCCGATGAGGTCGCCTCGCGGAGATCAGCGCTGACGACAGCGGCCTTCACCGCGACCGCCCGTTGCACCAGCTCGGCCAGCACCGGGTCGGTGGGGTCCGGCAGCGTGCCGGACGAGCTGTACGGCTCCAGTTCCGCCAGGATCTCGGGGTCGGCGATGAAACCGCACTTCACGACCTCGGCCAGGCCGGCCCGGAGGTCGGCTCGGGGCAGGGTCACGAGCCGGTCGAGGTCGCAGACCACTCCGGCCGGCTCGTAGAAGGCCCCGACCAGGTTCTTGCCGGCCGCGGTGTTGATCCCGGTCTTGCCCCCGACCGCGGCGTCGACCATGCCGAGCAGCGTGGTCGGCACGCTGACCAGTCGTACCCCGCGCAGCCAGGTCGCGGCGACGAAACCGGCGAGGTCGGTGACCGCCCCGCCGCCGACCCCGAGCACCACGTCGGACCGGGTGAAGCGCCACTCCCCCAGGGCGTCCCAGCAGCGGGTCAGCACGTCGGCGGTCTTGGCCTGTTCGGCGTCGGGGACCGTCAGCACGTGCGCGGTGGTGCCGGTCGCCTCCAGGGCCTCGCGGTACCCCGCCGCCAGCTCGCCCATCGCCGTCGAGCACACCAGGGCCACGCGGTCGGCCCGACCCACCAGCTCGAGCACCTGCTCCTGCAGCCCGGAACCGATCACCACGTCGTAGGGACGCTCGGCGCTGACGTGCACCCGTTGTGTCACGTGCCTCACGGTCGGTCCCCCACCAGGTGCAGGACGTCGGTGGCGACCTCCTCGGGGGTCCGGTCGTCGGTCGGTACGGCGTGGGTGGCGACCTCGGCGTAGAGCGGCAGCCGCTGCTCCAGCAGCCGGACGAGCTGACCGCGCACGTTGCCGAGCAGCAGGGGCCGGGCGGTGGTGAGCCCGACCCGGCGGGCAGCGGCCGCGGCGCCGACCTGCAGCCAGACCACGGTGTGGGGTCGCAGCGACGCCCGGAGGACCGACGAGGTGACGGCTCCGCCGCCGAGCGACACCACCCCGGCACCCCCCCGCGCCGCCAGGGTGTGCCGCACCTCCAGCTCCCGGAAGTACGCCTCGCCGTCGTCGGCGAAGATCTCCGCCACCGGCTTACCGGCCGCCTGCTCGATCACCGCGTCGACGTCGGTGAACCCGGTGCCCCAGCGCCGCGCCACCAGGACGCCGACGGTGGACTTGCCCGATCCCGGGGCGCCGACCAGCACCAGAGCGGGACGTTCCCCGGCCTCCGGCGGCGTCACGACGGGGCGATCTGCAGGCCGCGCTCGGCGACGCGGGCGAGGTAGGTCTCGAGGTTGCGACGGCTCTCCCCCACCGAGTCGCCGCCGAACTTCTCCAGGAACGCCCCGGCGATGACCAGGGCCACCATGGCCTCGGCGACCACACCGGCGGCGGGGACGGCGCAGACGTCGGAACGCTGGTGGTGGGCGACGGCGGCCTCGCCGGTGCTGGTGTCCACGGTGCGCAGCGCCCGCGGCACGGTGGCGATCGGCTTCATCGCGGCCCGGACGCGCAGCACCTCGCCGGTGCTCATCCCGCCCTCGGTGCCGCCGGAGCGGTGCGAAGCGCGGGCGATCCCGTCGGGACCGATGGTGATCTCGTCGTGGGCCAAACTGCCGCGGGTCCGGGCCAGCTCGAAGCCGTCGCCGACCTCGACGCCCTTGATCGCCTGGATGCCCATCAGGGCCCCGGCCAGCTGGGCGTCGAGCCGGCGGTCGCCGTGCACGTAGGAGCCGAGGCCGGGCGGCAGCCCCCAGACCACGACCTCGACCACCCCGCCGAGGGTGTCGCCGGCGCGCTGGCAGTCTTCGACCTCGGCCACCATTGCCTCGCCGGTGACCGAATCGAAGCACCGCAGCGGGTGGGCGTCGATCGACTCGAGGTCGGCCATCGTCGGCAGTCTCGCGCCCGTCGGTGCCTTGACCGGTCCGAGCTCGATCACGTGACTGAGCAGGGTGACCCCGAAGGCCTGCTCGCACAAGCTCTGGGCGACCCGGCCGATCGCCACCCGGGCGGCGGTCTCCCGGGCGCTGGCCCGCTCCAGGACGGGCCGGGCCTCGTCGAAGTCGTACTTCTGCATTCCCGCCAGGTCGGCGTGACCCGGTCGCGGCCGGGTCAGGGGCGCGTTGCGGGCCTGGGCGTCGAGGATCTCGGGATCGACCGGGTCCGCCGCCATCACCGTTTGCCACTTGGGCCATTCGGTGTTGCCGACCTGGATCGCGATCGGTGACCCGATCGTCCGACCGTGCCGGAGCCCACCCAGCACGGTTACCTGGTCGGCCTCGAACTTCATCCGGGCACCGCGGCCGAACCCGAGCCGGCGGCGGGCCAGCGCGGTCTGCACGTCGGTGGTCGTCAGCTCCACCCCGGCCGGGATCCCGTCGAGGGTGGCCACCAGGGCGGGGCCGTGGGACTCACCCGCGGTCAGCCAACGGAGCATCGGTACGATCAGCCCTTTCCGGGGATCATGCAGCAGAGATGCCCGGCGCGATGACGAGGCGAGCAAGCGCCCAGCCTTTCACGCCCGGGCACGTTCCTTCAGTTCTGCCCGCCCCGCAGACAACAGCAACTCGGCGGCGATCGGGTGCCCCGTCATCAGTTCGACCTGCAGGGCGGCTTGGTGGGCGAGCAGGTCCAGCCCGTTGGCCACCGCCGCCCCCGCCGACTCGGCCGCCTGCAGCAACGGGGTGGGCCAGGGGTCGTAAACCACGTCGAAGATGACCGGTGCGGCGGCGGCCAGTTCGAGCGCCTTGGTTCGGGCCGCGGCCGCGGTCACCGTGGAGACCGCGGCGTCGACGGTCGGCAGGGCGTCGTCCCAGCGCAGCACGCTGACCTCGATCCCCAGCCGCTCGGCCAACGGTCGCATCGCCTCGCCCTGCTCGGCCCGCCGGACGCACACGGTCACTGCTTGACACCCCAGCTGGGACGCCGACACGAGGGCGGATCGGGCGGTGGCACCGCCGCCGATCAGCAGGACGTGGCTGAGCACCTGCGACGTGACGGCCCGGAGCGACCGGGTCAGGCCCTCGACGTCGGTGTTGTAGAGCCGACGGGTGCCGTCGTCGTCGAAGACCAGGGTGTTCGCCCCTCCGGCGAGCAGGGAAGTTTCGTCCGGCTCGCCCGCCTGCAGCGCGGCGACCTTGAGCGGGCGGGTCAGGCTCAGCCCGCGCCACCGTTCGTCGCAGATGGACAGGAAGTCGGCGAGCTCGGCTTCGTCCACCCGATATCTGCCGTAGGTCCAGCCCTGCAGCCCGATCTCGGCGTACGCCGCGCGGTGCATGGCTGGGGAGAGCGAGTGCTCGATGGGGTCACCGAGGACCGCACAGCTGCGACCGGCGACGTGCGGGTCGTCGGGGTCGACCTCGTTGAGCATGGATGGTGTCTGTTCTTTCGGGGACTTCGGAGTGGGAAGTGGGCGAGGGGGCGGGGTGGAAGCGGGCGGGGTGGGGACGGCGGTCCGGCAGGTGGGTCAGCAGCGACCGGGGTGGGCGTCACGCCAGGCCTGGAACCTGGCCACGTTGCGCTTGTGCTGGCTGCCGGAGTGAGTGAACACGGTCTCGCCACTGTCACAGTTGATGGTGACGAAGTACAACCAGTCGCCGTCGACGGGGTTTGCCGCGGCCTCCAGAGCGGCCTTGCCGGGCGCGGCGATGGGGGTGGGCGGCAGCCCGGAGCGGACGTAGGTGTTGTACGGGATGTCCTTCTTCAGGTCGGCTGTCGTGATCTGGCCCTCCGACTTGTAGTTCAAGGCGTAGACGAGCGTGGAGTTGAGCTGGAGGTCCTTGTCGTCGTCGAGCCGGTTGTAGAGCACCCGGGCGACCTTGGCCCGGTCGTCCGGACGCCGCACCTCCTTCTCGATGATGCTCGCCACGATCACCAGGTCGTCGGTGGAGATGCCGAGCTTCTTGGCCCTCGCGTCGAGGTCGAGTTCCTTGCTGGTGGCCTTGAACTGAGCGGTCATCTGCTTGAGCACCGAGGTTGCCGTGGAGTCCGGCGTGAGCTCGTAGGTGTTGGGGAAGAGGTAGCCCTCGGCCTTGCCGCCCGCCGCGGCGGGCAGGCCGTAGGAGGCCGGCTTCTTGAGTGCGGCCAGGTAGGCGCTCTTGGTGATCTTGGTGCCCTTGACCAGGGCGGCGACCTGGGCGGAGAGCCGTAGCCCCTCCGGGATGGTGACCTGACTGCGGATCCGCGACTGGTCGGGGTCGAGCAGAATCGCCAGCGCGTCCTTGGCGGGCAGCTCGGTCTTCAGCCGGTACCTACCGGCCTGGATGCTGACGGTGGAGCTCTGGGCCGCGACGGCTTCGTCCCAAGCCTTGGTGGAGAGGATCACCTTGTCGTCGTGGAGGATCATCCCGACGTCGTCGACCGAGGAACCGGCCGGGACGTCGACGGTGACGTTGGTCTTGCCCGGCCCCGGGTAGTCGGGGGTGTCACCGAACTGGGCCGAGATGAAGCTCGAGGCCCGGTCCCAGACGAAGTAGCCACCGCCCACCAGCACCGCGAGCGCGACGAGCACCGCGAGACAGCCCTTGCCCCGGTGCACGACCTCGGCCGCCGGGCTGGGCTTGGTCTCCGGATCCATGATCTGGCTCACGCGAGAGGGTCTTCCTGGTCGTCGAGGGTGTGTCGCCGGGGGGAACGATCACGCGTTGGCGGGCCCGATACTACGGTGCCGGGCGGCTCGGACTGCGCAGCCTCGGCGGCCAGCGCGCTCTCCAGGATGGCCACGGCGGCCGCAGCGTCGATCACCGAACGCTGTTGGCGGGTGTTCTTGCCGCCCTCGTGCAACCTCCGGGAGGCCGTCACCGTGCTCAGCCGTTCGTCGACCAGGCGAACGGGTACGTCGAGTCCCCGCTCGAGCAGCGCAGCCGCCAAGGCGTCGGCCCGGGCCCGGACGAACTCCGCGGCCGGACCCTCGTCGCCAGCCATCCGGCGGGGGAACCCGACCACCACCTCGATCGGCTCGTGCTCGGCGACCAGGGCCGCCAAGGTGGCCAGCTCGTGCTCCCCCGCGGCCACCGTGGTGACGGGGTAGGCGAGTACGGCTGACGGGTCGCACGCGGCGACCCCGATCCGGGCCTTACCCCAGTCGACCGCCAACCGCACCCCCCGACGCGTGGTCATCTGCCCCCCTTGTCTTCCCCGGTGCTACTGAGACTGCATGATGTGGCCGACCGCGTGCTCGACGGCGGTCAACGCGGCCTGCACCTGGGAGCCGTCGCTGCCGCCGCCCTGGGCGATGTCGTCGCGACCACCGCCTCGGCCGCCCAGCGCAGCACTCGCGGTGGTGACCAACGCACCTGCGGTGAGACCGCGCTGTCGGGCACCGTCGGTGGTGGCCACCACCACACTCGGTTTGTCCGGCGTCCCGCCGATCACCGTCACCACGGCCGCACCGTGCTGGACCCGGTCGCGGACCTCGGTGGCGAGGGTCCGCAGGTCCGCCCCAGACAGACCCGGCGCGTGGTGCGCGATGTAGCCCACCCCCCACATGTCGTGGCTCTTGGCCACGATCTCCCCGACACCCGCCAGCATCTGCGTCGCCTTGAGATCGGCGACCTGCTTCTCGGACTCCTTGAGCTGAGCGACCAGCCGGCTGATCCGGTCGGCCAGCTGGTCGGGCTGGACGTTGAGGTTCTGAGCCAGGCCGTGCACCAGGGCGCGCTCCCGCGCCAGGAAGCCGAACGCCTCCATGCCGACGAACGCCTCGATCCGGCGCAGGCCCGAGCCCACCGAGGACTCGGTGTTGACGGCGAGCAGACCGACCTGCGAGGACTGCTGGACGTGGGTGCCCGCGCAGAGCTCACGGCTCCACCCGTCGCCCATGTCGACCATCCGGACGATGTCGCCGTAGACCTCCCCGAACAACGCCGTCGCGCCCATCGCCTTGGCCTCGGCGATCGGCATCTCGGTGGCGGTCACGCCGAGGTCGGCGGTGATCGCCTCGTTGGAGAGGGTCTCGATCCTGCGCTGGGCCGCCTCGTCGACCGGGTGACCCCAGGCGAAGTCGAGCCGCAGGTAGCCGGGTCGGTTGAACGAACCGCGTTGCAGCGCTGTCGGACCCAGGATCTCGTGCAGCGCCTCGTGGATGACGTGGGTGCCGGAGTGTGCCTGGCAAGCACCCACCCGCCACACCGGGTCGACGGCCGCGTTGACGCCCATGCCGGTGCGCAGCTCGCCGTCGCCGACCATGACCTTGTGCACCACCAGGCCCTTGACCGGCCGCTGGACGTCGAGGACCTGTAGCTCGACGCCGTCGGCGGAACCGTCGAGCACGGTGATGGTGCCGCGGTCACCCGACTGGCCGCCGGACTCGGGGTAGAACGGGGTCTCTTCGAGCACCAGCTCGGCAGTCTCGCCGCGGTGCGCGACCTCACGGAGGTCACCGTCGACCACGATGCCCCGCACCGCGCTCTGGCCGGACAAGGTGGCGAAGCCGGTGAACGGGGTCTCGCCCCGGTTGCGGAGGTCGCGGTAGATCTCGGTGCGGACCCCACCGGTCTTCTTGGCCTTCGCGTCGGCCTTCGCCCGGTCGCGCTGCTCGGTCATCAGCGATCGGAAGCCCCGTTCGTCGACCGCCAGCCCCTGCTCGCCGGCCATCTCCAGCGTCAGGTCGATGGGGAAGCCGTACGTGTCGTGCAGCTGGAACGCCCGCTCGCCGGTGAGGCTGGGCAGGTGGTGGGCCTTCGCGTCCCGGACCGCGAGGTCGAAGATCTGGGTGCCCGCAACCAGGGTGCGCGCGAACGCGTCCTCCTCGGTGAACGCGACCTCGCTGATCCGGCGCCAGTCGGTGGAGAGCTCGGGGTAGCTCGGGCTCATCGCGTCCCGGCTCACGGGCAGCAGCTCGGTCAGCACCGGGTCGTGCACCCCCAGCAGCCGCATCGAGCGGATGACCCGACGGAGCAGTCGGCGCAGCACGTAGCCGCGGCCGTCGTTGCCGGGCGTGACACCGTCGCCGATCAGCATCAGCGCCGAGCGGACGTGGTCGGCGACGACCCGCAGCCTGACGTCGTCCTCGTGGGACCGCGCGCCACCGGCGCCGTACGTCTTGCCGGCCAGCTCGGCCGCCCGTGCCAGCACGGGGAAGACCTCGTCGATCTCGTAGAGGTTGTCCACGCCCTGCAGCAGATACGCCACCCGCTCCAGGCCCATGCCGGTGTCGATGTTCTTGCGGGGCAGATCGCCGATGGTGTCGAAGTCGTCCTTCTGCCGGACCGCCGACAGTTCCTCCTGCATGAACACCAGGTTCCAGATCTCGAGGAACCGGTCCTCGTCGACCACCGGCCCACCGTCGGCGCCGTGATCGCGGCCGCGGTCGACGTAGATCTCGCTGCAGGGTCCACCGGGTCCGGGAACACCCATGTGCCAGTAGTTGTCGAGCAGCCCACGGCGCTGGACCCGCTCCTCGGGCAGACCGGCGATGCTGCGCCACAGACCGGCCGCCTCGTCGTCGGAATGCAGCACGGTGACCCAGATGGTGTCGGGGTCGAAGCCGAGGCCACCCGCCTCCGGCGCCGTGGTGATCAGTTCCCAGGCGTAGCTGATCGCCTCGGCCTTGAAGTAGTCACCGAAGGAGAAATTGCCGTTCATCTGGAAAAAGGTGCCGTGCCGGGTGGTCTTGCCGACCTCCTCGATGTCGAGGGTCCGGACACACTTCTGCACGCTGGTGGCGCGGTTCCAGGGCGGGGACTCCTGGCCGGTGAAGTACGGCTTGAACGGCACCATGCCCGCGTTGACGAACAGCAGGGTCGGGTCGTTGTAGAGCAGTGGCGCCGAGGGGACGATCTCGTGGCCCCGCGAGGAGAAGTACTCCAGGAAGCGGCGCCGGATGTCGGCGGTGTTCATGTCGGTGTCCTAACCGGTGGTGCGCGGTCGATCGGATGGATCAGCGATCGGATGGATCAGTCGCGCGGAGGGTCGGCGGGCTCGTGGCCGGGCTGGGCAAGGCCGACCGCGTCCCGAAGCTCGGTCTCGCGTTCGGCCATCCGGGCTCGGACCACCTCGACAAACTCCCGGGCACTCTCGCCGAGCGAGAGGGCCGTGCCCTTGACCCTGCCGCTCGCGTGCCCGACCAGGGCCTGGGGACTCGCCTTGGCGACGTAGTGGCGGACCTTGACCAGGGCGTACACCCCGACGCCTGCGCCGACGGCGAACCATACGACGCGCCTCATCACGCACCCCGCTTGCTGCGAATGGCCGCCTTGCCCTCGCGGCGGCCCTTGATCGCACTGCGGACGCCGTAGCTGAACGCCGCGGTCTTGACCAGCGGCCCGCCCAGGGTCGCGGCGAACAAGGTGCTCATCTGGGCCGCGTTCTCGCTCAGGGTGGTCGCGTTGGCGCTGACCTTGGCCACGTCGTCGGTCACCGTGCCGAGCTTGCCGATCTCGGCGTTGGTCGCGGTGACGGTGCCCTTGAGCTCGGTGAGGATCGGTACGGACTCGTGCCCGATGTCACGCACGGCGAGCCGGAGCTCCTCCAGCACCCGCCCGAGCTTGAGCAGGGGCACGGCGAAGAGGATCACCAAGATGGCGAAGGCGATGGCGGCGATCAGGCCGGCTACTGCCCCTACGGTCATGTCTGGCTGTCCTCTACTGGATCTGCTGGATCGTGCTCGTACGCATGGACCCGGTCGGCCGGAGTCCGGGTAGACCTTAGCGCGGAGCCGCCCGCGGACGCCCGACCGTTCTCTGCTCGCGCCATTTTGCGCACACTGACCCCTTCGGCCCGGGTGGACGGGGTCATCGTGCGCAAACTGGCGGGTTCGGCGTCGGGTCAGGGGGTACGGCGGCCGAGGATCTCCTCGATCCGGCGGAAGCGTTCGGCGGTCCGGGCCTCGGCCCCGTGCTCGGTGGGGCGGTAGTAGGTGGCGTCGGCGAGTTCATCGGGCAGGTACTGCTGGGCGGCGACCCCGTGCGGGGCGTCGTGGGCGTACACGTACCCCTGACCGTGGCCGTAGGCCTTGGCGCCGGGGTAGTGCCCGTCGCGTAGGTGGGCCGGGACCAGACCGATCCGCCCCGCACGGACGTCGGCCAACGCGGCGTCGACGGCCATGATCACCGCGTTGGACTTCGGGGCCAGGGCGAGGGCGATCACCGCCTGGGCCAGGTTGATCCGGGCCTCGGGCATCCCGATCAGCTGGACGGCCGTGGCGGCGGCGGTCGCCGTCTGCAGGGCGGACGGGTCGGCCAGCCCGATGTCCTCGCTGGCCAGCACGACCAGCCGGCGGGCGATGAACCGGGGATCCTCCCCCGCCTCCACCATCCGTGCGAACCAGTGCAGCGCGGCCTGGACGTCGGAACCCCGCACCGACTTGATGAAGGCGCTGATCACGTCGTAGTGCTGGTCACCGTCGCGGTCGTAGCGCACCGCCGCTCGGTCCACGGCCCGTTCGACCGCCGCGTCGTCGATCGTCGTCCCCCCGGTGGCCGCCGCCCCGGCCGCCGACTCCTCGAGGTAGGTCAGGGCCCGGCGGGCGTCGCCGCCCGACAGCCGCAGGATCGCCTCCCGGGCGCCGGGGGCCAGCTCATAGGCTCCGGCCAGGCCCCGGCCGTCGGTCAGCGCCCGGTCGATCAGCGTGGTGATGTCGTCGTCGGTGAGCGGCCGCAGGGTGAGCAGCAGTGACCGGGAGAGCAGCGGAGAGATCACCGAGAAGCTCGGGTTCTCGGTAGTGGCGGCGATCAGGGTGACGAGCCGGTTCTCGACCGCGGGCAGCAGCACGTCCTGCTGGGTCTTGGAGAAGCGGTGCACCTCGTCGACGAACAGCACGGTCTTGACCCCGTTGGCCAGCTCGCGACGGGCGGTGTCGAGCACGGCCCGGACGTCTTTGACGCCGGCGGTCACCGCCGAGATCTCGACGAACCGACGCTGGGTGGTGTGGCTGACCACGGCGGCGATGGTGGTCTTGCCTGTCCCGGGCGGACCCCAGAGGAACACCGACATCGCGGTCTCCCCCGAGGCCAGCCGCCGCAGGGGCGACCCCGCCCCGAGCAGGTGCTGCTGGCCGACGATCTCGTCGACCGAGCGCGGACGCATCCGCACGGCCAACGGCAAACCGAGGTCCTTCAGCCCGCCGTCGGAGAGGCTGCCACCGGTGCCGGCCTGGTGCGTGCTGCCGCCCGGGCCGCCGGTGACGTTGCCGAACAGGTCCTCGCTCATGGGCCCGATTGCAGCACAGCGCCAGCCTTACCCCTGACGTGGTCGAGGTTGTGACACGGCTACTGCGCACCGGCGCCGTCTCGACCCGCCGGCGCGACGGGCCCGCCGCCTTACGGCACTGGATCCGCATCCGCTGCTCTAGAGTGTTGTTCGTGCCGAAGATACGGATCAAGGACGCAGCCGCGTTCCTCAGTGTCAGCGACGACACGGTACGGCGCTGGATTGACGCCGGGATGCTCCCGGTCGAGACCGACGAGCACCACCGCAAAGTGGTCGACGGCTTGGCCCTGGCGACCTTCGCCCGCGAGCAGGCCTCGCCGATGCGGGACCCGTCGCTGGTCGAGCGCTCGGCGCGCAACCGTTTCGTCGGTCTTGTCACCCGGATCGTCCAAGACACCGTGATGGCCCAGGTCGAGCTGCAGTGCGGGCCCTACCGAGTGGTGTCGCTGATGACGAGCGAGGCGGTCGACGACCTGGGGCTGGAGCCCGGTTCCGTCGCGGTCGCTGTCGTCAAGTCCACCACCGTGATCATCGAAACCCCCGCTGGAGCCTCATGAGCATCAGCAAGCTCAGCGCGGTGGCCGCTACCGTCGTCGCGCTGGGCCTCGCCAGTGGCTGCGACTCGTCGAGCGAGCCCGTCGGCCAGACCAGCCGCTCGACGAGTGGGTCGACCCGGGGCGGCATCCTGACCGTGTTCGCCGCCGCCTCGCTGCAGAGCACCTTCACCGAGCTCGGTGCCCAGTTCGAATCGGCCCATCCGGGGACGAGGGTGGTGTTCAGTTTTGCCGGGTCCGCCGACCTGGTCACCCAGCTGCAGGGTGGTGCGCCGGCGGACGTGTTCGCTTCCGCCGACACCACGATCATGGACAAGGCGGCCGGCGACGACCTCCTGTCGGGGACGCCGGTCGACTTCGCCTCCAACACCCTCGAGATCGCCGTCCCGCCGGACAACCCCGCCGGGGTCGCGTCGCTCGCCGACTTGACCAGGTCGGGCGTCAAGGTCGTGCTCTGCGCTCCGGTGGTGCCGTGTGGTTCTGCGGCCCAGCGGGTCGAGACCGCCGCCGCGATCGACATCACGCCGGTCAGTGAGGAGTCCTCGGTCACCGACGTGCTCAACAAGGTGTCGACCGGCGAGGCGGACGCGGGTCTGGTCTACCTCACCGACGTGAAGAACGCGGGGGCCACGGTGACAGGGGTGAGGTTCCCCGAGTCCTCCGCCGCGGTGAACCGGTACCCGATCGCCATCCTGGCGGCCAGCAAGCACGCCGACCTGGCAAGCCAGTTCGTCAACCTGGTCACCGGGACGCAGGGCCAGCAGGTGCTGGCCGACGCCGGCTTTGCCCAGTCCTGATCGCGCCGTGCGGCACCGGCAGCGACGAAAGCACGCGGCCTACTCGGGGCTGCCAAGGTGGGTGCTCGTCCCGGCGGGGTTGGGCGGTGTCT
>JBPCRP010000077.1:0-11339 GCA_050996715.1 Propionibacteriaceae bacterium
CCTGCAGCTGGCTGAGGACGACGTGGCGGGCCTGTGGGGCGTGCCCGGCCCGCCACTCGTCACGTTCGCGGACGTCGAGCAGCAGAGCCCCGTCGGCCAATGCCTGGTGGGCCTGGGTTGCCGTCAGGGTCGCCGGTCGGCGGAACAGGGTGGCGAGCTTGCGGATCATGGCTGGTCTCCGGCCTGAGCGAGGTCGCCCTCGGAGTCGGGCCTGCTGCCGGTGTCGGCCTGGACTTCGTCGTCCTCGGCGGTGATGAGGTGCAGGCCGGTGGCCTTGGCGTTGTCGAAGGTGTCGTCGATGGCGACGAGATTCTTGTTGGCCGCGGAAAGGAACGAGGCGGCGACGGAGGCGCGGTAGCCGCCGGCGCAGTGCACCCACACCTCAGCGTCTGGTACTTCGTGGACGCGCTTGGGCAGCTCGTGGAGGGGGATGTTGAGGGCACCCTCGATCCGGGCGGTCGCGAACTCGGGGGTGCGGCGGACGTCGAGGATGACGACGTCGCGGTGGTGGCGCACCGAGTCGAGGTCGGCGAACGTTGCCCGGGGGAACGAGGCGAGAGGCCGGTCGGTCCAGTCCTGTGGTCCGCCAGTGGCGGCGGCGGCGGGCCGGTCGATGCCGATCCGGACGAGCTCACGCTGAGCGGCGGTGACGTCGTCCTCGGTCTCCCCGAGCAGGGTGAGGGGGGTGCCCCACTCGATCAGCCAGCCCAGGTAGGTGGCGAAGCCGCCGTCGATGCCGAAGTTCAGCGTGCCGGGGACGTGTCCGGCGGCGAAGACAGTGCGATTACGCAGGTCGACCACCCATTCTCTGGCCTCGATCCGACGCCGGAGCTCCTCCGGCTGCGCCATCGCCGGCAACGACAGGTCCGGCGCAGACGGTCCGGCCGCGTTAGTCGGCGACATGTGCACGTAGTAGGCGGGGTAGGCGCCGAGGCCGGCGAGCAGCTCGGCGACGTAGGTTTTCTCGTCGGCGGTCAGGGCCGGGTTGTTCTGCTTCTCCGCACCGATGGTGGACTCGGTGGCGTCGGACTGGGTGGCGGAGCAAAAGCTACCGAAGCCGTGGGTGGGGAACACCTCGGTGGCGTCAGGCAGCTCAGAGGCCAGCCGGTGCGCGGAGGCGTACTGGGCGTGGACCAGGTCGTCGGTGTGCTCGGAGCCCATCAGGTCGGGCCGACCGGTCGCTCCGTAAAGCAACGACCCGCCAGTGAACACCGCCACCGGCTCCCTACCGGCGGTCAACGCGTAGGAGAGGTGGCTGAACGTGTGCCCGGGTGTGGCCAGGGCCAGAAGCCGCATCGATGCGCCGACCAGCACTTCTTCCCCATCGGCGATGGGTGTGCGGTTGTAGGCCACCTCGTCGGCACCGTTCACGAAATACCCAGCTCCGGTGCACTCGGCCAACGCCAGGCCGCCGGTGACGTAGTCGTTGTGGATGTGGGTCTCAAAGACGTGGCTGATCCGCACGCCCTCGTCAGCGGCCAGGTCGAGGACCCGGTCGATGTCACGCTGCGGGTCGACCACGAACGCCACCTCGCCGTCATGCACCAGGTAGCTGCGGTCACCCAGGGTCGGGGTCTCGATCGGGATGATTGTCGGGGTCGGTGTGGTGTGGTTGGTCATTCGGGTCACTTCCCTTCGGGGTCGTCGGTGTCGACCGGGCGGCCGCTGTCGGTCCAGGCGGCGGTGCCGCCACTAACGGAGTGGGCGTCGAAGCCGTGGTGCAACAGCACGTCGGTCATCGCCGAGCTGCGGCCACCGCCCTGGCAGATCACAAACACCGGCCTCGACAGGACGAGATCGGCCAGCCGGTCCGGCAGCTGACCCATCGGGATCGAGGCCGCGCCAGGCACATGGCCGCTGACATACTCGGCGGCCTCGCGGACATCGACCACCTGCGCGGCACCGGCGGCATGCGCGGCGGCGAAGGCGTCAAGGGTGACATCGGACATGGGTGCTCCTCTAAGGAATCGGATACCCTGGGGGGTATATAGCGGCAACGCTAGACGACGGCCGGGACATTCCCAACCCGCCCCGGGAATGCGTGACCGCCCTTGCCGCTATACCGGACGGGTATCCAGCGTCCACGACTAGAAGGAGAGAGTTCATGAGCTACGCCATCAGCACCACCGTCGACCAGCCTTACGACGCCGTCGTCACCCAGGTCCGCGCCGCCCTAGACGAGCAGGGCTTCGGGATCCTCACCGAGATCGACATCAAGGCGACGATGAAGGCCAAGCTCGACGCCGACGTGCCTCCCCAGGTCATCCTGGGCGCCTGCCGGCCGCCGCTCGCCCTGGCCGCGCTGCAGGCCGAGCCGTCCATCGGGCTGCTGCTGCCCTGCAATGTCGTCGTCCGCGCACTCGACGCAAACACGACCGCCGTCGAGTCCGTCGACCCCCAGACCATGGTGTCGATGACCGGGAACCCCGCACTGCAGGCCGTGGCCGACGACGCGGCTCACCGGCTCACCGTCGCCCTGGAGAACCTCACCGACGCCCCAGACACGGACGTCTGATGGTTCAGCTCAACCCAGACACCCTCCGGCCCGTGTCTAACCGGCTCAAACGAGCCCGAGGGCAGCTCAACGCCGTGATCCGGATGCTCGACGAGGGCCAGGACTGCGAAGCCGTCGTCACCCAGCTCGCCGCCGTCAGCCGCGCCCTCGACCGCGCCGGCTTCGCCATCATCGCCACCGGGCTCAAACAATGCCTCACCGAAGAAGGCGGAGCCGAAAGCCTAGACACCAAAAAGATGGAGAAGCTCTTCCTCTCACTCGCGTGAGCGCTGCCCGACCACAGCAGCGACGGTCGTCACCGGCCTCGTGCTGAGGGTGGGTGTCGACCGTTTGGTGGCATCTTGCAAACGATCGTCTAACCGGAAGGACTCCACGATAGAGACCTGGCCGCCGCCGTTGTAGCAGTGCCCCTCTTGATCCGCCGCCACCGCTCCGCAGGACGACCGATGACTCCCGGTGCCTGGGGCTAACCGGCACGGAGGCTAACCACGAAGGGCAAGAATGCAATCGCCGACACCGCAGGCCGTGGCGAGGGCCACCGCAGCGGGTTCGGCTGAGGAATTCGACAGATGATGAGATTTTGGGCAGTGGTCGATCTTGTCACTCCCCTAATCCGAAAATGAACCTGACCACGGGGGCGTTGCGACGACAAATCACCGCGTTCCCCCACCGCCGCACGGCGGCTGCTGCCCCGCCGAGCGCTTGCTGCTTTCGCAGCAGCCCTCCGCGCCCGGCACGACGGTGAGCCGTCCGTCACGACGGGTCGGGTAGCCGACGAACCGTGCCTGCGCTGGATAGGCCGCTGCTGCGCACCGCCGCCCCGGTGGCCGCGGTCCGGCCCTGGGGACTCCGGGTCGCCGTCGGTGCGGGAACGGCCAGCGTCGTCCTCGGCCTCGGTTCGGCGTCGCTGTGGCAGCTGTTCGGTTCGGGCTAGGCCACAGGTGCCGGCCGGAGGTGCCGACCCTCGGGCTGAGGAGCGGCCGTCGCAGCCAGACCGACCCATGAGGACGGACCCTGAGCCAAGGTTCAGCGGCAGAGATGCTGGCGCAGGCTGTCTGGGGCGGGTGGGTAGTCGCTGACGAGGATGCCGTCTTGTTGCACCTGCTCGAGCCCTTTGGGGGACGTCAACAAGTCCAGGTCGCTTCGACGGACCCGCCAGCCGTGGTCGGGTCAGGCGAAGCTTTTGCCGTCGCCGCCGGGACCTAGTCGCGCAGGGTTAGGTGGGTGTGCACGGTTGGGCTGAGCCGGACGGTGCCGACGCTGCGCAGGTTGCGGCGGATCGCGTGGTCAGCGGCGTGCTCAAGGGCGTGGAACTCCTCGACCGGCATGTCGGGGCGGGTCGCGACGGTGACCTCGACGCTCATCCGGTGCCCCAGCCAGCGCAGCCGGGTGTCGGCCACGCTCACCACGCCAGGTACTGCTGACACGGTCTCCTCAGCCGTTTGGACCAAGCGTGGGTCGACCCCGTCGAGCAGTCGGCGGCCGATGTCACGGGCGGTGCCCCACAGCAAGACGAAGATGGCCGCGCTGATGAGCAGGCCGACGATCGGGTCGGCCAGCGGGAACCCCAGCCACACCCCGATCACCCCCAGTACGACAGCGAGGGAGGTGAAGCCGTCGGTGCGGGCGTGGATGCCGTCGGCCACCAGCGCCGCGGACCCGATCTGGCGGCCAACCCGAATCCGGTAGACCGCGACCAGCTCGTTGCCGGCAAACCCGACCAGACCTGCAGCGAGGACCCAGCCGAGGTTCGACAGCTCCTGGGGCGCGAAGAACCGCCGGATCGACTCCACCCCGGCGACGACAGCCGAGAGGGCGATCATCGCGACGATGAACAGCCCGGCCAGGTCCTCGATCCGGCCATAGCCGAAGGTGTAGCGGCGTGACGCAGCGCGGCGTCCTACCACGAACGCGACCCACAGCGGGACCGCGGTCAACGCGTCGGAAAAGTTGTGGATCGTGTCTGCCAGCAGCGCGACCGATCCGCTGATGAAGAACACGACAACCTGCAGCGCAGCGGTCACCCCCAGCCCGACCAGGCTGATCTTGAGGGCCCGGACGCCAGCACGACTCGCCTCCAGGGCGTCGTCGATCGAGTCGGACGCATCGTGACTGTGCGGGACGAACAGACCGTACAGAAAGCCCTTCACGCCTGTCGGATGCCCGTGATCGTGCCCGTGCCCGTCGTGGGGGTGCTCGTGCCCGTGTGGATGGCGGTGCTCGTCGTGGTCCTCGTCGTGGGGATGGCCGTGGCCGCCCGTGGCGTCGGGCGGAGTCATCGCGCCTCGTCGAGGTGGTGGTGACGCGGCCGGGCGCTGACCGAGTGCTCGGCCTGGAACATGGCATCGGTCACCAGCTGCTGGGCGTGCTCGTTCTCGAGCCGGTAGAACACGCGGGTGCCCTCGTGCCGAGCCGACACGATCCGGGCCAGCCGCAGCTTCGCCAGGTGTTGCGACACCGCTGCCGGCGACTTTCCGACAACCTCGGCCAACGTGTTGACCGACAACTCACCCTCTTGGAGGGCGAGCACGATCCGTACCCGCGTCGCGTCGGCCAACATCGCGAACACCTCGACGGCCAGCTCGACCAGCTGAGCGTCGGCTGTCTCAACCGAGGGGGCTACCGGCAACCCAATAGACTGCGTATCTGCATGCATGCGCAGAGAGTACACCTTGCGATCCTTGGCGCGACACGAAATGGTTCATGGAGGGGCACCGTGATCATCAGGGTGCGGGTGCTGAGGAATTCGGCAAGATGATGAGATTTGGGCCGGTGGTCGATCTTGTCGCTCCCCTAGTTAATCCCTGTGTCCACCAAAACGGGTACGTTCCACGGCCACGAACACCCGGCCGGGGTAGTTAGCCGGGTTCGCCACGGGCTGTCGGAGCTAGCTAGTGGGTGGTCATTCCCATGACGCTGCCGATCAGATCGACGACGCGTTGGAGGCCAATGCTGCCGGTCGGCGGGCGTTGTTCATCAGCCTGATCGGCCTTGGGGTCACCGCCATCCTGCAAGCGATTGTGGTGGTGCTGTCAGGGTCGGTGGCGTTGTTGGGCGACACCCTGCACAACGTGGCCGACGCCTTGACGGCCGAGGACCTGGGCGGACTGTTCGTCATCGCCATGATCGCTTTGTCGAGCGTCCTGGCCGCCTACGAGGCCATCGACCGGCTCCTGAACCCGCGCGAGGTGACGCATCTGTGGGCGGTGGCCGGGGCTGGGCTGGTCGGGTTCCTGGGCAACGAAGTGGTGGCCCGTTACCGCATCCGTGTTGGGCGTCAGATCGGCTCAGCCGCCCTGGTCGCAGACGGGCTGCACGCTCGGACCGACGGCTTTACCAGCCTCGCGGTGCTGCTGGGCGCTGGTGGGGTGGCACTGGGCCTGCCGTGGGCTGACCCGGTCGTGGGGCTGCTGATCACGGTGGCCATCCTGGGGGTCCTGCGGTGCGCGGTGACGCAGGTCGGGGCCCGGCTGATGGACGCCGTCGACCCGGCGCTGGTTGACCAGGCCACGGCCGCGATCGCCACGGTCAACGGCGTGCAGGAGATCCGTGAGCTGCGGATCCGCTGGATCGGGCACACCCTGCGCGCCGAGGCCGACATCACCGCCGATCCCAGCCTCGCTATCACCGAGGCCCACGACCTGGCCCACCACGCCGAGGGCCACCTGTTGGCCGGGGCCCGCCGACTCACCGCCGCGACCGTGCACGTCAGCCCCGTCGGAGCCCACCACCACGAGAGCCCCCCTGGTCTGTGATCTTCGAGCGCCCGCTCATTTCTCTTCGCTGCCGGTAGGAGCTCGAGGGCCTTGAGAGTCAGGACCGGACGAGGCGGGCGATGGCCGCGGCGGCTTCCTTCAGTTTCGCGTCGGCTTCGTGGCCGCCGGCTGCGACCGCGTCGACCACACAGTGGTTCAGGTGTTCATCGAGCAGGCCCAGGGAGACCGACTGGAGGGCCTTGGTCATCGCGGAAACCTGGGTCAGGATGTCGATGCAGTACTGCTCCTCCTCCACCATCCGCTGGACACCCCGAGCCTGACCTTCGATGCGACGGAGCCGTTTCAGGTAGTCGTCCTTGTGGTGGATGTAGCCGTGGGGGCTGCTGACCTCGTCCATGGGCTTCCTCTTTGCTGTTCGGGCATCCCGTCGAAGCAATTATACCCTAGGGGGGTAGTCTAGAATTGAAGGTGGCGGCACCGAGGTGTTGCCCGAATGAGGCCCCCACTGGGCCGGGAACGCGTATAAGCCGGTCGTGTGAGCGGAAAGGGCGGGGCGTGACAACGGTGCGCAAGCGCGATGCTCTCGTCCGTGTGTCCGGAATGCTGGGTGCTGGCGGTCTGTGTCGTGCACTGCTGGCCACGGTTCTGGGGGTGGTCGTGCTCGGCGTGGTCGGGATGCACCAGCTGTCTCTCGGTCACACGTTCGCGACACCGCCCCTAGCCGGCGCGCACCAGCATTCGGGTGCACAGCCATCGACGGCGGAGGGGTACGACCACCCCGGCTACGCGCAGCATCTGGGCCACAGCGCGACGGGAATGCCGGACGACGGCATGGGCGGGTCCTCCACTGACCACTGTCCGGGTTGCGGGGGGCACAGCATGGCGCTCGGCGCCTGCCTGCTGGCCCTGACCCTGCTGGTCCTCAGCTGGTGGCTGGCGCCCCCACGGGTGCGGCGCCTTCCACCCCGGATGCTGTGGCGCCCGGCCACCGTGGGGACTTTTCTGGGGCGATGGGTGCCGTCGCTGTCACTGGCTGAGCTGTCCGTGCTCCGTACCTGATCCGACCTGTGCTTCGCCGCCTTTCTACCGAACGATGCTCTGGCTGGGCGCTACGGCCTAGACATGACCGGTTCGGACCCTTCGCGGGGAATCCCACCACACGTTGCACATGAGAAGAGACCACAGATGATGAAGAACCATGTCCTGACAGCCACCCTGACCGCACTCGCCCTAGGGACCACCCTGGGCCTCGCCGGGTGCGGCAACAACGACGCCGGCGGGATGGGCGGTATGAACCCCGGCAGCTCTGCCTCACCGCAGATGTCGCAGATGCCCTCCCAGATGGCATCGTCCAACCCGAGTGAGAGCGCGGCCGAACCGTTCAACACCGCCGACGTCATGTTCGTGCAAAGGATGATCCCGCACCACCAGCAGGCCGTCGCCATGAGCGAATCCTTGTTGAAGAAATCGGGGATCAGTGCCGAGACCATTTCGTTGGCAAAGGAGATCAAAGCCGCGCAGCAGCCCGAGATCACCACCATGCAGAGCTGGCTGAAAGCGTGGGGTCACGACATGGGCGGCGGCATGGGCGGGATGAACCACGGGGGCGCCGACGACGGCATGGCCAGCGACGTCGAGATGAAGACGTTCGACAAGGCCGACGGAGCCGCCGCGGAGAGGATGTACCTGGAGATGATGACCAAGCACCACCAAGGCGCCATCACCATGGCTAAGGCCGAAACCAAGGACGGCACGAACGATGCCGCTGTCGCCCTGGCTGGCAACATTGCCACCAGTCAGCAGCAGGAGATCACCACCATGAAAAAGCTCCTCGCCAACCTGTAACCACGCGAGGCGGCGACAGGGGTGAGGCTCGGCGCGAGCCTCACCCCCGGCCGTCCCTCGATAGGTTGATGCGGATCGGCGGTACCGCGGCCCCTTGACTTTATACCCCCAGGGGGTACCTTTGGGGTATGAGCAGCCACACCGAACAGCCGCCGACAGCAGAGGCTCACCCGGTGGTGAAAGACCCGGTCTGCGGGATGGACGTGGACCCGGCCACCAGCGATCACCGCTCCGAGCACGACGCTCAGACCTACTACTTCTGCTCCGGGCACTGCCAGGCGAAGTTCGAGGCGAGCCCTCAGACCTACCTGGACCTCGACGCCGGCCATGGCCACGATCACGACCCAACGAGCCACCAGGCAGCGACCAGCCCTTTCGCCGGTGAAGTCGAGGAGTGGACGTGCCCGATGCATCCGGAGATCCGGCGGCCCGGCCCGGGGTCGTGCCCGATCTGTGGGATGGCCCTGGAACCGGTTACCGTCACCGCCGCCACAGGCCCCAGCCCGGAGCTGGCGGACATGAAGCGTCGGTTCTGGGTGGCGCTCGCGCTGAGCATCCCGGTCCTCATCCTGGGTATGGGACGAGATCTGATCCCCGCGCTCCATGACCTGGTGCCTGCGACGGTCTCCAACTGGGTTCAGCTCGTCTTCGCGACACCGGTGGTCCTGTGGGCCGGCAAGCCCTTCTTCGAACGCGGCTGGACCTCGGTCCGGACCCTCAAGCTCAACATGTTCACCTTGATCGCCATGGGCACCGGCGTTGCCTGGGTGTTCAGCGTCGTCGCGACCATCGTGCCGGGCATTTTCCCCGACTCGTTCCGGATGGACGGCGCCGTCGCCGTCTACTTCGAGGCGGCCGCCATCATCACTGTCCTGGTTCTGCTCGGGCAGGTGCTGGAACTCCGCGCCCGGGAACAAACGTCGGGCGCCATCCGGGCACTGCTCGACCTCACCCCCAAGACCGCCCACCGCCTCAACACCGGCGGCGCCGAAGAAGAGGTCTCCCTCGACCTAGTTCAGGTCGGTGACCGTCTCCGAGTCCGTCCCGGCGAGACGGTCCCCGTCGACGGAACCGTGGAGGACGGCCGCTCCTCGGTCGACGAGTCCCTCGTCACCGGCGAGTCGATGCCGACCACCAAGACCGCCGGGGACACCGCCGTCGGCGGAACCATCAACCAGACCGGCTCGCTGGTCATCCGCGCCGACAAGGTCGGCCGGGACACGATGCTCGCCCGGATCGTGCAGATGGTCGCCGACGCGCAACGCTCCCGAGCCCCGATCCAACGGTTGGCAGACCACGTCGCGGCCTGGTTCGTGCCCGCGGTCATCGCGGCGGCCGTCGGTGCCTTCGTGATCTGGTCCATCGTCGGACCGGACCCTCGACTGGCGCACGCCCTGGTCGTCGCCGTCAGCGTTCTGATCATCGCCTGCCCCTGTGCGCTCGGCCTCGCCACCCCGGTTTCGATCATGGTCGGAGTCGGCCGGGGCGCTCAGCTCGGCGTCCTGATCAAGAACGCCGAAGCACTCGAACGGATGGAGAAGGTGAATACCCTCGTCGTCGACAAGACCGGCACCCTCACCCAAGGACACCCCACCGTCACCCAGGTCGTCACCTCATCCGGTTTCGATCAAAACGAGCTGCTACGGCTGGCGGCCGGGGTCGAACAGGCCTCTGAACACCCCCTCGGCCACGCCATCGTCACCGCCGCTACCGAAGCCGGACTGCCCACCCCCGACGTGACTGACTTCGACGCCCCCGTCGGCAAGGGCGTCACCGGCACCGTGGACCACCGCCGCGTGCTCATCGGCAGCGCCCACTTCCTGACCGATGCGGGGCTGGACCCCAGCCGGCTTACGGCTGAGGCTGACCGGCTCCGAGCAGACGGCGCGACCGCCGTCTTCATCGGCGTCGACGACCAGACCGCCGGGGTCCTTGCGATCGAAGACCCGGTCAAGGACACCACACCCGCCGCCCTGAAAGCTCTGCGCGAGGAGGGCATCGAGATCGTCATGCTCACCGGCGACAACCGGATCACCGCTGAGGCTGTCGCCCGCCGCCTAGGCATTGACCGTGTCGAAGCCGACGTGCTGCCCGACCGCAAGAGTGACGTCGTCAACCGCCTCCGCCAAGAAGGGCGCGTCGTCGCGATGGCCGGCGACGGCGTCAACGACGCACCCGCCCTGGCCGCCGCCGACGTCGGTATCGCCATGGGCACCGGCACCGACGTCGCCATCGAAAGCGCCGGTATCACCCTCCTGAAAGGGGACCTGACCGGCATCGTCCGCGCCCGGAAACTCTCACAGGCGACCATGTCCAACATCCGGCAGAACCTCGTGTTCGCGTTCATCTACAACGCCGCCGGGATCCCCATCGCCGCCGGCGTCCTCTACCCCGCGTTCGGGCTGCTGCTCTCCCCCATGATCGCCGCTGCCGCCATGGCCCTCAGCTCGGTCAGCGTCCTCACCAACGCATTACGGCTCCGAACGCGGAGGGTTTAACGCGCGACACCAGAACGCTTCAGCAGCCCAATCACCGAGAACGCAGCCAACATTCACAGCCCCTCGACGGGGCCAAGGCCGGGCGGGGATCGACTCCCCGATAGCGGCGATCGAGGAAAAGACAAGATACTGGGAATCCTGCCGAACCCAGCCGTTCTGGATGTCAGGACGGGACGGGTCCCAGCTAAGGCTCAGCTAAGGCGACACAGCACCACCACCTTGTTCGCCGCGCTGGAGATCGCGACCGGGGTCGACGCTGAGCGTGGTCACGGCTCGTCGAGGCGTCGGACGTGAAGCCGCAAGGGCAACAGACCACCGCCCCCGCCCGACGTAAGCCCTGTCCCGGTGGGCGCTCACGAGGCGGCTCAGGGCTGGTAGTAGCTGCCGGTGGTCGGAGGTGGCGGGCGGATTTGAAAGCCAGCTCGGCCACCGAGGAATCCGACAAGATTTCGAAGCTGGTGGCCCTGCTCAAATTGTCGTTCCCCCTTGTCAGCAGCACGTCGACGACGACAAGATGCGCGATTTCCTACAGCTGCTGCTCCGCCGCTTTCTTCTCTTCCTGCTGCTGCTTGTGGGTTCCCGCGCATCGGAGCGTCACAGCACCGACAAGTAAATGAGAAACCGACACGCCGCCGACACGGCGAGAAACCGACACGGGATGTGCCCGTTGGACGCTTGTCGCGGGTTGAGTTGCTCTTCCTTGATGCTGACGACTAGTCGGTGGTGTCGTCCGATCTCGGCAAGGGTGCGGGGCGGATGCGTGCT
>JBPCRP010000105.1:0-12799 GCA_050996715.1 Propionibacteriaceae bacterium
TCAGCGCGGAGGCGCCACCGCAGAGGACGGCCTGCTCGCCGAAGAGGTCGGTCTCGGTCTCCTCGGTGAAGGTGGTCTTGATGCCCCCGGCCCGGAGGCCGCCGATCGCCTTGGCGTACGCGAGCGCCAGGTCCCACGCCGTGCCGGAGGCATCCTGCTCGACGGCGACGAGCACGGGGACACCGCGACCCTCGGCGTACTCGCGACGGACCAGGTGACCCGGACCCTTGGGGGCGACGAGGGCGACGTCGACGCCCTCGGGCGGGACGATGTAGTCGTAGCGGATGTTGAAGCCGTGGCTGAAGAACAACGCGTCACCGGGGACGAGGTTGGGCTCGATCGCCTCCTTGTAGACCTTCCGCTGCACGGGGTCGGGGGTGAGGACCATGATCAGGTCCGCTTCTTCGCACGCCTCGTACGGTGTCCTCACCCGCAGGCCCTGGGCCTCGGCCTTGGCCCGACTCTTGCTTCCCTCGGGCAGACCGACTCGGACGTCGACACCTGAGTCACGCAGGGACAACGCGTGGGCATGGCCCTGGCTGCCGAAGCCGAGGATGGCGACGTTGCGCCCCTGGATCAGCGCGAGGTCGGCGTCGGAGTCATAGAACATCTCAGCGGGCACGGCAGGTTTCTCCTCAGTGGTTCTTGGGTGTTGGCGTAACGGAAAACGGTGGGCATCAGCCCGCCCGGACGGCCTTGATCTTGTCCGTCCTGAGCTTGTCGTGCCGGGAGGACCGGTCGGTGATCGAGCGACTGCCCCGACCGATGGCGACCAGGCCCGACTGCACGAGCTCGCGGATGCCGTACGGCTCGAGCATGTCGAGCAGGGCCTCCAGCTTGTCGGGCCCCCCGGTCGCCTCGACGGTGATCGAGTCATGGGAGATGTCGACGGCCTTGGCCCGGAACAGGTTGACGATCTCGAGGATCTGGCTGCGGGCCTCGGGTTCGCAGCGCACCTTGACCAGCATCAGCTCCCGCCGGACGGCCACCTCGAGCTCGACGATCTTGAGCACCTCGATCAGTTTGTTGAGCTGCTTGGTGAGCTGTTCGAGCACCAGGTCGTCGACATCGACCACCAGGGTGATCCGCGACATCTCGGGATGCTCGGTGGGTCCGACCGCCAACGAGTCGATGTTGAAGCCGCGGCGGCTGATCAGGCTCGAGATTCGGGCCAGCACGCCCGGCTTGTTCTCGACCAGCACGCTGAGGGTGTGGTGGGTGCTCACAGCTCACGCTCCTCGTCGCCCCAGTTGGGCGCGAGGTCCCGGGCGTACTTGATCGCGTCGTTGCTCGACCCGGCGGCGACCATCGGCCAGACCATGGCGTCTTTGTTGACCACGAACTCCACCACGACCGGCGCGTCGTTGATCGCGAGCGCCTTCTCGATCACCGGGTCCACGTCCTCGGCGGTCTCGGCGCGCAGGCCCACGCAGCCCATCGCCTCGGCGAGCTTGGGGAAGTCGGGAATGCGGTTGGTCTTGAGGTCGGTGTTGGAGTAGCGACCCTCGTAGAACAGGGTCTGCCACTGCCGCACCATGCCCAGGCTCTGGTTGTTGATCACCGCGATCTTGACCGGGATCCCTTCCAGGGCACAGGTCACGAGCTCCTGGTTGGTCATCTGGAAGCAGCCGTCGCCGTCGATCCCCCACACCACCGCATCGGGCCGGCCGACCTTGGCGCCCATGGCGGCCGGTACGCAGTAGCCCATGGTGCCCAGACCGCCCGAGTTCAGCCAGTGGCTCGGCTTCTCGAAGGGCAGGTAGTGCGCGGCCCACATCTGGTGCTGGCCCACCCCGGAGGCGTAGTAGGCCTCCGGTCCGGTCAGCTCACCGATCCGCTGGATCACGTGCTGCGGCGAGAGCGAACCGTCGCTCGGCAGGTCGTAGCCGGTGGGGTACCGCGCCTTCATGTCCGCGACGTAGGTCAACCACTCGCCCACGTCGACCCTGCGCTCCGCGCCCTCGAGCACGGAGACGAGCTCGGCGATGACCTCTTTGCAGTCACCCACGATGGGGACGTCGGCGTGCCGGTTCTTCGAGATCTCGGCCGGGTCGATGTCGGCGTGGATGACCCGCGCGTTGGGCGCGAAGCTCGACAGCTGGCCGGTCACCCGGTCGTCGAAGCGGGCGCCGAGGGAGATGAGCAGGTCGCTGCGCTGGATCGCGCCGACCGAGGCCACGGTGCCGTGCATGCCGGGCATACCCAGGTTGAGCGGGTGGCTGTCGGGGAACACCCCCAGGGCCATCAGCGTGGTGACCACGGGAATGCCGGTGAGCTCCACCAGCTCGCGCAGCTCGCGGGCAGCGCCCGCCTTACCCACCCCGCCACCGACGTACAGCACGGGCCGCTTGGCCGCGAGGATCAGGCGCGCGGCCTCCTTGACCTGCTTGCTGTGCGGCTTGGTCACCGGGCGGTAGCCGGGGAGGTCGAGGCTCGTCGGCCAGACGAAGTCCGACTTGGCCTGCAAGGCGTCCTTGGTGATGTCGACGAGCACCGGACCCGGACGGCCCGTGCTGGCGAGGTGGAACGCCGAAGCAATCGCAGCCGGGATGTCTTGGGGTCGACGGACCAGGAAGTTGTGCTTGGTGATCGGCATCGTGATGCCGGTGATGTCGGCTTCCTGGAAGGCGTCGGTGCCGATCGAGGGCCCGGCCACCTGCCCGGTGATGGCGACCATCGGCACCGAGTCCATGTGCGCGTCGGCGATCGGGGTGACGAGGTTGGTCGCCCCAGGACCGGAGGTCGCCATGCAGACGCCCACTTTGCCGGTGACGATCGCGTACCCCTCGGCCGCGTGACCGGCGCCCTGCTCGTGCCGCACGAGGATGTGGCGGACCTTGGTCGAGTCGTAGAGGGGATCGTAGGCCGGGAGGATCGCACCTCCCGGGATGCCGAAGACGGTCTCGGCGCCGACTTCTTCCAGCGACCTCACGAGCGACTGCGCGCCGGTGTGCTGCTCGCCCGAACCTGGCTCAGCCATGACACTCCTTGCCTTCACTTGCGACCAATGGATGCTACGCCCCGAAGTCCTGCAGGCTCGTACGTCTCGCCGGTGCCGTCGCCGACCAACAAAAAACCCCCGCTGCCATCAGGCAGACGAGGGAGCGTGTCGGGTGCTGGTGGGATCAGCCGACACGCTGGATGACTACGAGAATGCTCGACGCGGTGCGCACCTGATCACTGTGACTCATCGTCGACGCCAAATCAACGTGCCGACCGCGACGTCTTGACATCCGGAAGGACCCTCGGTAGCCCTAGTTTCTGGCCACTCTCAGTGAGTGCGCACATATCCACGTGGGCGGGGCTCGTACCGACGTGGATTTGCGCGCACTCACGCTCGATGAGCGTCAGGTAATCGGACTCTCTACGCTGTGGGCCAGGCGTCACCCCAACGGACGGAGACGGCGTGAGCAGGACCGTGGTCGTCGGGGTGCTGCGGGTGGGACTGGCGATCGCGATCGGTGCGTCGGTGATGGCGCAGGCTCAGGCCACCGCTCGATCCGTCGGCGGGACCGCCGCCCTGGCCAACTACCTCAGCTACTTCACCGTCGACTCGAGCGTGCTGGCCGTGGTCGTGCTGCTGATCGGTGCGGCATCGGCGATCAGCGGTCGCGGCGCCGAGTCGCGGCGTTTCACGCTGGCCCGCGCGGCGGTCGTCACCTACCTGGTCCTGATCGGCGTGGTCTACAACCTGGTGCTGCGCGGCATCCCCGCCCAGGGCGAGACGGTCGGGTGGTCGAACGAGATCCTCCACGTCGTGGTCCCGGTGGCGCTGCTGCTGGACTGGGTCCTCGCGCCGGGACGACAGCGCCTCGAGTACCACGACGTACGGGTCGTGCTGGTCGTACCGATCGCCTGGCTGGTCTACACGCTGATCCGCGGCCCGTTGGTGCTCGACCCGTTCGTCGGCACCCCCTACTGGTACCCCTACCCGTTCCTCGACCCCGTCGCGTCGACCGGCGGGTACGGCAGCGTCGCGGCGTACGTCGTCGCTCTCACCGCCATCGTGGTCGCCTTCGGTCTCGGGGTCATCAGGATCTCGCGTCCGGGACGGCACACGGCCCACCTCGACCCGTCGGACGCGCCAAGATGAGGAGAGTGGATAGAGGGTCGTAATCCTCAGGTGCAGACGGCGCCGACGTCGGCCGACCGCACGAGTTTCACGTACTTCGCCAGCACGCCGCGGGGCGTCGGTCGCGGGGTCGGGGTCCAGGCGTCACGACGACGCTGCAGCTCGGTGGCGTCGAGGTCGACGTCAAGGCGACCGTTGGCCACGTCCAGGGTGATCTTGTCGCCGTCGTTGATCAAGGCGATCGGCCCGCCGTCGGTGGCCTCGGGGGCGATGTGGCCGACGCAGAGTCCGGTGGTGCCCCCGGAGAACCGGCCGTCGGTGACCAGCATCACGTCCTTGCCGAGCCCGGCGCCCTTGATCGCGCCGGTGATCGCCAGCATCTCGCGCATCCCCGGGCCACCCTTGGGCCCCTCGTACCGGATCACCACGACGTCGCCGGCGGTGATCGTGCCGTCCGCCAGCGCATTCATCGCGGCCCGCTCACCGTCGAAGACCCGTGCCGTGCCGGTGATCACGTCGGTGTCGAAGCCGGCACTCTTGACCACCGCACCCTGGGGAGCCAGGGTGCCGTGCAGGATGGTGATCCCGCCGGTCGGGTGCATCGGGTTGTCGAGCGCCCGGACGATGGTGCCGTCGATGTCCGGCGGGGCGATGTCGGCGAGGTTCTCGGCCATCGTCTTACCGGTGACGGTCAGGCAGTCGCCGTGCATCAGACCGGCATCGAGCAGCGCCTTCATCACCACGGGCACTCCCCCGACCCGGTCGACGTCGTTCATCACGTAGCGGCCGAAGGGCTTGAGGTCACCCAGGTGCGGGACCTTCTTGCCCACCCGGACGAAGTCGTCGAGGGTGAGGTCGACCTCGGCCTCGTTGGCGATGGCCAGCAGATGCAGGACGGCGTTGGTCGAGCCGCCGAAGGCCATCACCACGGCGATGGCGTTCTCGAACGCCTCCTTGGTGAGGATCTGACGCGCCGTGATGCCCCGCTTGAGCAGGTTGACCACGGCCTCGCCGCTCTTGCGGGCGAACCCGTCGCGGCGTCGGTCGACAGCCGGCGGGGCGGCCGATCCGGGCAGGCTCATGCCCAGGGCCTCCGCGGCGCTGGCCATGGTGTTGGCGGTGTACATGCCGCCGCACGCGCCCTCCCCCGGACAGATCGCCTTCTCGATCTCGGTCACCTGCTCCCGGGTGATCAGACCCCGGACGCAGGCACCGACCGCCTCGAAGGCGTCGATGATCGTGACATCCTTGTCCCCCACCCGACCGGGCATGATCGACCCGGCGTAGAGGAAGACCGACGCCAGGTCGAGCCGGGCCGCGGCCATCAGCATGCCGGGCAAGGACTTGTCGCAGCCGGCCAGCAGCACCGAGCCGTCGAGCCGCTCGGCCTCCATCACCGTCTCGACCGAGTCGGCGATCACCTCGCGGCTGACCAGCGAGTAGTGCATGCCGACGTGGCCCATCGAGATGCCGTCGGAGACGGAGATGGTGCCGAACTCCAACGGATAGCCACCGGCGGCGTGCACGCCGTCCTTGACGGCCTTCGCCAGCCGGTCGAGGGACAGGTTGCAGGGGGTGATCTCGTTCCAGCTCGACGCGACCCCGATCTGCGGCTTGACCCAGTCGTCGTCACCCATCCCGACCGCACGCAGCATGCCGCGCGAGGCCGTCGCCTCGAGGCCCTCGGTGACGGTACGGGAGCGGGGTTTGATGTCGACGGGGGCCTCAGCGCTGCGGTCGGTCTGCGTCTCGGTGCTGGTGTCGAACGGGGTGGACATGGGCGTCAATCTAACTCCCGGCCCGGTCTCCACCCGTGGCGCCCTGACGGACGAGACTCTCCTTGTTCGGCCGGATCTCGGTCACCGCGAGCCCGACATCGCCTCGGCGGCGGTCGTCGCCCGCTCGGCTGCGGTGGCCGGGACGCGCCGGAACAGGTCGGCGTACGGCTGGCTTACCCGGCTACCCGCCGCGAAGCCGGCGCAAAAAGATCGGCACGCTGTTCACCAACCCTGGCGGACCGGGCGGGTCGGGCGTCGACTTCGTGCAGACCGCGGCTCAGGTGCTCTACCCCCAGGCGATCCCGGACCGCTTCGACATCCTGGGCTTCGACCCGCGAGGGGTCGTCCGCTCCGACCCGGCCACCTGCTTCGCCAGCTCGGCGGAGGAGCAGCAGGTGCTGGCGGGCCTGCCCGCCTCACCCGCCGAAGCGCTCCGAGGTGCCGGCCTACCTGGCCGCGAACACAAGGCTGGCCCGCCGCTGCGCCGCCACGTCACCGATCCGGTTCCGCCACATCTCGACCGACAACGTGGCGCGTGACCTCGACCTCCGCCGTCGCGCGGTGGGGACACCCGGCTGAGCTCCGCCGGCTACTCCCCCCACACCTTCCTCGGCGATCTATGCGGCGGCCGCCGACGTCCAGGATCGTCGCTTCCCCGACTTCGGCCGTTACCGGGCGTGGATCGACCTATCTGCTTCCTACCTGAAGGCGGCCGGCATCCGAGACGCTGACGCGGACGCCGGCAGCTGGCAGCAGCGGACGAACGCATCCGTCTTGGTGCTCGGACCCGCGACGACCAGGCCACGCCGGGCAAGAACACCGGGCCAGCGTCGTCGTGGCGGCGTACCGCGTGTCGCAGTCCCGGGGCGCCGCATCCGGCGCGCCCGGGACGGCCGGGTCGGGGAGCCGCACGAGCCCCAGCGGATCTTGGGCACGACGGCGGCCGGCACGGTCGGCTCTGGTGGTGGGGTCGCGCTACTGGACGTCGGACCCGCGGGGGGTGGCGGCTACGGGGACCGCGGCCCTGGACGGAGTGACGACAGGCGGCTCTGGCGCACGTGTGCCGACCAGCGGCGACTTCTGTGCGCGCGACGGCAGCTCTGGTGAGCGCTTGCCGACCAGTGGCGACGACTGGTCTGTGACGCGTCGTTCGACGCTGTCCAGGAGCCCGACTCCTGATCGGCCGGACGCAGGCGCAGTCCTGGTGGTCTCAGGGCACCCGAGGGGACCGCACCTGCGCAGTGAACCAGCCGAGCACCGTCGATCTTGCCGGCGACAGGCGGTGCACCCTCCGAGGCGCTGAAGGGTGGGCGCGCCGCACGGGAACCACCCGCAACGGCCGGCTGTCTGTGCGGAACCGGCGGAGCCAATCCGTCAGCGGCGCCGAAGTCAGTCGGCCGGCGCCCCGGCCCGCACTCGGCGGGTGTGGCTGAGCCGGGTCTGGACCAGCCGCACCGCCAGGCCCACCACCAAGATCACCCCGAGCGACGGGCCGAGGTTGGCCACCAGTTCCTGCAGCGGACCGTACGCACGTTCCAGCCCCCCGCCGTACGGCAGGATGGCGAGCGGCAGGCAGACCGACACCCAGATGACCCAGCCCCCGGCAACGACCAGCGCCCAGCGTGGCAGCCGTTCGCGGCCCGGTCGGCGCAGCTCGATCAGCACGGCCGCGCCCATCGGCGCGATCCACACGTAGTGGTGGGTCCAGGACAGCGGTGAGGCCAGGCAGGTGGCCAGCCCGACCAGGCTGACCGCGAACACGTGGTGCCCGGACCGCCACCAGTGCGCCGCCACCAGGGTGGCGAGCAGGGCGACGATCCCGGCGAAGGCGATCCCGGGCAGCACCACGCCGGCGCCAGAACCGATCAGTCGGTAGAACACGCCGAGCAGGGACTGGTTGCCGACGTAGAGCGGCGAGGCCGTCCGGGTGTCACCGCCCGAGAGGCCGAACCAGAAGACGTAGGTCTGATGCCACTGCAAGATCGCCCCGATCGCGGTGCAGACCACGAACGACGCCATCCCGGTGATCGCCAGCTTCTTCTTGCCCAGCAGCAGAGCGAAGACCACGAAAAGCGCAGGGGTGAGCTTGATCGCCGCCGCGAGCCCGATCAGGGTTCCGCGCGGCAGGATGCGCCGCTCCCCCTGCGCGACCGGCAGCAGGTCGGCGACCACCATGGCCATCAGCATCGTGTTGACCTGCCCGTAGCCGAGCGTCGTCCGGATCGGCTCGACGGCGCAGACCACCACAATCCCCACCAGGGCGAGCTTCCACCCCCGCGCGACCCCACAGCGACGCAGCACCGACTGCTGGGCGCCGACCAGGCCAAGGGTCCAGACCACCTGCCAGAAGGCGTACGGGCCGAAGGCCAGCGGCACCATCAAGATCGCGGCGATGGGTGGATAGATGAAGTAGAGGTTCCAGAATGGCGTGGTGGTCGCGTAGATGTCCCGGCCGGCCAGCATGTCGCGAACCGCGTAGACGTAGACCTGCAGGTCGATGGTCGAGGGGTGCCAGGGATTGTCGGTGCCGTACTGGATGATGAACGGCAAGATCAACAACGCCACCAGGAACGCCGGGAGCACCTCGACCACCAGCAACGCCGCGCGGCGAGCACCGGGCACCTCCGTCCGGGTGCCCTGGGTCTTGGTGGTCACCCGGACGACCCGCTGGCGCTGAGGATTTGGGCCTGGACGGCGTCGAGTTCGGCTTCCTCGACGGCGTTCGGGGTGATCAGGTAACGCAGACCCGGGGTGTCGGCGTACCGGGGGATCAGGTGCACGTGCAGGTGAAAGACCTCCTGACCGGCGGTGGGCCGGGCCGAGGAGAGCAGGTTCAACCCGTCGGCCCCGAGCCGGTCGACCAGCAGCCGCGCGGTGGCGTCGATCGCCGGACCGATCTCGGCCAGCGACGGCTTACCGTCGAGCAGATCGTGGACGTGGCGGCGGGGCACGACCAGGGTGTGGCCGCGGTGCCAGGGCTGCAGGTCGAGGAAGGCCACGGCACGATCGTCGGCGTACACCTGGCGAGACGCGACCTCACCGGCGACGATGGCGCAGAACAGGCAGCTCATGCGGTCTCCCCCGTCGGACTCGTCTCGATCACGTTCGCCAGCTCGGCACCCCGGACGAAGCGTTCCAGCTGGGCCTTGATCAATGCGTCGGCCCGGGGGAAGAACGCCGAGCTCGCGCCTCCCACGTGCGGTGAGATGAGCACGTTCGGTACGGCCCACAGCGGATGGTCCGCGGGCAGCGGTTCGGGGTCGGTGACGTCGAGCGCGGCGCGCAGTCGGCCGCTGCGCGTCTCGGTCAGCAGCGCGCCGGTGTCGACCAGCTTGCCACGAGCCACGTTGACCACCAGGGCTCCGTCGGGCAACGCCGCCAGGGTCTCGGCGTTGACGATCATCTCGGTGGCGGCGGTCAGCGGGGCGATCACGATCAGCACGTCGGTCTGCGGCAGCAACTCCAACAGCTCGGTGGTGGGGTGCACCTCGGGCTCGGTCCGCGGTCGGCGGGCGACCCGGGTAATCGATGCGACCTCGAAGCCGGCGAGCCGGGCCTCGATGGCCTGCCCGATCCGGCCGTACCCGAGGATCAGCACCCGTTGGTCGGCCAGCGCCGTACCGAAGACCGGCTCCCACCTGCCCACCGCCTGGCTCCGCGCGGACGCGTCGAGGTGGCGGCCGCTGGCCAGCGTCAGGGCGAGCGCCAGCTCGGCGGTGCTGGCGTCGTGCACCCCGGCGGCGTTGCACAAGGTGACGCCCGGCGGCACGAGGGGGACGAAGTTCTCGACCCCGGCGGTGAGCGTCTGGATGACCTTGAGGCTGGACATCTTCGTCACGCAGCGGAGCTCGGCCTCACCGCGCATGTAGGGGATGACGTAGAACTCGACCTCGTCGATCGACGCCGGGAACTCGTCACCGTCGGCTCGGTAGAAGTCGGGTTCGATCCCGACGGGCAGACCGCCCAGGCGCGCCTCGGCCTCGGCGAGGTCGGCGTACGGCAGCCACACGCGCATGGGTTCGGGGTGCTCCTTCGGATTCGGGCTCAGCCGGCCGGCTCGGTGGCGACGGGCCGCCGTACCGGGTAGCCGGCCGCCGCGATCGCGGCCTTGACCTCAGCCACCCGCAGCGTACCGAAGTGGAACACCGTGGCGGCCAGCACCGCGTCGGCGCCCGCGGCGACCGCGGGTGGGAAGTCCGCGGCCCGGCCGGCTCCGCCGGAGGCAATCAGCGGGACGTCAGCGACCGCACGGATGGCGCGGATCAGCTCGAGGTCGAACCCGCTCGTGGTGCCGTCGGCGTCCATCGAGTTGAGGAGGATCTCGCCCACCCCCAGGTCACAAGCCTGCCGGGCCCAGGCCAGGGCGTCCAGTCCCGCGCTCTTCCGGCCGCCGTGAGTGGTCACCTCGAAACCTGAGGGCTGGTCGGTGGCGCGTCGGGCGTCGACGCTGAGCACCAGCACCTGGTTGCCGAACCGGCGGGTGATGTCGGCGATCACCTGCGGACGGCGGATCGCCCCGGTGTTGATAGCGACCTTGTCCGCGCCGGCCCGCAGCAGCACGTCGACGTCCTCGACGGTCGAGATGCCCCCGCCGACGGTCAACGGGATGAACACCGTCTCCGCCGTCCGGCGGACCACCTCCAGGGTCGTCTCCCGGCCCTCGACGGAGGCGGAGATGTCGAGGAAGGTGAGCTCGTCGGCGCCCTCCGCGTCGTAGACGTGACCAAGCTCGACCGGGTCTCCGGCGTCGCGGAGATCGACGAAGTTGACGCCTTTGACCACCCGGCCGGCGTGCACGTCGAGGCACGGGATGACGCGGACGGCGAGGCTCACACCGGCCACCCTAGGTCGAGGATGCGGTCGCTGGTCTCGATGTCCGGATCGGAGGAGGATGCGGCCATGATCAGCGACGCGGCAGCGGACGTGGCGGCGACCTTCGAGTCCCTGGCGCCGGACTACGACCAGAGCGGGGTCGCGTTCTTCGGTCCGATCGCCGACCGGCTGGTCACCCTGCTGGCCCCCGTAGCCGGCGAGCACGCCGTCGACCTGGGCTGCGGGCGGGGTGCGGTGACGCTCCCCCTGGCGTCCGCGGTGGGGGTGGACGGACACGTCACCGCCATCGACCTCGCCCCCGCGATGGTCGCCGCCACGCGCGACGCCACCGACGGGCTGTCCCAGGTGGAGACCCTGGTCGCCGACGTCAGTTCTCCCCCGCTTCCCGACGGTGCGGCTGACGTGGTGACGGCGTCGTTGGTCGTGTTCTTCCTGCCCGACCCAGCCGCCGCCGTCCGGCGGTGGCTCCGCCTGCTGCGGCCCGGCGGTCGGCTGGCCATCACCACCTTCGGACCCCAGGACGTCGCCTGGCGGGCGGTGGACGAGCTGTTCACGCCGTACCTGCCGACGAACGTGCTCGACGCCCGCACCAGTGGTCGGACGGGCCCGTTCGACAGCGTGGCGGGCGTCGACCGGCTGCTCGGGAAGGCCGGAGCCACCAACGTCAGCACCGTCGAGGAGCGACTGCCCGTCCGGTTCGTCGACGTCGACCAGTGGCGCCGGTTCAGCCTGGGCACCGGGCAACGCCGGTTGTGGGGGTTCGTGCCGGAACCGGAGCGACCGGCCCTGCTCGCGGCCGCGGCCGACCTATTGGAGCTGGCCCGCACCCCGGACGGCTCGATCGAGGTCAGCCAGGTGGTGCGTTACACCCTGGCCCGTGCCACCTGACCGGTCAGGTGCTGCCCGACACGCCGCAGAATGCCGGGAGAACCTGACTGGTCGGCGTCAGGTGGCGTCGTCGGACCCGCCGGCGGCGACATCGACCACGCCGCGGCGCATGACACGCACGGCCTGCCGGGCGGTCTCGCGCAACGGGCCGGGGCCGGCGGCGTCGGCCACCTGCCCGGTGAAGTCGATGACCTGCCGGACCCAGCGGACGAAGTCGCCGGCGGTCAGCCCGCTGCGGTGCAGCACGACGTCGAGCGACTGGCCGGCAGCCCAGGCGAAGGCGGCCTCGGCGAAGCCGACGTCCAGGTCAGGACCGCGGGTCAGCTTGGCGTCGCGCTCGACCAGGTTGATCGTGCGGTGCACCCGGCGGAGGGCGGTGACCGCCTCGTCGCTGTGATGGTCGGGCATCCGCGGGTGCCGGGGGCCCTGGTCGGACCGGCGCGCCTCGTACACCAGCGTGGACAGCACGGCGACGAGCTGCGGCGCGGTCAAGTCGTCGAACACCCCGTCGCGGATGGCCTCCGCGGCCACCAGGTCGAGCTCGGCGTAGATCCGGGCCAGCCGGGCGCCCGTGGGGGTGACCTGGTCGCCGTCAAGGTAGCCCAGCGACTCCAGCACCAGACAGATCTTGTCGAAGTGGGCCGCGATCGTGTTGGTCCGCTGCGAGATCCGCGCCTGCGCCCGGGCGTTGTCCCGTTCCAGGTTGAGGGCCCGCTCGACCCAGCGCCGGTGATCCTCGCGATCGGGGCATTCATGGCACGGGTGTGCGCGCAGCTCGGCCCGGAGCCGACTGATCTCGGCCGCCCGGTCATCGTCGGGCCGGGGTCCCCCTCGGCCGGGGCCCCGCTCGACCTGCAGGTCGACCTCGGCCAGCTTGGTGGCGAAGGCGGCTGCGAGGTTGCGTCGCGACGTGCGTTCCTTGGCGTTGAAGTTCTTGCCGACCCGCACGCGGCCGACCGCGGCCACCGGGGTGGGGAACGCCGTCGGGTCGAGCCGACGGACCTGCCGGTCCTCGGTCAGCACCAGCGGCCGAGGCTCGTCACCGCCGCTGCGGATCCCCGGATCGATGACCACCACCCAGCCGCTGGACTTGCCGCTCGGCACCCAGACGATGTCGCCCGGACGCAGGGCCAGCAACGACTGCACGGCCTCGGGCCGCCGGTCGGTTTGTCGGGGCCGGGGTGGTTCGGACCCGAGGTTGGGGACCTTGGCCGACAACCAAGCGTGC
>JBPCRP010000168.1:0-14395 GCA_050996715.1 Propionibacteriaceae bacterium
GGGCGGCCGCGACGAGGTCGGCGCCGCGGGTCAGCGCCGCGGCCAGCACCCCGCCGTGGGCGTCGCCGGCCCCGGTGCTGTCGAGCGCCCGCACCGCGAACCCCGGGACCAGCAACGGTTCCGGGCCGACCGAGGGGCCCGCGAGCCAACAGCCACGGGGCCCGTCCCGCACGACGACGTGGCCGCCAGGTCGGACGCGGTCGGTCAGGGCGGCGGCGGCGGCGGCGAGGGTGAGCCGGTCGGTCATGATCATCGCCTCACGGGCGTTGGTGGTCAGGACGTCGGTGCGCCTCAGCAACCGTCCGAGGGACGTCGGGTCGAGCTCGCCGACCACGGGCGAGGGATCGGTGATCAGCCGTACGGTGGTGGGCAGATCACCGACCCAGGCCGGCAGCAGATCGTGCCGGTCGGGATGGGCCAGGCTGTAGCCCGTGACGTAGACGGTGTCGGCGTCACCGATGATCACTGCATCGAGGTCGGCCCGGCTCAGGTGTCCCTCGGCCCCGACAGTAGTGACGAACGTCCGCTCCGTCGACCGATCCACCAGAACGACGCAGTAGCCGCTGTCGAGGTCCGGCAACCCGGATTGGGCGACCACGACGTCCGCGTCGGCCAGAGCCCGACGGACCACGTCACCGAAGGGGCCGGTGCCGTACTGTCCGGCGAAGACCACCGGGAGGCCGTCTCGACGGGCTGCGACCAGGGTGTTGTACCCGCCACCGGCGGTGAGCTGCGATGAGGTGGCGATGGTGTCACCGCCGGGCTCGGGCAGCTGGTCGATCACCAACACGATGTCGACGATCACGCTGCCGGTGGAGATCAGGCGACCAGCGGAGCTCGGGGTGACGGTGCACATGGTCAGGGAATCTCCGACGACGGTGGTGGTGGTGGTGCGGGATAACTGCCACAGACGGGACTGCGGGGATCAGCCGCGCAGGGCGAGCAGAGCCTCGCCGAGCGCGGCGAGATCGAGCTCGTTGACCCGCTCCAGGGTGGCGACCTCGGCGGCAGGCCACACCGCCGTACCGCCGAGCGACCCGAGCACCGCCCCGGCCATGGCCGCAACGGTGTCGGTGTCGCCACCGAGTCCGGCCGCGAGACACAGGGTCGCCCAGGGGTCCTCGGCGACGCTGACGAGAGCGAGGGCGGCCACCACCGACTCCTGGGAGGCGACGGATGTGCCGATCACGTCGCTGACCGCCGCGGGACGGCGATCACCGGGGAGTCCTCGGAGATAAGGAAGAGCCCACCGAAGTCGGGCCGCGATGGTGCCGCCCGCGACCCAGTGGCCTCGATGTTCGGCCAGCTCAGCTGCCGCGACGGCGACCGTGAGGGCGTCGTGCCGGTCCGCTCCTCCGACCCCGGCGCTGACCGCGGCCCCGACCGCAGCTGCTGCGGCCAGGCCGAGGGAGGTGTTGTGGGTGACCTGGCTGGCCGCGACCACCGCGTCGACGAAGAGCGACAGGTCCGAGACGTCGACCGAGATCCCCACTGGAGTGATGCGCATGGCGGCCCCGTTGGTGGTCCCGAACCGGCCGGCCTCGTCGGCGGGGACGCCGTCGGCCAGGCGGACCAGGGCCGCCTTGGTCGAGGGGCCCAGCAGGTCGAGCGACCCGCGGTCGGCCATCCGCTGTTCCCAGCGCAGGAGCTCGTCGGCGAGGGTGGCGGCGGGGACGGCTCCGTCGTGCTCGACCAGCAGCTTGGCCAGCAGCACGGCTTGTTCGGTGTCGTCGGTGATCGACCCGGCCCGCATCCCGTGGGCGATCCGCTGCCGCGGCCCGGCGTCCAGGAAACCCGTGATCAGGCCGTAGTCCGTGGCAATATCGCGCGACGACATCGACTGGGTCGCCATCCCCAGGGCGTCGCCTAAGGCGAGACCCAGGAATGCAGCGAGCGCACGATCGTCACGGCTCGACCCGCGCCCCAGGGCGTGGGTTGCGAGCTGACTCGTCGACCCGATCACGACCCGCCGCTGCACCAGCCCAGCAACGGTGCCGCGGATGCTCCTGCGGCTGCCGGTGCCACGCTGGGCCAGGACGTTCTCGCCCGGGCGCATCGTCTCGTTGGGTGGGCACCCGAGATGTTCGCGGCTCGAAAGTCGCGAGCGACGTGTCGCTGGCGGCGATACCCCTCGATCGTCATGCAGGTAACGTACCTGTCCGATCTTCGATCCGGGTGACGAGAGCGTCTGGGCGTGGCTCGCCCGTCGGCCGAGCGCCGCCGTCCGTGCCGATGACGCCGGGGTGCACCCCGCGACCGCACGGCGCTGCCGGTCATCCCGAATCCACGGTTATGAGCCGTGGTCGGATCAACGCGTCGACTGCGGGTCCCGCGCCGAATCCTCGATCTTGAGAAGATCGCGCCCCTTCGTCTCCGGGACGAAAAAGGTGGTGAAGGCGGTGATCGCGGCCAGCAGGGCCATATACGCCGCGACCGGCACCCAACTGTCGTTGAACACCTTCAGCAAGATGGCGCCGATGACGCCGGCCAGCCCACCGGCGATGATCGCGCTGAACTCTCGAGAGATCGCGACACCAAGATAGCGGTGGCTGCTGCCGAACATCTCCGGCAACAGCGCACACTGCGGGCCGAGCATGGACTGGATCCCCACCCCGATACCGATCGCGACGACGACGACCGCGAGCCAGGGGATCCCGAGCGAGAGCAGCCACCAGGCCGGGAAGGAGTACGCCAACAGGAAGAACGCGCCGAACCGGTACACCCTGACCCGGCCCAGTCGATCAGAGACTGCCCCGGCCAGAGGACACGTGATCATGGCCAGCAGCGAACCGACCGCCACCGCGAGCGAGCCGGTGCTCTTACCCAGCCCGACCGCTCCGCTGGCGATGAACGCGGCGGCCAAGGTCGACAGCATGTAGGAGCCGCCGTTTTCGGCCATCCGCAGCCCGATGCCACGCAGCACCGTGCCGAGCGAATGGTGGAGGACCTCAGACAGCGGGTGCTCGGACACCTGCTCCCGCTCCTCCATCTTGATGAAGGTCGGAGTCTCACGCAGTCTGAGCCGGATGAACAGCGCGACCAGGACCAGGAGTATCGATACCAGGAAAGGCACCCTCCAGACCCATCCCAACAGCACATCCTCGGGCAGCGTCGAGATACCGAGGAAAACCGCCGCGGCCAACAGCGTGCCCGCCTGGATGCCGATGAAGGGCAGCGCCGAGAAGAATCCGCGACGCTTCACCGGCGAGTACTCGGCCATCAACACGGTGGACCCGGCCTGCTCGGCGCCCGCTCCGAATCCCTGCAACAACCGCATCAGCACCAGCAGGATGGGAGCCCAAACACCAATGGTCTCGTACGTGGGCAACAGCCCGACCGCGGTCGAGGCGGAGCCCATCAGCAGGATCGTCACGACGAGCACCCACTTGCGCCCGAGCTTGTCCCCGAGGACGCCGAAGAACAACCCGCCCAGAGGGCGTGCGACAAAGCCCACGCCGAAGGTGGCCAGGCTGGCGATCAGCCGAGTGCTCGAATCCAACTCGGGGAAGAAGAGCTTGCCAAAGATCAGTGCTGCGGACAATCCGTACAGGGCGAAGTCGTAGTACTCCAACGCGCTGCCGACACTCGATGCCAACGAAGCGCGGACCAGATTCTTGCGGTACTCCGGATCATCGGAGCCAGGCTGGACTTGTTCTCCAGCGGAACCCGTCATCGCGCCTCCACACCCGAGGTGGTGGGCCAACTGAGGTCGGCAACTGCCCCCAACACCCTTACGCCCCGGCTCCCGAGGCCGTCTTCACGCTAGCACGCTGACCGGCCGGTTGCTGTCGATCCACGGTGGGTCGAGGAGGGATGACCTCGGCCACGACGACCCCGCCGATCCCGAAGGTGCGCCCCCGGGGTGCCCGCAACCCGGTACTTCGCCGCGGCCGGTGCCGAGCGTCCACGCCAGGAACAGCTCCCCCGGCCGTCCACCCGCTCAGGGCACCCTTGGTCAGTGACCGACGCCTCTCGACCCCTTCGCTCCCTCTGGCGGCACCACCGCCGATTTCGGCCCCGGGTCGTGGCTGCCGTGCTCGCCACCACCGCGAACACCGCCGCCGACGTCGCCCCCGAGCTGCTGCTGGGCGTGGCGGTCGACATCGTGGTCCGCGGCGGCGATTCGTTCGCCTCCGGCGTGCTCGGGATCGAGAGCCGCTTCGGTCAGCTCGTGGCGGTGGCCGTCCTCAACGTGGTCGTCTGGGTGATCGAGTCCGCCACCGACTACCTCGCCGCCGTCCTCTGGCGGGGCCTGTCGCAGTCGGTCGAGCACGGACTGCGGGTGGAGACCTACACCAACGTCCAGCAGCTCGACGTCTCCTGGCACGAGGGCTCGGCCCCGGGTCGGGTGCTCAGTGTGATCAGTGAGGACGTCAACCAGCTCGAGCGCTTCCTGGACGTGGGTGCGCGGGTCATCCTGCACACGTTCTGGACGGTGATCTTCGTCGGTGCCGTGTTCGCCGCGTCGTCGTGGCAGCTGATGCTGCTGGCCTTCGTCCCCGTCCCGATCATCGTGTGGGGGTCGATCCGGTTCCAACGGGTGCTGGCACCGCTGTACACCAGGGTGCGTGAGGCCGCCGGCGAGGTCAGCGCCACCGTCTCCACGAACCTCGGCGGGCTCGCCACGATTAAGGCGTTCACCGCAGAGGCGCGCGAGGTCGAGCGGGTCCGTGAGGTCAGCCACGCCTACCGCGAAGCCAACCGGCGCGCCATCCGCAGCTCGGCTGCCTTCGTCCCGCTGATCAGGATGGCCATCCTGGCCGGGTTCACCTCGACCCTGCTGCTCGGTGGCTGGTTCGTGCTCGAAGGCCGACTGGAAATCGGCCTCTACACCGTGCTGGTGTTCATGACCCAGCGGCTGCTGTGGCCGCTGACCGACCTCGGAGAGACCCTCGACCTCTACCAGCGGGCGATGGCCTCGACCCGTCGGATCTTCGCCCTGATGGAAGAACGCGGCCAGCAACAGCCGGGGACGTCGGTGCTCCCGACCCCGGTACGCGGCCGCCTCGAGCTCCGCGGGGTCCGCTTCGGGTACGCCGACGGTCCCGACGTGCTCGCCGGCCTCGACCTGGTCGTACCGGCCGGGGAGACCCACGCCGTGGTCGGAGCGACCGGGGCCGGCAAGTCGAGTGTGCTGCGGCTGGTGCTGCGCTTTTCCGACCCCCGCGACGGAGCGGTCCTGCTCGACGGTATCGACGTCCGTGATCTGTCGTGGGACGCGCTGCGCGGGTCCATCGGCTACGTCAGCCAGGACGTGTTCCTCTTCCACGGCACGATTCGGGACAACATCGCTTACGGCCGACCCGACGCCGGTGACGCCGAGGTGCACGAGGCGGCCCGACTCGCTGAGGCATCCCGGTTCATCGAAGCCATGCCTGACGGGTACGACACCATGGTGGGTGAGCGCGGGCTCACGCTGTCGGGTGGGCAGCGTCAACGGATCGCCTTGGCCCGGGCGATCCTGCGCGACCCCGCCGTACTGGTCCTCGACGAGGCCACCTCGGCCGTCGACAACGAGACCGAAGCCGCCATCCAGCGTTCACTGGCCCACGTCACGGCCGACCGGACCGCCCTTGTCGTGGCCCATCGACTCTCCACAGTGCGGGACGCCCACCGGATCTGGGTGCTCGCCGAGGGTCGCGTCGTGGAGTCGGGCCGCCACGACGAGCTGGTCGACGCCGGCGGCCTCTATGCCGGCCTGTGGGCCGTGCAGACGGGGACGGCCCAGTCGGTGGAGCCAACGGCTCTGCGGTCGTAACCCCGGACAGCATCTGGACGAGGCAGTTCGTAGCGATACCGGATCCATGACGATGGGAACCCCGCGACGGACCAATCGTGGCCAGACGTGCGCTTCTGGTTCGACCCCAGGTGCCCGTTTGGCTGGACGACGAGCACGTCGGTGCTCATGGTCCAGCAGCACCGCGACCTGAGTGTGGAGTGGCGGCTCATCTCGCTGCGGGTGCGCGTTCACGGCCTGGACGCCCACGACGCGCAATCGACTCGCGGCTGTACCCAGCGCTCAGCTCGATGCACAGAGAGCCTCTTCCGTCGGATGACGAGGCCGCCGCCCAGGAGGACTGGCACGCAGGCGGCCGGCGTCAGCACAAGTAGACGAAACCAGGGGGCGACACCACCAGGGAAAGGGTGCGTCTCGACGCCCTTCGATGGCCGGGAGTTGCCGGCCGATGCCGCTGTCGTCAAACCATCGATAAGATATGAATTTGTCGGTTATAGAAAATTTCCGCATCCCTTGACAGGCTTCTCAAGAACGAGTAATGAGGAGTTAAGCGAAATCGACGCCGACGCATTCTTGCGTTTCACGTTCCACAGCCCGCAGACGGCTGGCAGCTGCGTCGGAGCCGTCGACGAGGATGCACCAGACGTCCGGGCTGCGAATCGGGTGCTCCAGTGAAATACCTAGTCAGCGGGCCCCCAGGGCGTCTTGAGGGGGGTTGGCGGCTGAGAGTCATGGACTAGGTCATCCGGCCGAAAGCCGAACCGAATTGCTGCCCGCACGAAAGAATTTTCCCTGTCCGCACGCACGAAACAAAGAAAGGAACCACGGTGCTCAAAGCGAAAGTCGAATACGCCCTGGCCGCCGTCGCCGGCGTTCTCACCGTCCTCACCCTGGTGTGGCCGACCTGGATCGAAAGCCTGTTCGGAGCCGCACCCGACGCGGGCGGAGGCGAGGCGGAGTGGCTGGTGGCGTTGGTGTTCGCGGCCGCCGCCGTCACGCTCGGCCTCCTGGGCCGCCGACACGTCGTACTGGCCCAGCGTGCCGCCCCCGACGGAGCCTGAGATGACCGACGCTGGGGAACCGGACGAGGAGGACCCCGCGACGGACCTGCCGGGAGTCCAGCCCGCTCCCGCCCCCGGCGTGCCCGTGAGTCCGCAGACTTTCGATGACATCAAGAGGGCCGCCCAGACGCGCAGGCACAACGGCATCGATTCACCTGGTGACGACACCGAGAACCAGCAGCACGACCCACAGCAGCACGACCCACAACAGCACGACCCACAGCAGCACGACCCACAGAAGCACGACCCACAGCAGCACGACCCACAGCAGCACGACACACAGCAGCACGACCCAGAGGAGTAGAGAGGGCGAACGACGGGGGGCCCAGCGCGCAGCCGATCGCGGCGGCGTCGGTGGGGATCGAGGACCTCAGCGTCGAGCAGTTGACGGCGCTCCCACCCAAGCGACAACAGTCCCGACCCGATTTCATGATCACGCACGTCCCCGTGAGCGAGGCCGCATTCGCCGAGCTCAAGGCGGCGGCCGAGGACGTGAGCCCGGGCGGCGCCCTGGCCCCGGGAGAGGACGACACCGCACAGCAGGACGACGGCACCGACGAAGCGAGGCTGCCCGCTGTCGACGAGGGCGCGGACATCGACGAGAGCGGCGGCCTGGCCGGCGCCGCCCAGGAGTCGGCCTTGGCGCCACCCCTGGGTCATTCGTTCGAAGGCCTCCCCCAGACCCGGTTCCGGCCGCCGGACTGCGCCGTGGCGGTCGGCCCCCGCGATGTGCTGGTGGCGGTGAACACGTCGATGGCGGTCTACGACAAGACCGGGACGCTGCAGCAGCGCTGGCCGGACCTCTCCCAGTTTTTCGCCCCTGTCCTCCCCACCGGGGCCGGGGTGTTCGACCCGCAGGTGCACTACGACCACTACAACCACCGCTGGTTGATCGTCCTGGCTGCCCGGCGGGCGACCCCCGCCGGCTCATGGATCCTGCTGGGTGCCTCGCAGACCGCTGATCCGCGCGGCCGCTGGTGGGTATGGGCCCTCGACTTCAGCGTCGACGGCAGCAACCCGTCGAATAACTGGGCGGACTACCCGATGCTGGGTATCGACTCGCAGGCGGTGTTCATCGGAACCAACCAGTTCGCGTTCGGTGGCGGTTTTTCCTACGGGAAGGTCCGGATCCTCAACAAGAGCCAGATCTACGCCGGCAGCGGCCTGCAGTGGTGGGACTTCTGGAACCTCACCGAACCCGGCGGCGCGCAGGCGTTCACCGTGCATCCGTGCCGGCACTACCGGGGCGTCGGCAACTTCTCGGCGTACATGATCAATTCCGAGTTCGGGTCCGGCAACAACCTGGTGCAATGGCGAATCAGCAACCCCCTCGCCTACTGGTCGGGCGGCACTCCGACGCTCGACCGGTGGGAGGTCCCGGTCAGCTCGTACTCGATCGGGCCGGACGCCCAGCAACCCGGTACGACGGTGCGGATCGAGACCAACGACGACCGCCTGCTCAACGCGGTCTACCAGAGCCAGGCGGGCACCCAGCGGATCTGGGCCTCACACACCGTCAGCGTCAGCTGGAGCGGCGACAGCGAACCTCGGACCGGGGTCCGCTGGTACGAGGTCGACGTCTCGAGCCACGCCGCGGTGCAGCAGCGCACCTACGGCGCGTCGGGTCAGTACTACTTCTTCCCCGCTATCCAGGTGGACCTGCGGCGCAACGCTTACCTCACCTTCGGCCGCTCCGGGTCGAACGAGTTCGGCCAGCTCCGCACCACCGGTCGCCGAGTCAGCGACGCGGCCAACACGTTGCAGGGCAGCATGCTGATCAAGGCCGGGGAGTCCGCGTACACGGGCGCACGCTGGGGTGACTACTTCGGCATCTGCCGCGACGGCGGCGACCAGGACCGCGTGTGGGGTTATGGCGAGTACGCCGACGCTGCTGGAACATGGGGCACATGGACGCACTCCAACCGGTTCTGAGATCGGGCCCCGCCCGGACGGCCCTGCGAGGCGTCGCCCGGGCGGTCGGTCTGGTCTGCGGCCCCGTCCTCATCCTGCTGCTACTCGCCGGATGCTCCGATGCGCCGGCGGGCACCGGACGGTTGGAGGGGCAGGTGCTCAAGGGTCCGAGCTGCCCTGTCGAACCGGTCACCCCGGATCCGGCGTGCGCGGATCAACCCGTCTCGGGTGCCGTGATCGTCATCCAGGGTGAGCGGGGCAACCCGCCTCAGCGCGTCATCGCCGATCAGGATGGTCGCTTCGGGGTCGACCTGGTTGCCGGCGGCTACGTGCTCAACCCGCAGCAGGTACCCGGGATCCGCTCGGCACCCGATCCGGTCCGGGTCAAGATCGCCGACGGGGCCACGACGCAGAGCCCCGTGATCCGCTACGACACCGGGATCCGCTGAGAACCAGCGCGCCGCGCAACGAAGCACGGTTGGGTGGAGATATCCGACGTGCCGGTATGGAACGATGAGAGGGTCGGGGGAGGTAGCCGAACAACCGGAGGCGCGAGATGGATGCGAGCAGCGTTGCGTGGTGGGTCTGGGTGCTCATCGTCGTCGTGGTCGTCGTCGTGGTGATCGGTATCATCTTGATCATCCAGGCCCGGCGACGGCGCGGGGGTGTCATCACCCGGCGGTCGGCTGGCGGCAGCGGGGGGTCCACGAGATGAGCGTCTTGATGCGTGCCAGCGAGATCCTCAGACGACCCGTGGTGACGTTGGCCGGCGAGGACATCGCCGAGATCAAGGACGTGGTCTACGCGGGCCCTCAAGGTGACGTCGCGGGCTTCACGCTCAACGGACGGGGCCTGTTCGCCGGGCCGCTGAAGCAGGCTCTTCCCTGGTCCGGCGTGCACGGCCTGGGCGCTGCGGCGGTCATGGTCGCGTCGGCCGACGTGTTCGAGGAACGCGACGAGGTGCTGCGTCAGGCGCGCGAGGGGGCCGGCGGCGGCAACGTGCTGGGTTCGACCGTGCTGACCGACACGGGAGTCAACCTGGGGCAGGTCAGCGAGGTGATCATCGAGGTCGGTGAGACTGCCGACGTGGTGGGGTACGAGATCGACTCCACCGAGTCTCTCGGCCGAGATCGCCGACGGGTCCTGATCCCCCTACCCGACACCATCTCCGTCTCGGTCGAGTCCTTGATCGTGCCGGCGGCCGCCGTCGACTTCGTCTGCGACGACCTGGCAGGATTCGGAGCCGCGGTGGACGCCTTCCGCGCTCGTCTGCACGCGGGCACCGACCAAGGCGATGCGTCGTGAGGTTCACCGAGGTCGTCGGACGGGATGTGGTCTCGACGTCGAGCGCCACCAAGGTCGGGCGCGTGTCCTCCTTCGTGGTGGATCCATCGGCTCAGCGCGTGGTGGCCGTGCTGCTGAAGAAGACTCCCGGAGACGCCGACGTCGTGCTCTGGCAGGCGCTGACCGCGGTCGGGCCCGACGCCATCACCGTCACCGACAGCGACGTGTTCACCGGCAAAGACGATGCTGAGGTCTCGGCGCTGATCGGCAAGGACCACGAGCTGAAAAGGAAGCGGGTGCTCACCGAGGACGGTGAGGAGATCGGGTCGGTCGAGGACGTCGAGTTCGACGCCGAGTCCGGGATCGTGACCGCCCTGCTGACCGGGGAGGACTCCGTGGCCGGCTCCCGGCTGCTCGGCGTGGGTGGATATGCGGTCGTCGTCCGGCGGGATTCCTGAGCCGCTGCTACGGCCGCGATTCGACGGCAGCATCATCGGGCCGGCCGGGCCACCGCTAGCTCGAGTCGGGGTGCGGGCGGATGACCGCACCACACTGCAGGCAGGTCGGGCCCGCTTGCTCATCGAGACCCCCGCACGCCGGGCACACCCGGTCGAGCCAACACACGGCCTCGCCGCCCTCGGCGACGACCACCGAGTTCAGCAGACGAGGCGGTGCGATGCTGTCCAGCTCTGGAGAGGTCTGAGCGAGCAGCGCCAACACGCCGTCGGACCAGGCGAGTAGCCCGGCTGCGTCGATGCGGTAGGGGGGATGGTCGAGGTACCTGCTGATCCGTCGGCGGAAACGCGAAATCAGCGTGGTCGCTCCGTGGACATTGCCACGGCGAAGGTGGGTCAGCCCGACGGCCAGCTGGGCCAGACCCTGCCAGAGCTCACGCTCCTCAGCCGCTGCGTTCTTCCACGTGCCCTCGAGGACCTCATGCGCATGAAACGGTAGGCCGTGATCGAGCAGTCGTTGCGCCTCGCGCAGGGCCTCGGCCGGCGGAAGGATCAGATCCTCGGGTACTCGCGCCGTTCCGAGCGCCCCGCGCGGAAGGGGCCGACCGAGCTCGTCGCGCGGACGCGCGTTCTGCGGCCGGCCGTGGGCGTCTCGATCCCGGTCCACCACTGCCCTCTCCGGTTCCGGCGTCGCGGCGGAGCGACGTCGTTGCCTCACGTTGCGACCTATCACTGTAGCGAAGTCGTCGTTCGCTGCCGCACGAAACGGAGCCACCCGCTACTGCCCTACCCGAGCCCGACGTGGACGACACACGATCGCGATCCAGAACGTGAGAGTGTGGCGGCCGGCGAAGCCGGCACTGCGTCACCCGCAGTCCTCTGCGTGGCTCATATCCTCGCCGGGTGGCCCGCCAGTCCGGGCCGGGCCAGCAGGCCCCCGACGATCGAAGAGGACAACCGCGTGTTCGGGCTCGATACGAAGGTTCAGGACGTCTACGACGAGGTCCTGCGCCGCAACGCTGGGGAGAACGAGTTTCACCAGGCCGTGCTGGAGGTCCTGAGCAGTCTCAGGCCGGTGCTGGTCAAGCACGCCCAGTACGTCGACGCGGAGGTGATCCGCCGGCTGTGCGAGCCGGAGCGTCAGATCATCTTCCGGGTGCCCTGGACCGACGACGCCGGTACCGTCCAGATCAATCGCGGGTTCCGAGTCGAGTTCAACTCAGCGCTCGGCCCCTTCAAGGGTGGACTCCGCTTCCACCCCTCGGTCTACCTCGGCATCGTGAAGTTCCTCGGTTTCGAGCAGATCTTCAAGAACTCGCTCACCGGGATGCCGATCGGCGGCGGCAAGGGCGGGTCGGACTTCGACCCCAAGGGCCGGTCGGACGGCGAGGTGATGCGGTTCTGCCAGTCGTTCATGACCGAGCTGTATCGACACCTGGGCGAGTACACCGACGTCCCCGCCGGCGATATCGGGGTCGGTTCACGGGAGATCGGCTATCTGTTCGGGCAGTACAAGCGCATCACCAACCGCTACGAATCCGGGGTTCTCACCGGTAAGGGGATCACCTGGGGCGGATCGCAGGTACGCACCGAGGCCACCGGCTACGGCACCGTCTTCTTCGCCGCAGAGATACTCCGGGCCCGGGGGGAGTCCTTCGACGGCAAGCGTGTGGTCGTCTCCGGCTCGGGCAACGTGGCGATCTACGCCATCGAGAAGGTGCATCAGCTCGGCGGCACGGTGGTCGCCTGCTCCGACTCCCACGGCTACGTCGTGGAGGACAACGGCATCGATCTCGACCTGTTGAAGACCGTCAAACTGTCTCGCCGAGATCGGATCAGCGCCTACGCCGAGGCCCGCGGCGCCGCTGCGCAGTATTCCGAGGCCGGTTCCATCTGGCAGGTGCCGTGTGACATCGCCCTGCCGTGCGCGACTCAGAACGAACTCACCGACCGCGACGCTGTCGCGTTGATCGGTCACGGGTGCACGATCGTCGCCGAGGGCGCCAACATGCCCTGCACACCCGACGCCGTCCGACTGCTCGTCGACGCCGACGTCACCTTCGCCCCCGGCAAAGCGGCGAACGCCGGCGGCGTCGCCACGAGCGCCTTGGAGATGCAACAGAATGCGTCGCGGGACTCCTGGACCTTCGACCACACCGAGGCACGGCTGGCCGAGATCATGCGGGGCATCCACGACCGCTGCCTCACGACCGCCGACGAGTACGGAGCCCCCGGCGACTACGTGGCCGGCGCCAACATCGCCGGCTTCATCCGGGTCGCCGACGCCATGATCGCCCTCGGCGTCGTCTGAGGTTGTCCGTCCGCCGTAGCGTTTCGGTGGCTGTCGCGATCAAGCGACGAGGGAGTGTCACAGAACTGAGGTCTGCGCTGTCCACCTGGTGACTCACTCGTGAGTGGAGGCTCAGATGACCTATCAGCCGTTCCTCCCCGAGGTGGCGGCCGGGTCGGTCGAGGCGTCACGCGGGAGTCTCGTTGCGCCGACACCTCCGTGGCAGCACCGGCATCGCGGGCCGGGTCACGGTCCTCAACGCGCAGCATGCCGTACGGCAGCCGCTTGGCAGGCGTCGCGCACCCCGATGCGTGACGCGAGCTCGACACCGCGGCGTCGGTCATCGCGTCGACGTCAGATGCGGCCGGTCTCGTGGGCCCACATGGCGACCTCGACGCGGTTTCGGGCGCCGAGCTTTCTCATGAGGCTGGCGAGGTGGGCTTTTACGGTGCTTGGGGTGATGTAGAGCTCGTTGGCGATCTCATTGTTGGTGCGGCCTTGGGCTACCGGCACGAGAACTTCCTCTTCGCGGGCGGTGAGCGGTTCTATCGGCTGCCTTGGTGGTGAGGTCTGTGCATGGGCGAACGCTGCGAGCAGCCGGATGGTCACGCTGGGTGCGATCAGTGCGTCTCCATCGGCGGCGGCGTGGATGGCCTGGGTCAGCAGGGCGGGTCCGGCGTCCTTGAGCAGGAACCCGCGGGCGCCGGCTTTGAGCGCCCCGTGGACGTACTCGTCCAGGTCGAAGGTGGTGATGATCACGATCCGCAGGGGGTCGGTGACGTCGGGGCCGGCGAGGCGTCGGGTGGCTTCGATGCCGTCCATCAGCGGCATGCGGATGTCGAACAGGCCGACGTCGGGGCGCAGCTGGAGCGCCAGCCGGACTGCCTCGCGCCCGTCGGCGGCCGCGCCGACCACGTCGATGCCGGGTTGGGCGTCGAGCAGCATCGTCAGCCCGGTGCGCACGATGGGCTGATCGTCGGCGATGAGGACCCTGATGCTCATCGTGGCGTCCCGGTTCGGGGCAGGACCGCCTCTACCCGCCAGCCCCGCTCGGTGGCGGGGCCTGCGTGGAAGGTGCCGCCGAGCAGTGAGGCGCGTTCCCGCATGCCCACCAGGCCGTAGCCTGCTGGGGCGCGGCCGACAGCGGCGGAGCCGTCGTCGTCGATGGTCAGCCGTACCTGGTCGGCGTCACCTGTGACGGCGACGGTGACCTGGGTCGCGTGGCGGGCGTGCCGTCGAGCGTTGGTGATGGACTCCTGGGCTAGGCGGTAGATCGCGGCCCCGACCGCCGGGCTGAGGTCGTCGAACTCGCCGAATAGCGTCACCTCGACGCAGGGACGCGTCTGGCCAACGGTGGCGAGCCGCTCGACCTCGGCCACGCCGGGCTGCGGCGCGAACTCGGTGTCCTGTGTGGCGCGGAGCACGCCGACGATGGCGCGCAGCTCGGTGAGGGTGCGGGTCGCTGCGTCCTCGATGATGGCCAGGGCCTCGATGGCACGCTCGGGGTGGGAGGCCGCGATGGCACGTCCTGCTTGGGCCTGGATGGCGATGCCCGACACGTGGTGGGCGACGGTGTCGTGGAGCTCGCGAGCGAGCTGTTCGCGTTCGCGGGCCTTGGCCTGGTCGATGTCGCGGATGCGGATCTTCGTTCGATAGC
>JBPCRP010000007.1:0-18499 GCA_050996715.1 Propionibacteriaceae bacterium
ATCGCCCAGGTCCGGGCGTGCGTCGTGGGCGGGGCCGGCAGCACGGCCGGCGCTGGCGCCGACTACCACGACCAGCCCGGCGCGCACTGGATCGACGACCACGTCGCCACCCCGATGGCCCGCTACCCCGGGTACGCCGAGAGCCGACGCAGCTTCGGGCTCAACGTGCTCGGCACCCTTGTGGTGCAGGTCGAGGCCGACGACGGAACGGTCGGGTTCGGGGTGACCACCGCCGGCGAGCCCGGCGCCTGGGTCGTCGAGCACCACCTGGCCCGGTTTCTGGAGGGAGCGAAGGTCACCGACGTCGAGCTGCTGTGGGACCAGATGTACCGCTCCACGCTGTTCTACGGTCGCAAAGGCCTGGTGCTCAACGTGATCAGCGCGGTCGACCTCGCGCTGTGGGACCTGCTGGGCCGGCTCCGCCAAGAACCTGTCTACGCCCTGCTCGGTGGGGCGGTGCGCGACGAGCTGACCATGTACGCCACGGGCGCCCGGCCCGACCTGGCGCAGGAGCTGGGGTTCGTCGGCGGCAAGATGCCGCTGCACCACGCCCCGCACGAGGGGGCCGAGGGCCTGCGGGCCAACCTCGCCGAGCTCGCCGAGATGCGGGCGCGGGTCGGCCCCGACTTCTCGCTGATGTGGGACTGCTGGATGAGCCTCGACCTGGATTATGCGACCCGGCTGGCCCACGCGGCGGCGCCGTTCGGTCTGAAGTGGATCGAGGAGGCGCTGCCACCAGACGACTACTGGGGTTACCGCGATCTGCGCCGGGCCGTACCGCCGGGGATGCTGGTCAGCACCGGCGAGCACGAGGCCACCCGTTGGGGGTTCCGGATGCTGCTGGAGATGGGCTGCGCCGACATCCTGCAGCCCGACGTGGGCTGGTGCGGCGGGATCACCGAGTTGATCAAGATCTCGGCCCTGGCCGACGCGTACGGCGCCCTGGTGGTGCCGCACGGGTCCAGCGTGTACTCCTACCACTTCGTGATCACCCGGACGAACAGCCCGTTCGCGGAGTTCCTGATGATGGCGCCCGAGGCCGACCGCGTGGTGCCCATGTTCAGCCCGCTGCTGGTCGGAGAGCCGGTACCGGAGAACGGTCGGCTGCGGCTGCCCGAGACGCCGGGTTTCGGCGTCGAGCTCAACCCCGACGTGGCCCTGACCAGACCGGTGGTGCGCTGAGCCCGAACCACCGGTGTGCTCACCCGTCGTCGGTTGCTCGCCCGGGCGGCGCTGCTGGGCCCCGCCGCGGTCGGTGCCACCGCCTGCTCACCGTCCCCTCCCCTTCCGACCCCGGAGCTGCCTGTGTCCAGTTCACCCGCCCGTCTTGCCTACGGGCCCGGAGCCAGCCAGTTCGCTGAGTTGAGCCTGCCGCCGGGCCACGACCGGTGCGGGGTCGTGGTCGTCGTGCACGGCGGGTTCTGGCGGGCCGGTTACGACCTCGACCTCGGGCGTCCACTTGCCGCCGACCTCGTCGGGGCGGGTGTCGCGGTGTGGAACGTGGAATATCGCCGGGTCGGTGGCGGTGTGCTCCACCGCCAGGCCGGCGGGGGTGGTTGGCCGACGACGTGCGCGGACGTGGCGGCCGCGGTCGACGCGCTGGCCGGAGCAGGGCAGGACGCCGCCTGGGGCCGGCTCGACCTGGACCGGGTCGTCGCCCTCGGGCACTCCGCCGGCGGCCACCTGGCGGGCTGGCTCGCTGCCCGCTCCGGGGTGCCGAGCGGGGCTCCCGGCGCCGACCCCGTCGTCCGGGTCGGCGGGGTGGTCTCCCAGGCCGGGGTGCTCGACCTGGTCGACGCCGCCCGGCTCGGCCTCGGGGGCGGCGCGACCCAGGCATTGATGGGTGGCGAACCCGGTGACCTGCCCGACGCGTACGCGCTGGCCTCGCCGATCGCCCGGGTCCCTCTCGGCGTACCCGTTGTCTGCGTCCACGGCACCGCCGACCTCACCGTCCCGATCAGCCAATCCGAGCGCTTCGTCGCGGCCGCCACCCGGGCCGGCGACACCGCGATGCTGCATCCCTTCGACGGCGACCACCGCGACCTGATCGACGTCGGCTCTGAGGCCTGGCGCACTTGCCGTGCGGAAACCCTCCGGCTGCTCGGCTGACCCCGCAGCCAGTTACCCACCGGTAAGTGGTCAGTCTCGAGGCCGTCCACGGCGTGTCCCGGGGCGTCTGTGACCACTTTCCCAAGGGGCTGGAGTGGGCAGGCCGGTGGGCAGGTCAGGGCAGGTCGGCGAGCGCCTGCAGGAACAGCGCCTCGGCGTGGCAGGCCTTGGCGAAGTCGCCCAGGTGCAGCGACTCGTTGGCCCCGTGCATCCGCGAGTCGGGGTCGCACACGGCCGTGACCAGGACGGTGGCGCTCGGGAAGGCGGCGGCGAACTCGGCCACCATCGGGATGGAACCGCCTTGGCCCGTCGTCACGGGAGCGGTGCCCCAAGCCGTGGTGTACGCCTGCTGGGCGGCGTCGGCGTAGGGCCCGCTGAACGGGATGGTCGACGGCTGTCCGCTCTCTCCGGGGGTCACGGTCACCTGGGCGCCCCAGGGCACGTGCGACCGAAGGTGCTCCACGAGCCGTTGCTGGGCCCGGGCGGCGTCGTCACCGGGCGCCACCCGCAGACTGATCTTGGCCCGGGCACTCGGGCTGAGCGTGTTGGATGCCTTCGCCACCGGTGTTGCGTCGATCGCCAGTACCGTGATCGACGGCTTGGCCCAGATCCGATCGACCACCGAGCCGTCACCGATGTAGTCGACCCCGGGCAGGATCCCGGTCTCGACCGCGAGCCGGTCGGCCGGATAGTCCAGGTCGGGACCGGTGCCTGCGTGGAGTCCCGCTACCGCCACGTTGCCGCGGTCGTCGTGCAGGCTGGCGAGCAGCCGGACGAGCACCATCAGCGCGTCCGGGGCGACCCCGCCGAACTGCCCGGAGTGCAGGGCGTGGTCCAGGGTCCGGACCTCGACGTAGGCCTCTCCGAGACCCCGCAGGGTGGTGGTGAACGCCGGGGTGCCGACCGTCCAGTTGCCGGAGTCGGCGATCACGTACACGTCGGCCGCCAGCTCGTCGCGGTGCGCCGCGAGCAGGGCGCTGAGGGTCGGCGAACCGATCTCTTCCTCGCCCTCGATGAACAAGGTGACCCCGACCGGCGGTTTTCCGCCGTAGGCCCGCAGCGCGGCCAGGTGCACGGCCACCCCACCCTTGTCGTCTCCGGCACCGCGACCGAACAACCGGCCGTCGCTCTCGGTTGCCACGAACGGGTCGCTCCGCCACAGCGACGGGTCGCCTTCGGGCTGGACGTCGTGATGGGCGTAGAGACAGACGGTGGGTCGCCCGGCCGGAGCGGGGAAATGGGCGATCACGGCTGGGGCGCCGCCGGCGGCCACGATCTTGACGTCGGCGCAGCCGAGGTCGGTGATCAGCGCCTGGACCGCCTCGGCACTGCGCTGCACCTCCGCAGCCCGGTCGGGATCGGCACTGACCGACTCGATCGCGACGATGGCACGCAGATCGTCCAGGACACCGGAGACCACGCTGGCGATCGGGTTAGAGGTGACACTCACCACGGCAGCCTACGGAGTCCGCTCGGACACTGCGTGGTCGATCCCTCCAGTTGTCAGGACGGGTCGACCAAGCAGCGCGGAACGGGCGTACTCAGGCGGGCAGAACCGGTCGAGCGACCGGCTGGCGCAGGTCGTCGGCGGCGCTGACGCTGTCCAGGTGGGCCAGGCACTCGGCGTAGGACTCCACCACTCCGCAGATCCGGAACGGCAGCCCGATCTCGGTGCAGTAGTCGGCGATCACCGGCTGGGCCCGACGCAGGTTGGGCCGCGGGATGCTCGGGAAGAGATGGTGCTCGATCTGGTAGTTGAGACCACCCAGCATCAGGTCGACCCAGAAGCCGCCACGCACGTCGCGGGAGGTGAGCACCTGCTTGTGCAGGTGGTCCATCCGGCTGCCGGCGGCGGGCATCTCCATTCCCTTGTGGTTGGGGGCGAAGGCGCACCCGAGCTGCAGGCCGTACAGGGCCTGGTGCACGAGGATGAACGCGACCGCCTGGAGCGGGCTCAGCAGGAAGAACAGGATCCCGCAGTAGGCCACGTAGTGCCCGATCAGGAGGCCGGCTTCGAGTCGCTGGGCGCCCTTGGGCCGTTCGCGCAAGGAGCGCAAGCCAGCGATCTTGAGGTGGAAGCCCTCCAGGGTCAGCAGCGGGAAGAAGAACCAGGCCTGACGGGCCGAGAACCAGCGGGCCGCGCCGGACTTCTTCTCGTACTGCTTCTCGCTCCAGCTGATGATGCCCTCGCCCACGTCGGGGTCGAGGCCCTCGTGGTTGGGGTTCGCGTGGTGTCGCAGGTGCTTGTCCTGCCACCAACCGAAGGACAGGCCGGTGAGGACGTTGCCGAGCACGAGCCCGATCACGTGGCTGACCTTGCGGTTGCTGGTGATCTGGTGGTGGCCGGCGTCGTGACCGAGGAAGCTCAGCTGGGCCGACATGAACGCGGCGAACACCGCGACGGCGACGACCCACCAGCTCGGGGCCACCAGGATCACGGCCGCGGCGAGCACGACCAGCCCGGCGGTCAGCACCAGGGCGTGGCCGACGTACCAGTCAATCCGGGGCTCGAGGAGGCCGGCGGCCTTGACCCGGCCCACGAGCGGCTTGAAGCCGCTCGACGGACGGGTCCGGCCGGTGCCGGAGCCCGACGCAGGACCGAGCGGTGAGCGGGGCGGTGGCGCGGTGATGGTCACGTCGTCCATTCTTCGGCCGCCGCAGGCTCCAGACACTGGGGGCAGGACCCAACCAGATCGGGGTGCTAACCCCCCATCCACGGCGAGCGCGGTGACGAAGGAGCGAGCGACAATGGGCCCGTGATCCGTCGGCTCCAGTTCACCCTGCTCGCGCTCGTCGCGGTGCCGGTGGCCGCGGTCGCGGTGATCCCTGCCGCGCTGGTGCTGGTCGCCGTCCCGCTGACGGTGATCTGGGTCGGTATCCCGCTGCTGCTCGGCACGCTCTGGCTGCTCCGCACCCTGCTCGCCCCGTTCCGCTCCTGGGCCGGCTGGGTCCGCCGCCGCCCCATCATGCGTCCCTACCACCGCGCGTACGGACGCGGCTGGCTCTCGCGGCTGCGCTGGGCGCTGACCGACGGGGCCACGTGGCGCGACGAGCTCTGGGTGCTGGTTGCGGTCACCGCCGGCAGCGTCCTGCTGCTGATAACGGTGGGCCTGGCCCTGGCTGTGCCGTACTTCCTGGTCTACCCGTTCCTGATGTGGGTCACCCCCCCGGGGATCTTCACCACGCCGTTCGGCTTCCTCACCCTGGCCAGCTGGAAGGAGGGCTTCACCATGTGGCCGCTCGCGGCGATCAGCCTCGCACTGTGGTGGGCCTGGACCCCTGGCCTGGTCCGCGGCTGGGCCGGGATCTGCGCCGGACTGCTCGGTCCGACCCGGGCCTCGCTGCTGGCCGGCCGGGTGTCGGCGCTGACCGCCATCCGGGCGGAGACGGTCGACTCCGCCGCGGCCGAGATCCGGCGGATCGAACGCGACCTGCACGACGGCGTCCAGGTCCGGCTGGTGTCGTTGGGGATGAGCATCGGGATGGCGGAGAACCTGGTGGACTCCGACCCGGTGCGGGCACGGTCCTTGCTCGCCGAGGCGGCGCTGGCCACCACGACCACCCTCACCGAGCTCCGTACCCTCGTCCGCGGCTTTCATCCGCCGGTCCTGGCCGACCGGGGTCTGGTCGGGGCCGTGCAGGCGCTCTGCCTCGACATGCCCGTGCCCACCCGGGTGACGGTGGCCGGGTTCCCCGGCGACCACCAGCGGTTGGCCGACCCGGTCGATGCCTGCGCCTACTTCGTCGTCGCCGAGGCCCTGGCCAACGCGGTCAAGCACGCCGAGGCCGCCGAAGTCGGAGTCGCCCTGGCCCTGGAGAACGCCGGCAGCGCCCAGCAACGGCTGGTGATCTGCGTGTCCGACGACGGGAGGGGCGGCGCGCGGCTCGGGGGCGGTTCCGGGCTCGACGGCCTGACCCGACGGCTGGCCGCGCTCGATGGGACACTGACGCTCACCAGCCCGCCGGGCGGTCCCACCCGGCTCACCATGGAGGTGCCGTGCGCGCCCTTGTCGCCGAAGACCACGCCCTCCTCCGCGAAGGCCTGATCCGCCTGCTCGAAAGCAACGACATCGAGGTCGTCGATGCCGTCGCCGACGAACCGTCGCTGGTTCGGGCGCTCACCCGGGACGACTTCGACATCGCGATCCTCGACGTGCGGCTGCCTCCGACCGGGACCGACGAGGGACTGCGGGCGGCCGTCGAGGCCCGCCGCGCCCGCCCCGACCTGCCGGTGCTGGTGCTGTCGCAGTACGTCGAGCAGCTCTACGCCCGCGAGCTCCTCGAGGGCGGCCACGGGGCGGTGGGTTACCTGCTCAAGGACCGGATCGCCGACATCCGCCAGTTCATCGACGCCGTCCGGCGGGTGGCCGGCGGGGCGACGGTCATGGACCCCGAGGTGGTCACCCGGCTCCTTCGCCGACGTCGCGGGCTGGAGGCACTGACCCCCCGCGAGAACGAGGTGCTCGAGCTGATGGCGAGCGGGCGGTCCAACGCGGCGATCGCGGCCAGCATGGTGATCACCGAGAAGGCCGTCGGCAAGCACATCGCCAACGTCTTCACCAAGCTCGGGCTGACCGTCTCCGACGACGACAACCGCCGGGTGCTGGCCGTGCTCACCTACCTCCAGGACTAACGCCGACCAGTCAGCTTTTGCCGGCTTTTCCCAGCGTGTCGGACAGGAAGCGACCGGTCAGTGCTTCTTCTCCCGCCAGGCCCGCTCAAAGGGCAGCCGCCACGCGTGCGGGGCGATGAGCTGGTGGATGGCGTTAGGACCCCACGACCCGGGAGCGTACGGCTTCACTTCGGGCGGGTTCGTCAGCAGCGGGGTCGAGCGGTCCCACAGGCTTTCGATGCCCTCGGCCGTCGTGAAGAGGGTGTGATCGTCGAGCATCGCGTCCAGGATCAGCCGCTCGTACGCCTCTAACACGTCCCCGGCCCGGTCGGTCTCGCCGGTGGAGAACTGCATGCTCAACTTGTCCAGCCGCATCCCCGGCCCGGGCCGCTTGCCGTAGAACGACAGCGACACCTTCGACTCGTCGGCCAGGTCGAACGTCAGGTGGTCCGGGCCCTGCGAGCCGACACCCGAGCCGACCGGGAACATCGACTTGGGGGCCTCTTTGAAGGCGATCGAGATGATCCGCTGGCCCTGGGACATCCGCTTGCCGGTCCGCAGATAGAACGGGGTGCCCGCCCAGCGCCAGTTGTCGATTCCGCACTTCAGCGCGATGAATGTCTCGGTGTCGGAGTCGCGCTGGACGCCGTCCTCCATCCGGTAACCGGTGTACTGACCGCGCACCACGTCGGAGGGGTCGATCGGCAGCAGCGACCGAAAGACCTTGTTCTTTTCCTCGCTGATGGCTCGAGACTCCAGCGCGGTTGGTGGTTCCATCGCCACGAAGGCCAGCACCTGGAAGAGGTGGGTGACCACCATGTCCTTGTAGGCCCCGGTCGACTCGTAGAAGCCGGCCCGGCGGTCCAGCCCGAGCTCCTCGGGAATGTCGATCTGGATGTGGTCGATGAAGTTGCGATTCCAGATCGGCTCGAACAGGCCGTTGGCGAAGCGGAACGCGAGGATGTTCTGCGCCGCTTCCTTACCCAGGAAGTGGTCGATCCGGAAGATCTGGCTTTCCCTGAACGTCTCGTGCACCTGGTCGTTGAGTTTGATCGCACTCTCCAGGTCGGTGCCGAACGGCTTCTCCATCACCACCCGGGACCGGTCGACCAGATCAGCCTCACGCAGCATCGTGATCACCGCAGGAGCAGCGACGGGGGGCACGCTCATGTAGTGCAGGCGAGAGACCCCGCCGCCCAGCCTCTCGTCGGCCAGCGCGGCGGCCGTGCGGAGCCCATCGGCACCCTCGGCCTGGGGCACGAAGTGCAGCTTGTCGCGGAACACCGCCCACTGCTCTTCGGTCAGCAGGCGGTGGCTGAACTCGTTGAGCGCCTCTTTGGCGAAGTTGCGGAACGACTCGTCATCGCGGTCCTCCAGCGAGGTGCCGATGATCTCGATGTCGGGGGCCAGCTCCGACAGGGCCAGGTGGGCCAGTCCGGGAATGAGTTTGCGGCGGGCCAGGTCACCGGTCGCCCCGAAGAGCACGATCACGTGCGGATCGATCTGGTTGTTGGCGTAGCGCCGGGGCCGGGACCCGGGCGAGGGGTAGGCGATGGTCTGCGGCTCGTCGACTCGTCGTCGGACGTTCAGGTCATCCACGGGTTGATCGTTGCAGCCCCGCCCGACCTAAACAAGGCCGGTGCCCCGTTCGGCGTGCAGGCCGCCGCGACCCGGTCGCGCGGAACCAGGCGTCAGGCGACGCCGAGCGCGGTCCGGATCGGCGCCCGCCAGGCGTCTCGCAGCTCCGTCAGTGAGAGAGCGAACTGACCCGCCACGACGAGCTGGGCATCCGGGTCGGCCACCCCGACGGTGCCGACCAGGGTCAGCGGGACGCCCTGCTCGGCGGCGATTGTCTGGAGCCGACCGAGTCGGTCCGCAGCCACCGAGACCACGACGCGGCCCGTACTCTCGGAGAACAGCCAGACGAACGGGTCGATCCCCTCCGGCACGTCGACGTGCACGCCGTGGCCGTAGCGCAGGCAGGATTCCAGCAAACTTTGGGCCAGGCCGCCGTCGGCGCAGTCGTGCGCTCCGGTCGCGATGCCCTCCCGACCGGCGATGATCATGACCTCCGCCAGCCGCTGCTCGTGGTGCAGGTCGACCACCGGCGGCCGCCCGCCGAGATGATCATGGACGACCCGGGCCCAGGCCGACCCGGCCAGCTCGTCGCGGGTCTCACCCAAGGTCACCACCACGTCGCCCGCGGCGCTGAAGCCGATGGGCACCCGCGTCGCGACGTCGTCGATCACGCCGAGCACCCCGATGATCGGCGTCGGCAGGATCGCGGTGGTCCCGGTCTGGTTGTAGAAGCTGACGTTGCCGCCGGTCACGGGCGTCCCGAGCTGGCGACAGCCGTCGACCAGACCCTTGATCGTCTCCAGGAACTGCCACATCACGGCCGGGTCCTCGGGCGAGCCGAAGTTGAGGCAGTCGCTGATCGCGACCGGACGCGCGCCGGATACGGCCACGTTGCGGTACGCCTCGGCCAGGGAGAGTTGGGCACCGGCGTAGGGATCCAGGTAGCTGAAGCGACCGTTGCCGTCGGTGGCCAGGGCCACCCCGAGACCGGTCGACTCGTCGATCCGCAGCATGCCGGCGTCTTCGGGCTGGGCGAGCACGGAGTTGCCCCGCACGTAGCGGTCGTACTGGTCGGTGACCCAGGACTTGTCGCACAGGTTGGGCGATCCCGCCAGACGCACCAGGGTGTCGGCCAGCTCGGCACCCGTGCTCGGGCGGGCCAGCGCGGTGACGTCATCGGCGATCACCGCGTCGTGACTGTCCGGCCGGGCGATCGGGCGCTCGTACGTCGGCCCGTCGTGGGCGACCGTCCGCGGGTCGACGTCGACCACGGTCTCGCCGTGCCAGTCGATGATCAACCGGTCGTCGGTGGTGACCTCGCCGATCACGGTGGCCAGCACGTCCCACCTGGCGCAGATCTCCAGGAAGCGCTCGACGTCGGCCGGTTCGACGACGGCCATCATGCGTTCCTGCGACTCGCTCATCAAGATCTCTTCGGGCGCGAGCGTGGAGTCGCGCAGCGGCACCAGATCGAGATCGACGTGCATGCCGCCGTCGCCGGCCGCGGCCAGCTCGGAGGTGGCGCAGGAGATCCCGGCCGCGCCGAAGTCCTGGATGCCGGTGATCACGCCCGCGGCGAACAGCTCCAGGGTGCACTCGATAAGCAGCTTCTCCATGAAGGGGTCGCCGACCTGGACGGCGGGACGCTTCGACGGCTTCGTGGCGTCGAAGGTCTCCGAGGCGAGGATGGACGCACCGCCGATGCCGTCACCGCCGGTGGCCGCGCCGTACAGGACGACCTGGTTGCCGGCACCGGTCGCCTTGGCCAGATGCAGGTCCTCGTGCCGCAGCACCCCGACGCAGAGGGCGTTGACCAACGGATTACCGGCATAGGAGCGGTCGAAGACGACCTCGCCGCCGATGTTGGGCAGGCCGAGGCAGTTGCCGTAGCCCCCGATACCCGAGACCACGCCGGGCAGCACCCGGGCGGTGTCGGGAGCCTCGAGCGGTCCGAAGCGGAGCGGGTCCATCACCCCGATCGGTCGCGCGCCCATGGCCAGGATGTCGCGGACGATGCCACCGACGCCGGTCGCAGCACCCTGGTGGGGCTCGACGTAGCTCGGGTGGTTGTGTGACTCGATCTTGAAGGTGACCGCCCACCCGTGGCCGACGTCGATCACCCCGGCGTTCTCGCCGATGCCCGCCAGCAGCTTGCCGGTCGGCGTCTCCTGGGTCAGCTCACCAAAACGCTTGAGATGGATCTTGGACGACTTGTAGGAGCAGTGCTCAGACCACATCACCGAGTACATCGCCAGTTCGCACGACGTCGGCCGACGGTCGAGGATCTGCCGAATCCGGTCGTACTCGTCGCCCTTGAGCCCCAGTGCCGACCAGGGCTGTGCGACGTCGGGAGTCTGCGACGCGCGCTCGACGGTGTCGGTGTGCAGGGTGGGGGTCTGGACGGTCGGGGCAGGGCTCGTCACGGCGCCCAACCTACCGAACGGGACGAGCCCGGACCGGTTGTGCTCATCCGGGCGATCCGGACGTGCCCAGTGGGAAGATGGCGCCATGGCCGTCCGCTGGCTCGCTCTGCTCGCCCTCCTGCTCACGGGTGGTTACGCCCTGGCCTACGTCGTCGTCGTAGGTTCTCAGCACGGCTCGGTCGCCTGGTGGTACCTCGCCTCCCTCGCCGTCGGCGCCGCCGCGCTGCTGGTGGCCACCGCCGGGCGACGGTCGCGGGCGGCTCTCGGCGTCGCGGTGGTCGTGCTGTGGCTGGGCGTGCTGGTGGGGGTGCTCAGCGTCGGGCTGCTGCTACTCCCGGCCGCCGTCGTCGCCGGCATCGCCCTGCTGCTGGCCGTACGGCGAGTCTCACGCGACCCGGTCGGGACGCAGTGAGCCGGTAGCCACGCAACGGTCGAGGTAGAGGCAGCCCACGCTGACTGCGAACGCCCCGGTGAGCATGAGGAAGACGCTGATCCCGCCGTCGTTGACCAGCACCCCGAGGATCGCGGTGGCCAGCGCCGCCCAGGCCACGTCGCGGAGCCGGGCGAATCCCGCGACGCGGGGGATCAGGACTCGCAGCATCAGCACCCACAAGGCGATCCCGAGCAGCAGGCTAAGCACCCCCATCAGGCTGACCAGGGTGCCGGCGGAGGCCACCGCCTTGCGGATCACCACGTCGCCGGCGTCCCCGTCGAGGACCCGCTGGACGAAATTGCCGAGGTGACTGCGCTGAGCCGCCGGCCGAAGCCAGTCGAGGGCGGAGATGGCCCCGATGGCCACCACCGCCGCCCCGGCGATGATCGCCAGCCGAGCCGCCGTGACCCGCCGACCGCTCACCCGCAGCGCCAACCAGAGCACCGGCGGGGTCAGAGCAACCACGCCGCCGAAGTCGGTGTCCATCGTCGGCCAGACCTCGCAGAGGACCACGAAGAACCCGATCCCCAGCACGATGGCCACCGCCCGGCGACGGTGGTGGTGCTCCGCCGCCCGGCCGGCGAGGTAGCCCGCCACGAGCAGGGCCGCGGCGGCGTAGGCCGCAAAGGTGACGTTTCCGAAGCCGTACCAGCGCAGCGCGAAGATCGGCCGCGAGTTGAGCATCGAGCCGGCCTGCATCGGCGTGCCGAGAGCCGCGTCGACGGTGAAGGCGACCGCGGTCCAGAAGGCGGCGGCGATCGCGAGCGGGGCTCCCGTCCGCCGCGCCGCGATCAGCGCCAGCCCCGCCAGGGCGGTCGCCCAGATCCACACGGTCACGCTGAGCACGGCGGCGGGGTGAGCCGTCTCCGCCCACGGGTAGGCGCCCACCAGCATCATCGACGCCGACAGCCCAGCCCCCATCACCAGCAGCGCCCGGCTGGCGGCGAACCGGCCACGCAGCGCCAAGGTTGCGATGCCCAGGACGACGATCGCGCCGCCCACCCCCAGAGTGGTGTAGCCGACCAGGACCGCATCGGAGAGCGCGGTGACCGCCCGCAGGTTGGCGGCGGCGGCCGATCCCGAGACCGTCGCGTCCTGGACGCCCACGGCCGAACCGTCCACGGCGACCGCGGACTTCATGGTGTCGTCGGCCTGCACGAAATCGACCAGGGTCCGGGTGAGGTCGGTCAGGGTGACGACCCCGTCGCGGCGGGTGCTGTCCGAGGTCATGATCCCCGGCAGGGTCGTCCCGATCCGGTAGATCAGCTGGACTCCGGGGTCGGTGCTGCCCGGCGCCGGCCCGACTCCGGTCATGATCACGGTGGTGTCCGGTTGGGCGGCGAGGGCGGCAAGGAGCGCGTCGTCGTCGGGGCCGGCGTCCACGAAGGTCAACGGGCAGGGTGAGACGTACTTCTGGTGCACGTACTGCGCCAGCGTGCGGTACGACGTCAGGCTGCCGTCCGGTCGGGCGGCGGCCAGCGCGGCGTACGGGCCGACCGCGGCGACGCAGCGGGAGCCGCTGCCGGCGACGGTACCGAGCCGGGCGTCCCCCGCGTTGGCGCGGGCCGCGACCAGCCGGTCGGCCCAGTCGGCGACGCCGCCCGCGCCCTTGCCCGTCGCGGTGATCGCGGGAGCCGCGCACAACGGTCCGTTCAGCTCGCCCTGGCTCGGGCTGACCGCCGCCCGGCGGCCCGCGCCCAAGGTGGTCCACCCCGCTGCGGCGCAGTCACCGACGTACCGCGGCCGGACGGCGACGGCTCCGAACTGCGCTTCGTCGGCCTGGTCGTCCAGCAGCTGCCGGTCCCCTGCGGTGGGCTCGTAGCGCGCGGTCGTGCCGACGACCACCAGCTTGGCGGTGCCCACGTCGGACGACGACGGCGGCTCGGCCAGCGCGTGCACCGTACGAAGCAGGGCGAACACCACCAGGCCCAGGAGCAGTCCGACGATGACCGCGCGGCGGGTCCGTCGGCGATGTCGCCGCACCTGCTGACGGTGCAGCTCGGAGCGTCTGGTGGGGTTGCCGGAACGTCCCCGGCTCGACTGGCGTGCGGCCACGCGTTAGACCGCAGCGTGCAGGAAGCTCACGACGCTCGCGAACAGGGGCAGCCCGTCGAGGCTGGGGCCGGTGAGCGGATCCACGCTGTGCTCGGGGTGCGGCATCAGGCCGACGACGTTGCCGCGCTCGTTGCCGATGCCGGCGATGTCGCGGTAGGAGCCGTTGGGGTTCCCTTCCAGATAGCGGAAGACGACCCGACCCTCTCCCTCGAGCCGGTCCAGCGTCTTGGTGTCGGCGACGTACCCGCCCTCCCCGTTCTTGAGCACGATGGTGATCTCGGCGCCGCGCTCGAACTCGCTGGTCCAGGGGGTGTCGGTGGCCTCGACCCGCAGCCGCTGGTCGCGGCAGACGAAAGTGCGCGAGTCGTTGCGGATCAGCGCACCGGGCAGCAGGTGGGCCTCGCAGAGGATCTGGAAGCCGTTGCAGATGCCGAGCACCGGCATCCCTGCGTTGGCCGCCGCGATCACCTCGGTCATGATCGGCGCGAACCGCGAGATCGCCCCGCAGCGCAGGTAGTCACCGTAGGAGAACCCGCCCGGCAAGATCACGGCGGACACGTCGTCGAGGGAGTCGCTGCCGTGCCACAGGGCAACAGGCTCGGCGCCGGCGATGGTGATCGCTCGCAGCGCGTCGTGGTCGTCGAGCGACCCCGGGAAGGTGACGACGCCGATCCGGGGAGCCACTACGCGCTCGGCGGCGTGGTCGGGTTCTCGGACCCGCCCTCGACGCGGACGGCGTAGGTCTCGATCACCGTGTTGGCGAGCAGCGTCTCGGCCGCCTGCTCGATCTGCGCCCGGCGCTCCTGCGTCACCTCGCCGTCGACCTCGAGCTCGAACCGCTTGCCCTGCCGCACCGAGATGCCGGCGAAGCCGAGCCGGCCCAGCGCACCGGTCACCGCCTTGCCCTGGGGATCCAGAATCTCGGGTTTCGGCATCACGTCGACCACTACTCGCGCCATGCCCGCGATCCTACCGAGTCCGGGTGGCTGTGTCGGTTTCCCACGTATGCGTGGGAACTCCGCACTGTCCACGGCAGATCTGCCGTGGACAGCAACTGTTTCCCACGTATCCGTGGGAAACCGTCAGAGCCCGAACGGCCGGCCGACGAGCCGCTCGTACGCCGCGACGTAGCGGTCCCGGGTGGCCGCGACCACGTCATCGGGTAGGGCCGGGGGCGCGTCGCCGGCGGCGCGGTCCCACCCCGACTCGCGCAGCAGCCAGTTGCGGACAAACTGCTTGTCGAAGGCGTCCAACCGCGACCCCGGGACCCAGGTCGCGGCGTCCCAGAACCGCGACGAGTCCGGGGTCAGCACCTCATCGGCCAGCACCACGGTTCCGTCGGACCGGACGCCGAACTCGAGCTTGGTGTCGGCCAGAATGAGCCCCCGCTCCCGGGCGATGGCCTCGGCGCGACCGTAGACCGCCAGGGTCAGGTCCCGGATTCGGCCGGCGAGCTGAGGTCCGAGGTCGTCCTCCACCACTGCGTACGCCACGTTCTCGTCGTGCGCGCCCAGATCGGCCTTGGTGGCCGGGGTGAAGATCGGCTCGGGCAGCCGCGAGCCGTCCTGCAGCTCGGGGGGAAGGGCAATCCCGCACACCGTGCCGTCGGCCTGGTACTCGACCCAGCCGGACCCGGTCAGATAGCCCCGGGCCACGCACTCGTAGGGCACCATCGTCAGCCGCTCACAGATCACGGCCCGGCCGACCACGGCCGCCGGCACGTCGTCGGACACGACGTGGTTGTCGACCAGGTCGGCCAGCTGCTCGAACCACCACGACGACAACTGAGTCAAGATCGCGCCCTTGTCGGGGATCCGGCTGGCGAGCACGAAGTCGAACGCCGAGATGTTGTCGGTCGCGACCATCAGCAGCCGCTCCCCCGCGGCCGGGTCCAACGCGTAGAGCTCGCGGACCTTGCCGGCATGCAGCAGGGGCAACCCCAGGGCATCGGCGTACTGGGCACGGGCGGGTCCGGCGATCATGCTGGGCATCATCTCGCACCCCGGGCCGACCTCGCGAGGCGTCAGCTCTTGTCCGACACGCCGCCAGCAGGCGGGAGAACGTGACCGGTCGGCGACCGGGCCACCCCGGGTTAGTCCCTGAGACAGCCCTGGGCGCGCCCGGCGGCACTGGAACCGCACCGCCGGTTGCGGCACTGTGGAGTCATTGTTCGCGTCGCGCCGCACCGGTCGACGCTCACCATCTCGAAAGGACACTTCATGACCACCCTCACCCGGCGCCGCAACGACCGGATGGTTGCTGGCGTCTGCGCAGCCATCGGACGCCGATTCGGCGTGAGCGCCAACGTCGTGCGGGTGATCTTCCTCGTGTCCATGCTGCTACCCGGCCCCCAGATCCTGATCTACCTCGCTGGCTGGATCCTCATCCCGCAGGAGTGAGACCGTCCGCGGGGCTCAGCCGCGCGAGTAGGGCCAGCGGGACGATCCAGCCGCCTTCGCTGAAACCCAGCAGGCCGATCCGCCGGGCGTCCACCCCCGGACTCCGCGCGAGCACGTCGGCCGCCCGAACCGCGTCGTCGGCGAGGCCGGGGTAGTCGCGGTGCAGTGCGCCGTAGCCCGCCCGCTTGTCGTAGCTGATCACGGCCACGCCGGCACCGGCCAGCGTCGCGGCTTCGGCCCGCATCGAGTCCCGGGTGGTCGCGCCGGCCCCGGGCACCAGGACTACCCCCGGCAGCAGCTCCGACGTCCCGACCGGTCGAGTGACCCAGCCGGCCAGCGCTCCGGTGGCCCCGGCAATCTCCACCGGTTCGCGTTCGACCGGTCGCTGCTGGACGGCCGGCGGCGGCGGAGCAGCGGCCGGGGCGAGGGGGGACAGGCTGGGTGCGGGGTACCAGCCCGGTGCGAGCTGGGCACCGACGGTGAGGACGACCAGGGTGGATCCCACGAGGGTGAGTCCCGCCCGCAGCAGACGTCTTCGGGCGCTCATCGCGGCGGCTCCGGTTCGATGCCGGCGGGCGGTCCGGGATAGAGCAGCGCGGCACTGCGGCGGGTGATGGCCAGCAGGTCGCCGCCCGCGATCAGCGGCGCTAGTTCGGCGTCGTCGAGGTTGCCGGTGAGGGCGAGCGTCGCGATCCCGTGCACGATGGCCCACGCGGCGACGATCGAGGCCGCCGTGTCCTCGCTGGGCCGGAGGTCCGCCATCGACTCGACCCCGCCGCGGAGCTGGGCGAACGTCACCTGGCGGGCGGCGACCAGGTCGGCGTCCTGCTCGTCGTAGAGCTTGGGGGAGAACATCACCTCGAAGTGCGCGGGGTGGTCGCGGGCGAACTCGACGTAGGCCACCCCCGCTTCGAGCAGCCCGCCGGTGATCCGGGCACTCTCCAGCTGCCCGGCCAGCAGCCGGAAACCTTCGGCGGCAACCGCGGTCAGCACCCCTTTCCGGCTGCCGAAGTGATGGCGCGGCGCGGTGTGACTGACGCCGAGGTCTGCGGCGAGCGAACGCAGACTGAACGAGCCCGGCCCCTCGATCCCGATCACCTCGACGGCGCGCTCCAGCACCGCCTGACGCAGGTGTCCGTGGTGGTAGTCCGAGGTCATGGCTAGAACTTACCACTGGAAACATTACCCGTCTAGAGGACCTCACCCGGTTGGTACGCGGCCGCCTCCGGATGGGCGGCGGCGATCTTGCTCACCTGGTCGGCGACGGCGGCAACCTGGGCGCCGGCCGTACCCGCCAGCTCGAGCGGGTCGCTCACCAGGTCGGCGAGCTCGGCCCGGCTGAGACCGAGGCGCCCGTCCGCGGCGAGCCGGTCGTACAGGTCGTTGTCGGCATGGCCGGTCTCCCGCATCCCCAGCGCGACCGCGACCGCGTGCTCCTTGATCACCTCGTGCGCCACCTCGCGACCGACTCCGCGGCGGACGGCGGCCATCAGGATCTTCGTGGTGGTGAGGAACGGCAGGTAGCGCTGCAGCTCGGACTCGATCACCGCCGGGAACGCCCCGAAGTCGTCGAGCACCGACAAGAAGGTCTCGAAGAGCCCGTCGAGGGCGAAGAACGCGTCCGGCAGCGCGACCCGACGGACCACCGAGCACGACACGTCGCCCTCGTTCCACTGGTCGCCCGCGAGCTCACCGATCATGGACACGTAGCCGCGGATGATCACCGACAACCCGTTGACCCGTTCGCAGGACCGGGTGTTCATCTTGTGGGGCATGGCACTGGAGCCGACCTGGCCCGGGCGGAAACCCTCGGTGACCAGCTCGTGACCGGCCATCAGCCGGATGCTGGTGGCGACGTTGGACGGCGCGGCCGCGACCTGGGCGAGCGCGGTGACTACGTCGTAGTCGAGCGAGCGCGGGTAGACCTGGCCGGTGCTGACGAAGACGTGCGCGAAACCGAGGTGATCGGCGACCCGCTGCTCCAGCTCGGCAAGCCGGGCCGCGTCCCCGCCGACCAGGTCGAGCATGTCCTGGCTGGTGCCGACCGGTCCCTTGATCCCGCGCAAGGGGTAGCGCTGCCGCAGGTTCTCGACCCGGTCGTAGCTGACCAGCAGCTCGTCGGCGGCAGTCGCGAACCGCTTGCCTAGCGTGGTGATCTGGGCGGCCACGTTGTGGGAGCGCCCGGCCATGGCCCGGTCGGCGTACTCGACCGCGATCCCGGTCAGCCGGACCGCGGTCGCGACGATCTTGTCGTGGATGATCTTCAAAGAGGAGACGATCTGCAGCTGCTCGACGTTCTCGGTGAGGTCGCGGCTGGTCATGCCCTTGTGCACGTGCTCGAAGCCGGCCAGGGCGTTGAACTCCTCGATCCGGGCCTTGACGTCATGCCGGGTCACCCGTTCACGCGCCGCGATGCTGGCGAGGTCGACCCGATCGAGCACTGCGGTGTACGCGTCGATCACGGAATCGGGGTCGGCTCCACCGAAGTCGACGTCGAGGTCGCGCTGCGCGGCGAGCACGGCCAGCCAGAGCCGGCGCTCGGCGATGATCTTGCTCTCGGCCGACCACACCCGCACCATGGCGGTCGAGGCGTACCTGGTCGCCAGCACGTTCGGTACGACGTCGGGGCTCACGCTCATGCTGTCACTCCTGCTGCATCCTGGGCCGCGGCTGCAGCGATGTCGCTGCGGTAGAATGACCCGTCGAGGTGGATCGTCGCGATCCGGGCGTACGCAGCCTTCCGGGCCTCATCGAGGTCGGTGCCGGTCCCGACGGCGGCGAGCACCCGGCCACCGGCGCTGATCACCTCGCCCTGCGCGTTCCGGGCCGTCCCGGCGTGCACGACGACCGAGTCGGACCCGGCGTCGAGGTCGAGCCCGGTGATCACCCC
>JBPCRP010000048.1:0-2584 GCA_050996715.1 Propionibacteriaceae bacterium
GTTCTGGCCCGTAGTCGATGTTGAGGCTCTCTTGGCCGTGCCGGCCGACGGCACCATCGACTGCGTCGCCACCGACCATGCACCGCACGCCCGCCACGACAAGGAGCACGCGTTCGCCGAAGCGGCGTTCGGGATGCTGGGGCTGGAGACCGCCCTCGCGGTGGTCGTTCAGACCATGATCGACCCGGGCCGGCTCGACTGGGCCGGGGTGGCGCAGGCGATGTCGCACCGGCCCGCGACGATTGCTCGGCTGGGTCAGCAGGGTCGCCCGCTGACCGTCGGTGAGCCGGCCCACCTGCTGCTCGTCGACCCGACCCGTCGTGCCGTGGTCGACCGGGCCACCTCGGCCTCGCTGTCGCGCAATAATCCCTATCACGGCAGGAACCTGCCGGATCCGGTCGTGACCACGGTGTGGGCCGGGCGCGTCACCTACGGCGGCGAGCGCGAGCGGGGCGCGGATGCCTGACTGGTTCCCCACGACGGTGGCCGAGGTGGTGGCCTTCGCCCCGATCAGGATCACCTTCTTGATCATCGTGGCCCTGGTCGCCCGTACGATCGCGCACAAGGTGATCAACCGCGCCGTCAGCCACGCCCTACGCGACCAGCCGACGGGCCGGTTGCGCACCGCCGAGACGATCGCCGGCCGGGCCACCGGTCTCGACGGTGCTCGACGCGACCAACGACTGACCGCCCTGGGGTCGTTGGCCCGCAACATCGTGTCGGTGGTCCTCGTCTTCGTCACCGCCGTGATGGTGTTGGCCGAGCTGGGTTTCAACATCAACTCGATCGTCGCCGGCACCTCGATCGTCGCCGTGACCGTCGCGTTCGGGCTGCAGAACGTGGTCAAGGATTTCGTTTCCGGCGTGTTCATCCTGATCGAGGACCAGCTCGGGATCGGCGACTACGTGGACATGAAGGAAGCGTCGGGCGTCGTCGAGGCGATCGGCCTCCGCGTCACCCGGCTGCGCGACGACGACGGCACGGCCTGGTACGTCCGCAACGGCGAGATGATCCGGATCGGCAACTACAGCCAGGGTGGCCCGGGTCGACCGCCAGAGGTCGACGCCGAGACCGTACCGGCACGCTGAGCGGCGGCAGGCGAGGACCGGGTGCGGCACTAGACTCCGCAGCTGACCACCTACCGGCTCCGTCTCGAGAGAGGCTCCGTGTTGACTCGCACCACCCGATCCGGGGCTCGCCGACCGGCCCGTGAGCTGGCCCTGATCGCGATCTTCGCCGGCATCGTCGCGGCCCTCGGGCTGGTCCCGGCCATCCCCGTGCCGGTGATCCCGGTGCCGATCACCGCTCAGACCCTCGGCGTGATGCTGGCCGGAGCTGTGCTCGGCGCCCGCCGGGGTTGTCTGGCCCTGCTGCTGTTCGTCGCGCTGGTCGCCATCGGGCTCCCGTTGCTGGCCGGTGGCCGGGGCGGGCTCGGCGTGTTCGTCGCCCCCAGCGTGGGGTTCCTGGTCGGGTTTCCCTTTGCTGCCCTGGTCACCGGGTGGCTGAGTGAGCGTCTGGTCCGCAACGGGGTCTACCGGCTCGGGGCGGGCATCCTCGCGGCCCTGGCCGGCGGCATCGTGATCGAGTACGCGTTCGGGGTCGCCGGGTTCCTGCTGGTCACCCGGTCCTCGCCGCTGCCCGTGCTCGTGTTCCTGCCCGGCGACCTCGTCAAGGCCGTGCTCGCGGCGCTGGTGGCTCGGGGGGTGCACGCGGCCTACCCCGGTCTCCTGCGCGAGCGTCGCCGGACGCGTGTCGCCATCCCCGGGTGATGACCCCGCGCCACCTCCTCGACACCGCGGACCCGGTGGCGGCCTTCGCCGCCGCCCGTCGTGCGGGTGAGCTGGTGGCGCTGCCGACGTCGGGCACCTCGGGCACGGTGCGCACCGTCGTCCGGACGACCGCGTCGTGGGTGGACTCGTTCGCCGCGGTCAGCGAGCTCGCCGGGCTGGACGCCGCCGCCCGGGTCTGGATCCCCGGGCCGCTGACCGCCACCATGAACCTGTTCGCCGCCGTGCACGCCGACGCGGTGGGCGCCGTCCGCGTGCCCACGCTCGCCGCCGCCACCCACGCCCAGCTGACCCCGTCGGCACTGCACCGGCTGCTCGAGGAGGAGGTCGACCTGCAGGGCCGGACGGTCGTGATCGCGGGCGACGCGCTGGCACCGGGACTCCGCCGCCGGGCCGAGGCGGCCGGTGCCCGGGTCGAGCACTACTACGGGGCCGCCGAGCTGTCCTTCGTGGGCTGGGGCACCGACGCCAGCACCCTGCGGCCGTTTCCCGGCGTCGACGTCGCCCTCCGCGACGGTGAGCTGTGGGCCCGTTCCGCTTTCGTCTGCCGTGACGTCGAGGGAACGCCAGGACCGTTCCGGCGAGCCGGCGACGACTTCGCCACCGTGGGCGACCGCGGCCGGCTCGACGGCCAGACCCTGATCGTGACCGGACGCGGGGACGCGGTGATCACCGCCGGCGCGACGGTGATCAGCGCCGACGTCGAGGCCGTACTGCGTCCTGCGCTGGCCGGTCAGGTGGTCGTGCTCGGGCTGCCGCACCCGCGCCTCGGCGCCGTCGTGGTCGCCGTCCTCACC
>JBPCRP010000062.1:0-5707 GCA_050996715.1 Propionibacteriaceae bacterium
GGACATAGTTGGTCGGCCTTGGTTGGCGTGGCGCTGTCTTTTGCGTTTGTTGGGGGGGGGAGCGCCCCCCGGGACGCTCGGTGCAGCCGACGTCGACGGTGACCCCGACGGCGGGGCTGGGAGAACGGGCGTCGACGCGTCGCGGAGTGGGGGGTGCGAGTCGGGGATCGGCTGCTCCCACTCCTGCGCACCGGCCGTCATGGCGGCCACTGTAGTACGCGAACGTGGGGTGCTCGGCTGCTCAGCCGGCGAATCGGTGGGTGCGCTCGGGGGACGACGCGCAGCCGCGACGGCTGCGGCGGGCTGGCGGCTTCCGGGGCTGGCGGCGTCGCGCGGCGGGCCGGCGCGATGGAGGACAATCCCGCCCGTGAGCACCATCTTGTCGATTCAGTCGTCCGTGGCCTACGGCCACGTGGGGAACTCCGCCGCGGTCTTTCCGCTGATGCGGCGCGGGATCGAGGTCTGGCCGGTGTCCACCGTCCAGTTCTCCAACCACACCGGGTACGGCGACTGGCGCGGCCCGATGCTGAGCGCCGCGGACGTGACCGACGTCGTCCAGGGCATCGACGAGCGTGGCGTGCTCGGTCGGGCGACGGCAGTGCTGTCGGGGTTCCAGGGCGGTGAGGACATCGGGGCGGCGATCCTGCAGGTGGTGCAGCTGACCAAGGCACGCAACCCGGACGCGGTCTACTGCTGCGACCCGGTGATGGGTGACGTCGGCCGGGGATTCTTCGTCCGCCCCGACATCCCCGAGTTCATGCGCTCCACGGTGGTACCGGCCGCCGACATCATCACCCCGAACCAGTTCGAGCTCGAATACCTCACCGGCCATACGACCGCCACCCTGGACGATGCCCTGGACGCGGCTGAGGCCGCCCGCTCGTTAGGGCCCCGGACCGTGCTGGTGACCAGCGTCGTGCACAAGGACGCGATCACCGGCACCCTGGACATGGTCGTGGTCGACGGGACCGGGGCCTGGGGCGTCACCACCCCGCTGCTGCCCCGGACGTTCAACGGGGCCGGCGACCTGACGGCCGCGATGTTTCTGGCCAGCCTGCTCGAGTCGGGCGACCCGGGCGCCGCCCTGGCTCAGACGGCGGCGGTGGTCCACGCTGTGCTGCACGCCACCGTGCAGTCCGGATCGAGCGAACTCGAGCTGGTCCGGGCCCAGGACGAGATCGCGCGCCCGTCCCACACCTTCCCGGTCACCCGCCTGCGCTGAGGCCATGGTGGTTTCCCACGTATACGTGGGAAACAGTTGCTTTCCACGGCAAATTTGCCGTGGACAGTGACGGTTTCCCACGCATACGTGGGAAACCGATCGGCGTAAACGTGGGAAACCGATCGGCTCGGGCAGGCCCCGGCCCGCCTCAGTCGCGGAAGACCTCGATGTTGGCGCCGACGGCGTTGAGGCGGTTGGCCAGATCCTCATAGCCTCGGTTGATCACGTAGACGTCGCGGAGGATCGAGGTGCCGCGAGCCGCGAGCATGGTCAGCAGGATGCACATGGCCGGCCGGAGCGCCGGCGGACAGATGACCTCACGGCCGCGCCAACGGGTCGGTCCGGTGACGATCACCCGGTGCGGGTCGAGCAACTGCACCTGGGCGCCGAGCTTGTTGAGCTCGGTCAGGTAGAGCGCCCGGTTCTCATAGACCCAGTCGTGGATGATCGTCGCCCCGGTCGCCGTGGCCGCGATGACCGCGAAGAACGGCAGGTTGTCGATGTTCAGCCCGGGGAACGGCATCGGGTGGATCTTGTCGATCGGGCTGGTCAGCACCGACGGCCGGACGGTGACGTCCACCAGCCGAGTGTGTCCGTTGGCCGCGAAATACTCCGGGGTGACGTCGAAGTCGAGCCCCATCTCCTCCAGGATCGCGAGCTCGATCTCGAGGAACTCGATCGGCGCCCGCTCCACGGTGAGGTCCGACCCGGTGACGATGGCCGCGGTGAGCAGGCTCATCGCCTCGATCGGATCCTCGCTGGGGTGGTACTCGACGTCGGCGGAGATGTCCCGGCGACCCGTCACCTTGAGGGTGGTGGTGCCGATCCCGTCGATTTCGACCCCGAGGGCGGTGAGGAACACGCACAGGTCCTGGACCATGTAATTGGGGCTGGCGTTACGGATGATGGTGGTGCTCGGCGTCATGGCGGCGGCGAGCAGGGCGTTCTCGGTCACGGTGTCGCCGCGCTCGGTGAGCACGATCGGCCGGGTCGGCTCCACCGACTCGTCGACGGTGCAGTTGTAGAATCCGTCGGTCGGGACGACGTCGAGACCGAAGCGGCGTAGCACCTGCAGGTGCGGCTCGATCGTGCGGGCACCCAGGTCGCAGCCCCCGGCGTACGGCAGTTGGAAGCTCGTGTAGGAGTGCAGCAGCGGGCCGAGGAACATGATCACGCTGCGCGTCCGACGCGCCGCCTCGATGTCCATCGCCTCGAGGTCGAGCTTCTCGGGCCGGACCAGGGTCAAGTCGTTGCCGTCGGAGGACCAGGTGGCCGCGACCCCGATCGAGGTCAGCACCTCGAGGATGCGATTGACCTCCTCGATCTTGGCGATGCCGCGGATCACCGTACGGCCTCGGTTCAGCAGACTCGCACACAGCAGCGCGACGGCCGCGTTCTTCGACGATCGCACCGGGATCGAGCCGCTCAGCCGGGTCCCGCCCTGTACGCGCAGGTGGATGGGGCCGGCCGGGCCGACCGAGATGATCGGGGCGTCGAGTGCCTTCGCGATCCGGCTGATCATGTCCACGCTGACGTTCTGGTTGCCGGCTTCGATGCGGTGCACCGCACTTTGACTTGTGCCGAGCCGGGTGGCAAGTTGGACCTGCGTCATCCCCCGGTGCTTGCGCGCATCCCGGATCAGACCGCCGATCAGGTCGAGGCTGGTGTCAGTCACGGGGACGACAATAACTCATATACGAGATATTTCTTGCATCGACCCGGGCGCGGCGGCCGACCTCGGTGGCCGCCCGGCGCAGAGTTCTTCTACAGTAAGCGCCATGTCCCAACACTTTGACGTCGTCGTCCTCGGTGGTGGCCCCGGCGGCTACGTCGCCGCCATCCGCGCCTCGCAACTCGGCCTCACGGTCGCGGTGGTCGAGGAGAAGTACTGGGGCGGCGTCTGCCTCAACGTCGGGTGCATCCCCAGCAAGGCGCTGTTGCGCAACGCCGAGCTCGCCCACGTGCTGACCAAAGAGAAGGACACCTTCGGGATCGTCGGTGACGTGACCATGGACTTCGGCAAGGCGTGGAAGCGCTCGCGCTCGGTCGCCGACCGGATGGTCAAGGGCGTGCACTTCCTGATGAAGAAGAACAAGATCGCCGAGGTGCACGGCTGGGGTGAGTTCACCGACCCGCACACGATCCAGGTGTCCGGCTCCGACGGCGACCAGACGCTGACGTTCGACTACTGCATCCTCTCGGCCGGCGCGACCACCCGGCTGTTGCCCGGCACGTCGCTGTCGGAACGGGTCGTGACCTACGAAGAGCAGATCATGACTGACGATCTGCCGGGCTCGATCATCATCGCCGGTGCCGGGGCCATCGGAGCCGAGTTCGGCTACGTGCTCAGCAACTACGGCGTCGAGGTGACCATCGTGGAGTTCCTCGACCGGATGGTGCCGCTGGAGGACCCGGAGGTCTCCGCCGAGCTCGCCAAGGCGTACAAGAAGCTCGGCGTCAAGGTGCTGACCTCCACCAAGGTCGAGTCCATCGAGGACACCGGGGACAAGGTCTCGGTCACCGTCAGCCCGGCCAAGGGTGGCGAGTCCCAGGTGATCGAGGCCGACAAGGTGATGCAGGCCATCGGCTTCAAGCCTCGCGTCGAGGGATACGGCCTGGACAAGGTCGGCGTCGAGCTCACCGAGCGCGGGGCGGTCGCCATCGACGACTTCATGCGCACCAACGTCGAGCACATCTTCGCCATCGGTGACGTGACGGCCAAGCTGATGCTCGCCCACACCGCGGAGGCGCAGGGCGTGGTGGCGGCAGAGACGATCGCCGGGGTCGAGACGATGGCGATCAACTACGACATGATCCCGCGGGCGACCTACTGTCAGCCGCAGGTCGCCTCCTTCGGCTACACCGAGGCGCAGGCCAAAGAGAAGGGGTACGACGTCAAGGTCGCGAAGTTCCCGTTCTCGGCCAACGGCAAGGCCTGGGGTCTGGGCGACGCGACCGGCTTCGTCAAGATCGTCGCCGACGCGACCTACGGCGAGCTGCTCGGCGCCCACCTGATCGGCCCGGACGTCACCGAGCTGCTACCTGAGCTGACGCTGGCCCAGCAGTGGGACCTCACCGCACACGAGGTATCGCGCAACATCCATGCGCATCCAACCCTCTCCGAGGCTCTCAAGGAGGCCATCGAGGGCGTCGCCGGCCACATGATCAACCTGTGACCACGAGCACGAGGTCGAGCCGAAGGTCGTGATGGGTCGAGTCGAGGGCAAGGTGGCTGTGATCACCGGCGGCGCCAGTGGGATCGGACTCGCCGCCAGCCGGCTCCTGGCGGCCGAAGGCGCTGCCGTGGCGATCGGCGACCTCGACGGGGATCAGGCCGTCGCCGCGGCGGCGGAGATCAGCAGTCGTGGCGGTCGCGCGGTGGGGGTTGCGGTCGATGCCATGGCCGAGGAGTCGCTGGTGGCCCTGGTCGAGGCGGCCGTCGGGGAGTTCGGCGCACTGCACGTGATGTGCAACCACGTCGGCGGAAGCAACCCGCGCAAAGATCTGGATCTCCTGCGGCTGGACCTGGACGAGTTCGACCGGGTGATGCGGCTGAACGTGCGGAGCACCGTCATCGGCTGTCGGGCCGCTCTGCCGCACCTGATCGCGGCCGGCGGGGGATCGATCATCAACACCGCGTCGGTCGGTGGCCTCTCCGGCGACTTTCTCCAGGTGGCTTACGGGACGGCCAAAGCCGCCGTGATCCGTCTGACGCAGTACGTGGCCACCCAGTACGGCTCCCGCCAGGTGCGGTGCAACGCCGTCGCCCCTGGGGCGGTGATGACCCCGGCCCTGCGAGACAACCTGTCCGCCGAGTCGATCGAAGCCATCCGGGGCCACAACGCGCTGCCCTTCATCGGCGACCCCGAGGACATTGCCCAGACCATGCTGTTCCTGGCTTCCGACGAGTCGCGCTACCTCACCGGGCAGGTCCTGGTCGTCGACGGCGGAATGTCCAGCCACTCCTCCATCGCCGAGGACCGCCGCGGCCTGCTGCCCACCGCAGACTGAGCTCTGTCGTCGAACCGGGCCGAACGGCGCCGGGTGGCGACGGCCTCAGCGGCCGGAGCGCACCTCGCTGCTGACCAGGATCACGAACTCGTGTTCGTCGGTGAGCACATTGAGGTAGCCCGGGTCCACGCTCAGGACGTACCCGCTGACGGTGCCGTCGGTGGTCTCGATCTCTTCCCGGGGTACCCACGGCGTCGAGACGAACGCCGCCACCACCAGCACCGCCACGCCGGCCACCCAGCCGACCCGGGCCAGGGCGTGGCTCGACGCGCGACGGACCCGACTCTGCCCGGGCAGCCGCCGGATCAACGCGATCGCGGCGAAGACGACGGGCGTGGCCAGCGGCACCACCAGCTGCCGAAACTCGCCGTGATGGCGACGAGGGTGACCACGCCGACGGTGGCGAGCAGCGTGGCCACCGGCCGGCGGCCCCGCGGAAACCAAACCCCTGCGGCAGTCAGCAGCGGAAACACG
>JBPCRP010000066.1:0-7106 GCA_050996715.1 Propionibacteriaceae bacterium
CGAGAAACGAGTTCGCGCATGCGGTCGCCCAGGTTGTTTTCGCTTTCGCTCCCGACGAGCTGTTGCCCGTCTTCACCGGGGTCCGGATCGAGATCGAGGGCGACACCGTGTCGCTGCTCGCCACCGACCGCTACCGGATGGCGCTCAAGGAGCTCACCTGGTCACCGACCTCGACGAACGTGTCGGCCACCGCCTTGGTTCCTGCGAAGGTGCTGGCGGACACCGCCCGGTCGATGACCGCCGGGGAGCAGGTCAGCTTGAGCCTGGCCTCCAGCGGGTCCGGTGGCGCCGGCGACGGCATCATCGGCTTCGAGGGGAGCGGTTCGGCGGGGCGCCGGCACACCACCACCCGGCTGCTGGACGGTGAGTTCCCCAAGGTCCGCCACATCATGAACGCGGCGGCGGCCACCGACGTCTGCCTCCACACCAGCGACCTGATCGCCGCCGCCCGTCGGGTGTCACTGGTCGCCGAGCGCAACACCTCGTTGCGGATGCTGTTGGGCGACGGCTCAGTCACCCTCGAGGCGGCCACCGGCGACCAGGCGCAGGCGTCTGAGGCGCTGGAGGCGACGGTCGACCAGATCGACAGCTCGGTCCCCCAGCTCGAGGCGGCGGGTTTCAACCCGACCTACCTGCTGGACGCGCTCGGGGTCTTCGACACGCCGTACGTTAACTTCGCCTTCACCGCCCCGGGCAAGCCCTGCCTGCTGACGGGGCGGGCCGAGCCGGGCGGGGATCCGCTGGGCGACTACCGCCACGTCATCATGCTGATGCGGCTGCCGACCTAGCCATCGATCCGGCACGGAGTCGACCACGGCGCCGTGCCGGCACGTTCTTCCGACGAACTTCCAAACGATTGGGGTTGAGGTCATGCAGCTGGGAATGATTGGACTGGGACGGATGGGCGCCAACATCGTCCGTCGGTTGATGCGCGACGGCCACGAATGCGTCGTCTATGACGTCAACGCCGAATCGGTCGCCACGCTGGAGGCCGAAGGCGCCTCCGGCGGCAACACCCTCGAGGAGTTCGTCGGCAAGCTCACGACCCCTCGGGTCGTCTGGGTGATGATCCCGGCCGGGATCACCGGGCGGACCGTCGACGAGGTCGCCGAGCTCCTCGAGGACGGCGACATCGTGATCGACGGCGGCAACTCCAACTACCGCGACGACGTCCGCCGGGCCAAGAAGCTCAAGGAGAAGGGACTGCACTACGTCGACATCGGCACCAGTGGTGGCGTCTTCGGCCTCGAGCGCGGCTACTGCTTGATGGTCGGTGGTGACGACTACGCGGTCGACATCATCGACCCGGTCCTCAAGACGATTGCTCCGGGCGCGGGCGAGATCGAGCGCACCCCGGGCCGCAACGGCGAGCTCGCGGCCGAGGAGCAGGGCTATCTGCACTGCGGTCCGTCCGGCGCGGGCCACTTCGTCAAGATGGTCCACAACGGCATCGAGTACGGCATCATGGCCGCCTTCGCCGAGGGTCTCAACATCTTGCACAATGCTGACTCCGGCATCAAGGCCGCCGAGCACTCCGCCGAGATCGCACCGATGGAGGAACCCGAGTATTACCAGTTCGACGTCGACACGGCCAAGGTCGCCGAGCTCTGGCGTCGCGGCTCGGTGATCTCCTCCTGGCTGCTCGACCTGACGGCCGCCGCGCTGCAGTCCAACCCCGAGCTCGAGGGGCTTGCGGGACGGGTCTCCGACTCCGGGGAGGGTCGCTGGACGGTCAAGGCCGCGGTCGACGTGGGCGTGCCGGCGCCGGTGCTGGCTGCCGCGCTGTTCGAGCGCTTCGCCTCCCGCGACAACGACCACTTCGCCAACCAGGTGCTCTCGGCCATGCGGCAGCAGTTCGGTGGGCACCAGGAGCTCCCGGCCGGCGACTCTCTGGAGGCCGGTGGCGAGAAGGCCGACAGGGTCGAGTCGAAGAGCTAGGCCCAGCTCGTCGGCCGGCGACGTGCTCGCGACGCCGACACCGCGCCGGTCGGCCGTACGCTGGGCGGGTGTTCGTCGACCATCTGCAGCTGGCGGACTTCCGGTCCTACGCCGCGGTCGAGCTGCCGCTGACGGCTGGGGTGACGACGTTCATCGGGGCCAACGGTCAGGGCAAGACCAACCTGATCGAGGCGATCGACTACCTCGCCACCCTCGGCTCGCACCGCGTGTCCTCGGAGGTTCCGCTGGTGCGGGCGGGGGCCGAGCAGGCGATCGTCCGGGCCCGGGTACAGGCCGGGCTGGATGACCCACGACGTCTGCAGCTGGAAATTCAGATCACCCCGGGTCGGGCCAACCGGGCCCGGCTGAACCGGTCACCGCTGAGCCGCGCGCGCGACCTGCTGGGGGCCCTGCGCACGGTGCTGTTCTCCCCCGAGGACCTCAGCCTCGTCAAGGGGGACCCGAGCGAGCGCCGCGGCTACCTCGACGCCCTGATCGCCGCCCGCTGGCCCCGGCTGGGTGGGGTCCGCGCCGATTACGACAAGGTGCTCCGACAGCGTTCCGCCCTGCTCAAGACGCTCTCGGGACGGCGGGGGGCCGGCCGGCCCGACGCGTACGCGGCCAGCACCCTCGACGTCTGGGACGACCAGCTCGCGCGGCTCGGGGCCGAGGTGATGCACGCTCGGTTCGTCACCTTGACCGACCTGGTGCCGCACGTGGCCAAGGCCTACGCCGACATCGCCCCCACCAACAACCTCGCCACCGCCGACTACAAGACCGCCCTCGAGGTCGCCCCCGACGCCGGGCGTGAGGAGCTGGCCGAGGAGTTGCGCCTGGCTATGACCGAGCGTCGGCCCGAGGAGATCCGGCGGGGGGTGTCGCTGGTCGGGCCGCACCGCGACGACGTCGTACTCACCCTCGGCGACCTGCCGGCCAAGGGCTACGCCAGTCACGGGGAGTCCTGGTCGCTGGCGCTGTCGCTCAAGCTGGCCAGCTTCCAGCTGCTGCGCTCCGACGGGATGGAACCGGTGCTGCTGCTCGACGACGTGTTCGCCGAGCTGGACGTGACTCGTCGCGCGCGGCTGGCCGGGGGAGTGGTCGACGCGGAACAGGTGCTGGTGACCGCCGCCGTGGGCGCCGACGTCCCCGACGTGCTGCGAGGGGCACGGTTCACCGTGGCCGCGGGAAAGGTGCAGGCCGATGAGTGAGCTGCCGCCGGATCCGGGCGACATCCCTCCCGCCCGTGACCCCGCAGCGGACGCGAGCCCGCCCGAGCACGTGCCCGAGGGGCTCGACCTGGCCCGGATCATGGCCCGGGCGGTCAGTGGCTCGACCCGCGCCGTCCGGTGGCGCAAGGCCCGTCGGGCCGACCCCGTCCCGCCGCGCTCCAGTGGAGCGCATCCGGACGACCGGGACCCGCAGACCCTGTCCCACGCCATGAACCGGCTGGTGGAGAGCCGGGGCTGGTCAACCGAGGTCAACGTCGCCACCGTGCTGGGTCGTTGGCCCGCCCTGGTGGGTCCGATGAACGCCCAGCACGTGACCCCGGTCGGGTACGCCGACGGGGTCCTCACCGTCCAGGCCGATGCGACGGTCTGGGCCTCCTCGATCCGGGCGATGGCCCCCCAGCTGGTGGCCAAGCTCAACGAGGCGCTGGGGGACGGCACGGTCACCCGGGTCACCGTGCTCGGGCCGATTATCCCGTCGTGGAAGAAGGGCCGGCGCAGCGTCCGCGACGGCCGCGGTCCGCGGGACACCTACGGCTGACCGGGCAGCCGAACGCGCGCGCACACTGAGGTCAGGTTCTCCGGCGGTTTTCCCGGCCGGACCCCCCGACACCGGTTACGCTCCGCTCAGGAGTTGGGGGACGCCAGCTTCTGACCGAGGGAACGGGCATCCCCCGCCCGTTCCCTCGTGTCAACGGGGGGTCACCCACCCCGCCCGGGCGATCTCCCGTGCTGAGCGACAGAACCTGGGTCGAGTAGTCGTTCAGGTGCCGGTGAGGTGGTCGAAGTCGCCCCGGACCCACCCCACGTAGCGGTCGGCGGACCGGCGGACCCACGTCGACGCGTCGGCGGCGACCCGGCCGCCGAAGTTGTCGTACAACCGGTCGAACGGCAGCGCGAGCAGCCGCTCCGCCATGGCGGTGATCACCGCCGCCGACAGCGGCACCTTGTTCGGGTAGCTGCGCAGGAACGACACCCAGTGCTCGTCGGGGGTACCTGCCACCGTGTCCCCGGTGAGCAGGACGCCCGCCCCGTCGGCCCCGATCAGGTGAGCCACCGCGCTGCCGGGAAAGTGGCCGCCGATCCGGTGCAACGTGACCCCGGGTAACACCTCGGTGGGCTCGCTCCAGGAGCGGATCAGCGGGTCGGTCCGCTGGACCCAGGTGGCGTCGACGGCGCACACCCAGATCGGCACGTCCCCGAACGCGTGCGCCCACGTGGTCTGGGCGCCGAACATGTGCGGGTGGCTGGATGCGACCGCGGCGACGCCACCGACCTCGGCCACCCGGGCCACCAGCGCGGCGTCGACGTAGCCGGTCGGGTCCCACAGCAGGTTGCCGGTTTGCGTCTGGACCAGCAGGGCCCGTTGGCCGATCCCCACCGACGGCTCGATGCTGACGCCCAGCAGGCCGGGCTCGACCTCGGTCACCTGACCGCGGTGCCCGGCGGCCGTCAGCTCCTCCAGGGAGGTCCAGCGCTGGCCGGACGGGCGGACGTATTGCCGGTCGTCGCTGCAGATCGGGCAGACCGTCGGTGGCGACGCGCTCGGGGGGTACTCCACCGCGCACGTCGCGCACAACCACTGCGTCATCGGTCCTCCTCGCTCGGGCGTCGCCACCGACTCTAAGTCGAGCCGATCCATCAGGTGCCGAGCGGCTGCGCCCGCGATCGTGACCCCTCCGCGGCGGTGAATCCGGCGTCGGTCGGGATCGCAGGATCGAGGTCGTGCAGGGCCTCAACAGGCTCCAGCAGGCCCGGGGTGCGTATCCCTTGACGACGACACCCCCCCTCGCACGCCAGGAACGGCATAGAAGCCCCCCACGGGCCCGTTGGTTGTCCACCGAGGTCGTCACGGAGACGTGGATTTCGAGGCGGCGCGGTAGTATTCACCTGACAAATCGTGCCGTCCTTCGGGTCCGCTTCAGCAGACTCAAAGGACGGCACCCGTGTGAACAGGAGCACGACGCAGGTGACGGATCCGAACCACACCCCCGCCCCGAACCGCCCAAACGTGAACGGTCACCGTTCGGACGGTGCACGCCCGGAGGGCGAGCTCGGAACCTCGGAGGCCACCGGTCATTCGGTGAGTGTGCCGGCCCCCGACGACGGCCGTCCTCAGACCTACGACTCGGATTCGATCACGGTCCTCGAGGGCCTCGATGCGGTGCGCAAGCGCCCGGGGATGTACATCGGTTCGACCGGCGAGCGTGGCCTGCACCACCTGGTCCAAGAGGTGGTCGACAACGCGGTGGACGAAGCGCTGGCCGGTTACTGCGACACCATCGACGTGCGGATCATGGCCGACGGCGGCATCAAGGTGGCCGACAACGGCCGCGGCATCCCGGTGAAGAACCACACCAAGGAGGGCATTCCCGCCGTCACCCTCGCGCTGACGGTGCTGCACGCCGGCGGCAAGTTCGGCGACGGCGGGTACAAGGTGTCAGGCGGCCTGCATGGCGTCGGCGTCTCGGTGGTCAACGCCCTGTCGAGCCACCTGCACGTGGACATCCGGCGCGACGGGTTCCGTTGGACCCAGGATTTCTCCCTCGGTGACCCCGACGGGCCGCTGGAGCAGCACGAGGCCAGCGACGAGACCGGCACGACGGTGACCTTCTGGGCCAGCCCGGACATCTTCGAGACGACCGTCTACTCCTACGAGACCCTGTCGGCGCGGTTCCGCGAGATGGCGTTCCTGAACAAGGGCCTGACCATCACTATCACCGACGAGCGGCCCGACCGGGTCGACGACGAGGGCAAGCCGCACACCGACACCTTCTGCTACGCCGACGGTCTGATCGACTACGTCAAATACCTCGTCGGCACCAAGGAGACCATCCACCCCACGGTGATCGCGGTCGACGCGGAACGACCCGGCTCGGGCATGAGCCTCGAGCTTGCGATGCAGTGGAACGCCTCCTACAACGAGTCGGTGCACACCTTCGCCAACACGATCAACACCCACGAGGGCGGCACCCACGAAGAGGGCTTCCGCTCGGCCCTCACCTACACCGCCAACAAGTGGGGCGAGACGTGGGGCCTGATCAAGAAGCCGGAGGACAAGCTCTCCGGCGACGACATCCGTGAGGGGCTGACCGCGATCATCTCGATCAAGCTCGCCGAGCCGCAGTTCGAGGGTCAGACCAAGACCAAGCTCGGCAATACCGAGGCGCGGTCGTTCGTGCAGCAGGTGACCAACGCCGAGCTCGGGGCCTGGTTCGAACAGAACCCCAGTGAAGGCAAGCAGATCGTCCGCAAGGGCCAGGCTGCGGCCATCGCCCGGATCGCCGCCCGGAAGGCGCGCGAGGCAGCCCGCAACCGCAAGGGTCTGCTGGGTGGTGGTGGTCTCCCGGGCAAGCTGAGCGACTGCCAGTCGACCAACCCCGAGGAGTGCGAGGTCTTCATCGTCGAGGGCGACTCGGCTGGTGGTTCGGCGAAGGGTGGACGCGATCCGCGGATCCAGGCGATCCTGCCGATCCGGGGCAAGATCCTCAACGTCGAAAAGGCGCGGATCGACAAGATCATGGAGAATCGCGAGGTCCAGGCGATCATCTCGGCCCTCGGCACCGGTGTGCACGACGACTTCGACGTCGCGAAGCTGCGCTACCACAAGATCGTGATGATGGCCGACGCCGACGTCGACGGTGCCCATATTCGCACGTTGCTGCTGACCTTGATGTTCCGGTTCATGCGGCCGCTGATCGAGGCGGGTCACGTCTACCTTGCCCAGCCGCCGCTGTTCAAGATCAACTGGACCAACGCCCCCCACGAGCTCGCCTACACCGACGCCGAGCGCGACGCCCTGTTGCGGGTCGGGGCTGAGGAGGGCAAGCGACTGCCGCGGGACAACAAGATCCAGCGCTACAAGGGTCTGGGTGAGATGAACCCTGACCAGCTGTGGGACACCACGATGGATCCCGACAACCGGGTCCTGCTGCAGGTCAC